>CAYGSH010000022.1:0-30798 GCA_964352515.1 uncultured Methylophilaceae bacterium | reverse complement strand
CGTAAATCAGGGCCAGTATCGATAAGAATATTTTTACCTGATGCTAGCGTGATGATACTGGAGCAGCGTGTTCTATTGTTTTTTGGGTTAGATGATGTGCATGTTGTACAGGTACAACCGATTGCAGGCGTGCCGGCACTAGAACCTGCACCGAGTATCGTTAACTGCATAAATTGTTGCTATTAGCTTGTTTGAATAGTTTAAAGAAGTTTTCAGTGGTTGCTTTTGCGACTTCTTCAATGTCTATGCCTCTTAGATTGGCAATTTCTTGCGCAACGTATTTAACATATGCTGGTTGATTCATTTTTCCACGATATGGCACAGGGGCAAGATAAGGTGAATCCGTTTCAATTAACATCCGATCAAGTGGGATGGTTTTTGCGACTTCTTTTAGTTCTTTAGCATTTTTAAAAGTAACAATGCCCGAAAATGATATATAAAAGCCAAGTTCAATTGCTGAGAGCGCCATTTCTAAACTCTCGGTAAAACAGTGCAATACTCCACCCACTCTTTCTACACCCTCTTCACGCATAATATTGAGTGTATCAGTAACAGCATTTCTTGTATGAATGATTAATGGCTTTTGAGTAATCACCGCTGCTCTAATATGCGTACGAAAACGCTCACGTTGCCATTCTAAATCACCTTTAAGTCGAAAGTAATCAAGCCCCGTTTCGCCTATGGCTACGACCTTAGGGTTATCTGCTAGCTTGACTAACTCTTCAACCGTTGGTTCTTGTATATCTTCGTAATCTGGATGCACCCCAACGGACGCATAAAAGTTTTCATATTGTTCAGCAAGGCTTAATACCTCAGGAAATTTATCTAATGTAACCGAGACACATAACGCATGGCTGATTGCTTCATCATGCATGAGTTGCCTGACAGATTGAATATTTTCTGAAAGTTCTGGAAAGTTAAGATGGCAATGCGAATCTACAAACATAAACTACATTGTATGAGTGGCACGATCTGATTTTAGCGCCCCACCTAAAATTGATTCAATTTTATTTTTAACATCAATACCACCGTCTTTTTCACTAAACTGAACACCTATTCCTTGTGGACGTCCATTATGTGGTGCTGGCGATATCCAAACAACCTTACCAACAACCTTAAGCTTAACTGGATCCTCAATCAAACTGAGCAGCATAAATACTTCATCGCCAATGTTAAAGTTCTTGTTGGTAGGAATAAATAACCCGCCACCTTTGATGTAGGGCATATAAGCAGTAAATAATGCCGCTTTTTCTTTAATTGCCAAAGAAAGCACCCCTGGTTTATTTGCAGCTAGCTGATCCGTATTTGCGTCTAGACTCACTGTTAATTTCTTTCAAATTTAATCATTAGATACTATGTATTAAATACATGCGTATATTGTAACAATATATTTTCTAATTGCATTTCATTACTCAATGGGTGATTAGCCGCTTTTTTTGCTTCATTGAGCTGTCTCTCAAAGAGTAATAAACCGCTTAAGTTTACGCTTTTACTGAGTTCTTGCAAAGCACGCTCATATTCCGCGTGATAATGTAATTTATGTACGAGTTTAAAGCTTACCAAATCAAACGTCCACTTTTGAATCACATTAATCGCGCGACTCATGCCTAAGCTCAAAAACAATTGTGCTGCATTAAATGGATCTAACTTTCCCCCTAGTGACAACTGCTTAATCACTTTATCATTTGAGCTGATTTGATCTTGTAAACGCAGTGCATCCAAAGGCGCTCCACCTGCATATTGCAATGCTACTTCAGGCTGATTGACGCCTTGCGCATTCAACCACTCTATGGCATTGTTTTTTGATGGAATTGGCATGTCTATCACCTGACATCGGCTAATAATGGTTGGTAATAATTGTTGTGGTTGACTCGAAACCAACAAAAAAATGGTATTTGAAGGCGGCTCTTCTAACATTTTAAGTAATGCATTAGCTGCTGCCAAATTAAGCGCTTCCGCTGGTGAAATAACGATAACTCGAAAACCTGCAACTTGATGCGTAGATAAACTTAAATAATCATAAAGCTGCCTTATCTGAGCAATAGTGATAATAATTCTTTTAGTCGAATTTTTTTTAATGTTACCTTCAGAATCATAATCATCCTCAGAGGTGATGAGTTTGAAGTCGGGGTGAGCACCTTCTTTTAACCACAAGCAACTTGAACAATGACCACATGCCATTTGAAAATGGTCTGGTTCTTTGCACAACAATGCATTTGACAAGTTGATAGCAAAATCAAACTTACCAATGCCAGAACGGCCTCGCAATAAGATAGCATGAGGCAACGAATTTTTACGTTGCATCACTTTAGTCCATTGTAAATTTTGCCATGAATACATAATAATATTAATTATTTAATAGAAACTCTTCAACTATTACTTTAACTTCTAACTTTACATCTTCTAATGGTTTGTCAGCGTCAATAATCCGAAAACGTGATGGATCTTTACTTGCTCTTTCTAAATAAGTATTGCGTATTTTTTCAAAAAAAACTTCATCTTCACGTTCAAATTTATCTGGTGTTCTTGCTAATGCTAAGCGTTTCATACTAATCGCCACTGGGACATCAAACAAAATCGTCATATCTGGTTGCAAATCATCTTGGACCCATGACTCTAATAGACTAATTTTTTCTAGTGCAACCGCTTTTGCCCCTGCTTGATAAGCATAGGTTGCATCTGTAAAGCGATCAGAAAGCACATAGTCACCATTCGCTATACCAGGCAATATTACATTAGCAATATGCTCCCTCCTCGCTGCAAACATTAATAATGTTTCTGTTTCAGGATGCATTGGTTGATGTAAGAGTAATTCTCTAAGCGACTCACCTAATGGAGTACCACCAGGTTCACGAGTGCAAATCACTTTTTTCCCTGTGTCTTGAATTTGTTTGACGATATTTGGGATATGCGTGCTTTTACCCGCCCCATCCATACCTTCTAATGTAATAAACTTGCCTAGTTTTTGTTTCAAAGTAATACTCTTAAGCTTTTTTATCGTTTAAGTTGATATTTTGCCACAGCTCGGTTGTGGGCAACCAAAGAATTAGAGAATTCATGGCTACCATCCCCCTTGCCTACAAAATATAATGCTTTTGTTTTAGCAGGGCTTAATGCGGCTTCAATTGCAGCTAAACTTGGCATTGCAATTGGCGTTGGCGGCAAACCATAACGTGTATAAGTGTTATAGATTGTGTCTTTTCGTAAGTCTTTACGGCGAATATTCCCATCAAATTGATCGCCCATACCATAAATAACAGTTGGATCGGTTTGTAAACGCATGCCTATTTTGAGTCGGTTTACAAAAACACCTGCAATCATCGGTCTCTCAGAAGCTTTTCCTGTTTCTTTCTCAACGATAGAAGCCATAATCAACGCTTCATAGCTATTTTTATATGGCAAATCTTGCGCTCTATTTTGCCATGCCTTATCTAACTTTCGCATCATTACTTCGTATGCCCGTTTTAATAGCACAATATCTTTTGTTCCTCGATCAAAGTAGTAAGTATCTGGAAAAAACAGCCCTTCAGGGTGATGCTTTAAAGGGTCTACTAACGCCATAATTTCTTGATTGGAAAGATGTTGTGTTGTTTGTTTTACTGCTGGATTAGCATGAAGTTTTGCCAACATTTCTTTAAAAGTTTTTCCTTCAATAAATGTAATCTTAGCCTGCGTTGCCTGCCCTTTATTAAGTGCTAGCAATAAATCATAAGGGGTTAAATTACTATTAAGGGAATAATCTCCTGCCTGTAATGACGATTCCTTACCAAGGGTGCGAGCGATGATGATAAAAGAGAGCTTGTGCTTTATTACACCTTGGTCAACAAGTTGGTTTGCGATGCTTGATAGCCCGCTATTCTCTTTAATGTTAATCTCTTGGGATACACTCGGAATATAAAGTGGCGTTTTTGCATAATAGACTATCCAACCAATAAGGCTAATTGTTACTAGCAAAATTGTCACTAGAGCAACTTTAATTAATCGCATCATCAACTAATTGCCTTCATTATTGTTTTATCTAAATCTTGTTTTGACCATTTTTTTTCAGCTAATTCAACTACTTGCCAAACACCGAATAAACTATTGCAAATAATGACCTCATCCGCTTCTAGTAACTGATTTAACTGAATTGTTTCAACTGATGGTTTTAAATTCAATGAATTGGCGTGAGATAGTATTTGTTGTCGAGTAATACCTGCTACCCCGCATAAATCAAGTTTAGGGGTTACAAGTGTCTTTCCAAAGCGAGCAAATATATTGGCCGCAGTACACTCAATCACATGCCCAACATTATCCAACATCAATCCTTCAGTTATGTTTGGCTCTTGCCACTCCATACGTGCCAATACATTTTCTAGGCGATTCAAATGCTTTATGCCAGCTAGTTTGGGTTGATGACTAATCCGCGTTTCACAAAGGTGTAGCTTTACTCCCGTAATAGAATTAGCATTTGGATAGCTGGGAAAAGATGATTTAATCATAACGCGATTTGGCGCTGTAATCGCTGGTGGTTTGTACCCTCTTTCGCCCTCCCCACGTGTAACAATCACTTTAACTACTGACTTTGTGTCTTCAGCAGTGGCTAAGCGTTCGAAATCATTCATCAATAGATCGGCGCTTGGGCAGACAATACCTAACGCACTGCAATCTTTTACTAATGTTTGATAATGTAATGGCCAATGCTCAGGTATCCCATTAACGACCTTAATGGTTCTAAACACCCCGTCTCCGTATGCAAAACCTCTATCTAACGCTGAAATAGCAGCATTAAAGTTTCCATTAATAAGGATTGGATGATTCATTTTCATAGCAGCTATTAAACCATAGCCTTTAAGAACAAAAAAGCCTGTGTCAATGATTGCACAGGCTTTTAATTAAAATGGAGAATTAAACTTTTTTAAATAATAAAGAGCCATTCGTTCCACCAAAACCAAAATTATTTTTTAACGCATATTCAATTTTGACATCACGAGCGGTATTTGCACAATAATCTAAATCACACTCAGGGTCTTGATCAAAAATATTGATAGTTGGTGGTGAGATTTGGTTATATACAGATAAAACAGTAAAAACAGACTCTAAACCGCCAGCACCGCCTAATAAATGCCCAGTCATTGATTTGGTTGAGTTTACAACCAGTTTATATGCATGCTCTCCAAAAGCTGCTTTTATTGCATTTGATTCATTTATATCACCAAGTGGTGTTGATGTACCATGCGCATTCATAAAGCTCACTTGATCACCATTAATTCCTGCATTTTTTAATGCATTAACCATCGATCGACGTGGCCCATCCATACTTGGTGCAGTCATATGATATGCATCAGCACTCATGCCATAGCCAGCAAGCTCTGCATAGATTTTTGCACCGCGAGCTTTAGCATGATCATACTCCTCAAGCACCATTACACCAGCGCCCTCACCCATCACAAAGCCATCACGGCCTTGATCCCAAGGACGGCTTGCTGTTAATGGGTCATCGTTACGCGTTGATAACGCTTTTGCAGAAGAGAATCCGCCAATTGCTAATTCTGTAATGGCAGCTTCAGCACCGCCCGCAATCATGACATCTGCATCACCATATTCAATCATTCTAGCCGCATCACCAATACAATGTGTACCAGTTGTACAGGCTGTCACTACTGCTACGTTTGGCCCTTTAAGGCCAAGCATAATACTTAAGTTACCAGAAATCATATTAATAATTGTACCTGGAATGAAGAAAGGTGAAATCTTGCGAGGGCCTCCAGCATCAAAGCTGTCGTTAGTTTCCTCAATCGTACCAAGACCACCAATACCAGAACCAATTTCAACGCCAATACGCTCGGCATTTTCTTCAGTGACTTCTAACCCACTGTCTTTAAAAGCCTCTATCCCTGCTGCCATGCCGTATTGAATGAATGTATCCATTCGTCTGGCTTCTTTAGCAGACATGAAATCTTCAACATTAAAATCATCTACTTCTCCAGCAATTTGGCAAGCAAAAACACTGGGGTCAAATTTTGTAATACGACTGATACCAGATTTACCAGCAATTAAATTCTTCCAAGCTGTTGATACCCCTGTTCCTATGGGTGAGACAACACCTAAGCCAGTTATAACGACTCTACGTTTAGACATAATTAGAAACTAGCCCTCTTACAAGGGCTAATGCATTTGAATTTATTTGAGGTTTGCGTTGATGTAATCAATTGCAAGTTGTACTGTTGTAATTTTTTCCGCTTCTTCATCTGGAATTTCAGTATCAAACTCCTCTTCTAAAGCCATCACTAATTCAACTGTATCTAGTGAATCAGCACCTAAATCATCCACAAAAGATGATGTGTTTTGTACGTCAGCTTCGCTTGAACCTAATTGTTCACAAACGATTTTTTTTACACGTTGTTCGATGTCAGACATCCATTTACCCCTTTGATTAAAAATTAGCTTGTTCAGCTAAGTGCGTATTCTAGCAAAAGTCTGCAGGAATACAAAAAAATTATTTATTACTTTTTAAGCCATGTACATGCCACCATTAACGTGGATTGTTTCTCCAGTAATGTAAGCAGCTGATGGTGAAGCAAGAAATGACACTGTTGCAGCAATCTCATTGACTTGTCCAAGTCGATTTAATGGAATGCGTGCTAGCATCTGACTCTTAATATCTTCAGGCAACTCTGCCGTCATATCAGTTTCTATAAAGCCTGGTGCAACACAATTAACGGTAATGCCTCTACTACCCACTTCAGCTGCTAATGACTTGGTGAAGCCAGTCATTCCCGCTTTTGCAGCCGCATAATTTGTTTGCCCCGCATTACCCATATGTCCTACAACGCTCGAAATGCTAATAATTCGACCACTTCTAGCCTTCATCATTGGTCTTAATACCGCTTTACTCATTCGATAGACTGAACTTAAGTTGGTTGAAATGACAGCATCCCAATCTTCATCATTCATTCGCATCATAAGTGTATCTTTTGTAATACCAGCATTATTCACTAATAGTGTTACAGCACCATATTCTGCAGTAATGGCTTTCAGTACTTGTTCAATTTGCTCAGCATCATTTACATCTAAAGCAAATCCTTTTCCTTTAATCCCAGCTTCTTGAAGTGCTGTCGTTATTGTTATAGCACCAGACTCTGATGTAGCAGTTCCAATGACTACAGCACCTTGCTGACCTAGTGTTTTCGCAATTGCGGCACCTATACCTCGGCTTACACCACTTACTAACGCAATTTCATTTGTCAATAACATAAATTAACCTTTGAAAATTTAAAATAGAATTATGATTTATATTCGACAATGGCATCAATGCTGACTAATCCAGTACATGTCATATCAGCTGCGATTCGCTTTGTAAGACCTGCAAGTACTTTCCCTGGACCACATTCTGCGGTCTTATTAATTTGCATTTTATGAAGAAGCTTGACTGTTTCTACCCAACGTACAGGTGAATATAGTTGACGTACTAAAGCATCTTTTATTTTCGCAGGTTCACTATATGAAACGACATCTGCATTATGGATAACAGGAACTTTTGGCGCATTAATTTGCATTCCTTCTAGATAACTTTTCAGTTGCTCGGCTGCTGGTTTCATTAACGCACAATGAGAAGGCACACTTACAGGTAACAGTATGGCACGTTTAGCACCTTTTTCTTTTGCAAGCATCATACCTCGGTCTACGGCTGATTTATTACCGGCAATAACGACTTGTCCGGGAGAGTTTAAATTAACTGCAGACAAGATTTCTCCTTTTGCGCTTTCAATACAAACTGCATTCACTACATCATCTTCTAAACCTAAAATAGCAGCCATTGCGCCCACGCCCTCAGGAACTGCATTTTGCATTGCTTCAGCTCTAAATTTAACAAGTGGAAGTGCATCTGCATATGAGATAGCTTCTGAAGCAACTAGCGCTGAATATTCACCCAAGCTGTGTCCTGCCATAAATTCTGGGACTACACCTTTCATAATTTGGTATACACGCCATGTTGCTACACCAGCCGCTAACATCAACGGTTGCGTATGTTGAGTTTGGTTAAGTAAGGTATTTTCTTCGGTTATCATGGCCCAAAAATCTACGCCTAAGAGATCTGATGCTTCATTAAATGTTTCTTTAATGATTGCAATTCCCTCAAAGCCAGTCATCATATTGACGGATTGAGAGCCTTGTCCTGGAAAAAATAATGCTGTTTTTGTCATAAACTACCTTAATAAAATAATTTTAATTATTGATTAATAAAGATATTTCTAATATTTCACCAATGCAGATCCCCAAGTAAATCCACCACCAAACGCTTCCATTAACAAGACTTCGCCGCGCTTAATTCTGCCATCTCTTACAGCAACATCTAAGGCAAGCGGAATTGATGCAGCGGAAGTATTGCCGTGTTTATCAACTGTCACAACGACTTTATCCATGCTCATGTTTAATTTTTTTGCTGTTGCTTGCAGAATGCGGATATTCGCTTGATGTGGCACAAGCCAATCAATATCTGATTTTTGCATATTATTAGCCAATAAAGTTTCGTCAACAATCTGGTCAAGCGTATTGACTGCCATTTTAAAAACAGCGCTACCCTCCATCACTACTGTATCTTTACCTTGTTGATTACGAGGTACATGTAACATATTCTCATAATTACCATCAGCATAAATGTGCGTAGAAATAATGCCTTGTTCTTCAGAGGCTTGAAGAATAACAGCACCTGCACCGTCACCCCATAAGATGCAGTTGCTTCTGTCCGTATAGTCCGTAATACGTGAAAACGTATCTGCACCAATCACTAATGCACATTTACTAGTGCTAGTTTTTATGAAATTATTCGCTATACTTAACGCGTAGACAAAACCGCTGCAAACTGCTTGTATATCGAATGCTGGGCAATTTGAAACACCTAACTTTCTTTGGACTACTGTTGCAACACTTGGAAAAATTTTGTCTGGCGTAGTTGTGGCAACAATAATTAAATCTATTTGATTGACATCAATACCAGCACTTGATATTGCGTTTTTTGCAGCGGCAGTCGCAATATCGCTTGTCAATTCACCTTCTGCTGCGATATGTCTTTCGCGAATACCTGTGCGACTAAAAATCCACTCATCGGTCGTATCGACCATGTCTTCCAAATCTTTATTTGAAAGTATTTTTTCTGGTAAATAGCTTCCAGTACCTGCGATTCTTGAATATGTCATATTTTATTGGCTAGCGTTTTTTAATGTTATTTCTTCTAATGCATTACTTTGAATATGTTCAATTTCCAACTGTTCAGAGATGCGCTGCAATACACCATTTCTGGCCTCTTCAATAGCCACATGGATTGCGTGATAAAAACCAAAATCATCTGCACCGCCGTGACTTTTAACAACAATTCCACGTAAGCCAAGAAAGCTTGCGCCATTATAACATCTAGGATCTAATCGCTTTTTAAAAGCTTTTAGCACTGGCAATGCACCTAGCGCCATCATTTTTGTAAGCCAACTTCTCTTAAACTCTTGCGTTAAGAATTTACCCATCATATGGGCTAAACCTTCCATTGTTTTAAGGGATACATTCCCAACAAAACCATCACAAACGACGAGATCTGTTGTGCCTTTGAAAATATCATCGCCTTCAATATTGCCATAGAAATTAAGATGACTTTCTTTTAACAATTCGCCAGCCTTTTTAACGGTTTCATTCCCCTTAATATCTTCAGATCCTATATTAAGCAAACCAATGGTTGGATTTTCCTTATGTTCAACACAACTCACTAGCATGGCGCCCATAACGGCAAATTGTAATAAATGCTCAGCAGTACAATCAGCATTCGCACCTAAGTCAAGCATGTAGGTGTTACCTTTTTCTGATGGTAATGCTGATGCAATCGCTGGGCGCTCAATGCCAGGCAACATTTTTAGCACAAATCTTGCTGTCGCCATGAGCGCGCCCGTATTACCAGCACTGACACATGCATTTGCTTCACCCGTTTTGGTTAAATTAATCGCAACTCTCATCGATGAGTCTTTTTTGTTTTTTAGTGCGCTTTGAGGTGATTCATCCATCAAGACTACTTCACTTGCGTGATGAATACGTAATCGTGGGTTTGGTGAGGCTTTATGTGCTTTTAACTCAGCTTGAATTGCATCTTCCAATCCAACCAACACTATATTCAATTGATTATCTTCTGAAAGCGCTTTTAATGCAGCTGGAACAGTTACATGCGGCCCGTGGTCGCCGCCCATCGCGTCAATTGCTATCGTGATATCCATTAAAAATTGTCTGCCAATTGTTGGTTAAGATGCATTTTGATGTGAGGATAAAGGTATTGTCAATATCGGCTTAACTTGATTTAAAAAGAAACGCCGCGCTTTTTAAAGTCGCGGCGTGCTTTTGCGATTAATAATTAGCTTTAAAAATTAATCACGCCAAAAATGAATTAATCGCCTTTTGTTGCCATCACTTTACGGCCACGATAAAAGCCAGTTGGGCTTACGTGGTGACGTAAATGTGTTTCACCAGTTGTTGGCTCAACCGCTAACGCAGGATTCACTAAAGAATCATGTGAACGATGCATACCACGTTTTGACGGTGACTTTTTGTTTTGTTGAACTGCCATGCTAATGCTCCAAGCTTAAAATTGAGTCTACTAGTTAGATTATGAATAATAATTATGCTCTAAATAGCTAATCTATAATAATAATCTATTTTTAGTATTTATGTAAACTGAAATCATGAAAAATAGAAGAATAGTATCGAAATCTGGCACAACCTTAACGAATCAGATCTTTTAAAGCACTAAATGGATTGTGTTTTTCGCCACTTTCAAACTGACTAGATTTACATTTGTAATCATGCGTTGGTGCTAAAGGGATGGCCATGAGCAACTCATCTTCTATAAGATTATTTACATTCATTTCACGAGACACTTCTAACCAATCAACCTCTTCATCTCCATTAAAAGATTCTGGTTCAGACTCGCTTAGTACATAGTCAAAACTTAGCTTCATTTCAATTGGCAACGGATCTAAACATCGTTGACAAGTAGTTACTAAACTAGCTTTAATCATTAAATTTAAGCTCGGTAAATGATATTTACCTTTTAGACCTTGCATTTGGTAACGAATTGGTTGTCCATGATCATTGGCGTTGAATAAAACATTAGCCAACCTGTCACAATCTCCAACAGCAATCTCGCCATTTAGTTCGGTTTGATTATTTGCTACATCAAGATTATTTATTATCGTAGGATTCATGTATTTAGGTCATCCTCAAAGTTTAGTCACACCAATCATTTTACTCGTTTTAATGTTTTGCAGAAAGAGGCAGCGTGTTACAATTAGCAGGTTTGAAATTCATCATAAGGCGTTAGTGTGTTCAAAAAAATTCTTATAGCAAATCGAGGTGAGATTGCCGTACGTATAGTACGAGCCTGTTCCGAGATGGGCATCAAATCAGTCGCTATTTACACAGACGCAGACAGAAGAGCGCTACATGTTAAAAAAGCAGATGAGTCTTATAGTCTAGGATCTGATCCTGTAGCAGGTTATTTAAATGCTCATAATATAGTCAATATTGCAACAGCAGCTGGTTGTGATGCATTGCATCCAGGTTATGGTTTCTTATCAGAAAATCCAGAGTTAGCCGAAATTTGCGCCAAACGTGGCATCGCATTTATTGGGCCTAGTGCTGCCGTCATTCGACAAATGGGCGATAAAGTACAAGCACGTACCGCGATGACTAAAGCAGGTATCCCTTGTACCCCGGGCAGTGATGGCAACTTAAAAAATCTTGATGAGGCAGTTGCGTTAGCAAGAAATATAGGATACCCAGTAATGCTGAAAGCGACAAATGGTGGTGGTGGCCGTGGCATCAGACGTTGTGAATCCGAGAAAGAATTGTTAACCAACTACGAACGTGTGATCTCAGAGGCCAGCAAGGCGTTTGGTAAACCAGAAGTTTTCTTAGAAAAATGTATTGTCAACCCTAAACATATTGAAGTGCAAATACTGGCTGATAGCAAAGGTAATGCTATTCATTTATTCGAACGAGATTGTTCAATTCAACGACGTAATCAAAAGCTAATAGAGATTGCACCATCACCACAATTATCTAAAACGCAGCGCGAGCATATTGGAAACCTAGCTGTGAAGGCTGCAAAAGCGGTTGGCTACAGAAATGCTGGTACGGTTGAATTTTTATTAGATGTTGAAAATCGTTTCTATTTTATGGAAATGAATACACGGCTTCAGGTAGAACATACCATTACCGAATCCATTACTGGGGTTGATATTGTGCAAGAACAAATAAGAATTGCATTTGGTCTTGCTCTCAGATACAAGCAGAGTGAGATTGCTTATCGTGGTTTTGCTATGGAGTTTCGTATTAACGCTGAAGACCCTAAAAATAACTTTTTACCTAGCTTTGGTAAGATTACACGTTATTATTCACCTGGCGGGCCAGGCGTTAGAATGGATGCAGCGATATACTCTGGCTATGTTATTCCGCCCTACTACGATTCAATGTGTGCAAAGCTAACTGTTTGGGCCTTAGATTGGGAACGAGTTGTAGAGCGAGGTAAACGTGCATTGGGTGATATGGAAGTATATGGTGTAAAAACAACAATTCCTTATTATCAAGAAATTTTAAATCATCCTGATTTTAGATTAGGTAAATTTGACACTAGCTTTGTTGAGTCACATCCAGAACTAACAAACTATGCAGTAGAGCTTCCACCAGAGTTAATTGCCGCTGCTATTTCAGCAGCAATTGCAGCACATAATGGTATTTAAGCATTAATTAATAAAGAGTTTAACCATGAAAAAAATTAACATTACAGAATTAGTTTTACGAGACGGACATCAATGCAAAATCGCGACGCGTTTACGTACCGATGACATGCTACCTATTTGCTCTAAATTGGACAACGTTGGTTTTTGGTCTTTAGAAGCATGGGGCGGTGCCACATTTGATGCTTGTGTTCGATTTTTAAAAGAAGATCCATGGGAACGTCTTGTTAAATTACGAAAAGCATTGCCCAATAGTCAAATTCAAATGTTGCTTCGTGGTCAAAACCTCCTTGGATATCGCCATTATTCTGATGATGTTGTACAAGCTTTTGTGCAGAAATCTGCTGATAATGGTGTGGATGTTTTCCGTATTTTTGATGCGATGAATGATCTGAGAAACCTTAAAACATCAATTGATGCAGTAAAAAAAGCCAACAAAGTGGCAGAAGGAACAATTAGCTATACAACGAGCCCTAAACATGATGTTGCCCATTTTGTAGCTTTAGCAAAAGAACTTGAAGAAATGGGCTGCGATACACTTGCTATTAAAGATATGGCAAGTTTACTTACCCCTCAAGTAACGGCTGAACTTGTTAAGGCACTTGATCAGGCAATTAGTATTCCTATTCATTTACACAGCCATGCAACCTCTGGTTTGGCAAGTATGAATTTATTGCGCGGAGTAGAAAATGGGGCAACTATTATTGATACTTGCAACTCTGCATTTAGTGAAGGTGCCAGTCACCCAACAACAGAAAGTATCATTGCAGCACTGCAGGGTACTGAATATGATACTGGTTTAGATATTGGAGCTGTTCAAGAAATCAGTGAATATTTCCGTGAAGTTCGTAAAAAATACTGGCAATTTGAAAGTAGTTATACTGGTGTAGATACACGCGTACTTGTTAATCAGGTACCAGGTGGCATGATTTCTAATTTAAGTAACCAGTTAAAAGAACAAGGTTCATTAGATAAAATGAATGCTGTCTTAGAAGAAATTCCAAAAGTTCGTCAAGACTTGGGTTATCCACCACTGGTTACACCGACTTCACAAATTGTTGGTACACAAGCAGTTTTGAATGTACTTACCGGTAAACGTTATTCAACTATTACTAATGAAGTGAAAAATTACTTACTGGGTCAATACGGCAAACCTATTGGTGCTGTAAACGCTGAGATACAAAAACAAGCGATTGGTGATGCTAAAGTAATCACTTGTCGACCAGCTGATTTATTGGAGCCTGAAATGGCTAAATTAGCGACTGATGCTGAACGTATTGCAAAAAGTGAAGAAGATATACTGACTTATGCAATGTTTCCTGACATTGGCGAGACATTTTTAAAAGAACGTAATGCAAATTCATTAGTACCAGAACCATTGCTTTCTAAAGAAGATGTTCATGCGAATAGTCCACGTTTTGCACCAGATGAATTTAATGTCACATTGCATGGCGAAACATTTCATATTAAGTTAACGGGATCAGGACATGAAGGTGAAGAAAAGCGTCCTATTTATGTTTCAGTTGATGGGATTGCAGAAGAAGTTATTGTTGAGACTCTGAGTGAAATTGAATTGCCTAATGGTGGTGTTGCAAGTGGTTCACATCTAAGAAAAAAACAAACATCAGGTGGAAGTGGTCGTCCTCGCCCACATCATAAAGGGTGTGTGACAACTGCAATGCCAGGAACAATTGTTGCCATAAAAGTAAATGTTGGTGATAAAGTAAAAGCGGGTGATGCTGTATTAGTTATTGAAGCAATGAAAATGGAGAATGAAATTGAAGCATCAACTTCAGGAACTGTTGTCGCGCTTAATGTTCAAAAAGGTGATAATGTAACCCCTGATGAATCTTTGTTAGAAATTCAGCCAGATTAATCAATAACACACTTATTGAAACGACATCTAATAAGAGTCGACAGTTTCAACTGTCGACTTTTTTATTTAATTAAGTAGGTAATCATTAATTTATGAAACAAGCACTTATTTTAGCTTCATCGTCAATTTATAGGCGTGAACTTTTGCAACGATTACAAATTCCTTTCAATACAGTTTCTCCACATGTAGATGAAGCTATTCTTGTAGGTGAAAAACCACAAGAAACAGCACTAAGGTTATCTAAGGAAAAAGCAAAAAAAGTTGGCGAAGAGTATCCACATGCGCTAATCATTGGCTGTGATCAAGTGGCTACATTGAATGGTGAGCAACTTGGCAAACCCTTAAATCATCAAAATGCAACACGACAACTTAAGTTAATGCGTGGGCAAGAAGTCACTTTTCATAGTGCGTTATGTTTATTAAATGCAGCTACTGGCAAAATGCAATCCCATGTCGTGCCCTATTTAGTTAAATTTAGAGTGCTAACTGATGAGCAAATTGAAAGTTATCTCGTTAAGGAACAACCATATCATTGTGCAGGCAGTGCTAAATCTGAAGGGTTGGGCATTGCGCTTATAGAGCATATGAAAGGAGATGATCCAAATGCTTTGATTGGCTTGCCTCTAATTAAGTTAATTACTATGTTACAAAACGAAGGTGTTAACATAATATAGTGTTCTCAATGACCCAAATATTTGGAGATTAATCATGTACAAGCTAACCTTGCTGATTTTTACAATCAGTACTTTGATCTCAATGCCAGCTTTCTCTTTTGATCGTGTACCTGAGCTTAAAAGTACGCTGAATGATCAAAAAAGTATTTCAGTCACAATTTACAATAGTAACTTGGCGCTAATTAAGGATGTACGTGAGATTAAGCTTAATCAAGGACTAAACTCGATAGCAATGCGCGATGTAAGTGCACAAATTAGACCTGAAACGGCATTATTAAGAAGCATTAATGCGCCAGGTAGTTTTACTTTATTAGAGCAAAATTTTGATTATGATTTATTAACGCCCACAAAAATGTTAGAGAAATATGTAGGAAAGATGGTGACTATCATCAAAACAAATCCTGCATCAGGTGTTGAAACTTCAGAAAAAGCAACTGTTCTTTCCGCGCAAAATGGCGTTGTGTTAAAAATAGGCAATCGTATTGAAACGGGCATACCAGGCAGAATCATTTATGATGATGTACCTGATAATTTACGTGATCGCCCAACATTAATTACACATATCGACAATAATGGAATTAAAAATCAAACTGTTGAGTTAAGTTACTTAACCAGTGGACTTGGTTGGAAAGCTGATTACGTTGCTGAACTCAATGATCAAGAAACGCTTATAGACTTGTCGGGCTGGGTAACCCTGAGTAATGATAGCGGTGCTACTTATGAAAATGCCAACTTACAATTGGTTGCTGGAGATGTACATCAAGTACAACAAAATTTTGGCAGTATTATTAAAAAAAGTATGCGTGATAATGTGATGATGGCAGAAGCTGAAGCCCCGATGGTCGAAGAAGGGTTGCTGGAGTATCACTTATATCGTTTAAACCACCCTACAACAATTGCGGAAAATCAGACTAAACAAGTTGCATTATTATCTGCTAGCAAGGTTCCGGCTAAAAAAACATTCGTTTTATTAGGCGCAGATTATTACTACCATAGCCAATATGGCAACATTGGTACGAAAATGAAGGTCGATACCTTTATTGAATTTGAAAATAAAGAAGTTGCTAAGCTAGGTATGCCATTACCTAAAGGAATCATGCGTGTATATAAAAATGATAGCCAAGGCAATGCACAATTTGTTGGTGAGGATGCAATTGACCATATACCTAAAAATGAAACAGTTCGTTTAAAATTAGGTAGTGCTTTTGATGTCACTGCCGATAAAAAACAAACTGACTATAAGAAAGTGTCAAATCGAGAGTTTCAATCTGCTTATGAAATAACCATTAAAAACGCTAAAAAAGAAGCCGTCATAGTCATTGTTCAAGAGCCGATTGGTGGGGATTGGCATATTCTCTCTGAAACTCAAAAGCATACTAAAATTAACAGCAACCTTGCACAATGGGAAATAAAAGTTCCTGCTGAAGGCGCAACGACATTAAGTTATCGTGCGATTGTGAAGTATTAATGGAAACACCAGTTATTAATCAGCAATACGGTACTTTATACTTTATTCCAGTTACGATGGGTGCTGACAACATTCATCAGGTTTTGCCAACAGATGTATTAAACATTGCGCAAAACCTGAATGAATTTATTGTAGAAAACGAGAAAACAGCACGGCATTTTCTAGGGGTGATCAACCATAAAAAACCTATTCGAGAGATTAAGCTTAAACCATTAAATAAACATACAGAAGATAAGTCGCTTCCAGAGTTGTTATCTTCATTAATTAAAGGTCAAGATGTTGGCATGATGTCAGAAGCTGGTTGTCCAGGTATTGCTGATCCAGGTGCAAAATTGGCTGCATTAGCCCATAAAAAAGGGATTCGTGTTGCACCTTTAGTAGGCCCTAGCTCAATTTTATTAAGCCTAATGGCATCTGGTCTAAATGGGCAACGATTTTCATTTATAGGCTACTTGCCAACAGATAAAGCTGAACGAATTAAGCAATTAAAACTTTTAGAGCAAAGAGCTAAAAGTTTTAATGAAACACAAATATTTATAGAAACACCTTTCCGCAATCAACATATGTTGGAAGATATCATTCTCAACTGCCATCATGAAACTCAGCTATGTATCGCAAAAAATATTAGCTTGCCAGACGAATTGATTGTGACAAAATCAATTGCTGAATGGAAAAAAATAGTTCTACCAGATTTACACAAAAAACCGACAGTATTTTTATTATTAGCTTAAGTTTGATGTTTAATCGTCAGAAGTTTACTGACTGGTCCAAAAGTACGCCTATGAACTGGTGAAACACCATGTGTTTGTAACAATTGCATATGCACCTTTGTCGGGTAACCTTTGTGTTGTGCAAATCCATATTGTGGATACTGTTGATCAAGTTCATATAACGCAGCATCACGTGCTGTTTTAGCTAAAATAGAGGCGGCGGAAATAGCTTTAACTTTACTATCTCCTTTCACAATCGCTTCACATGGCAAGTCTATTTTTGGGCTTTTGTTGCCATCAACTTGAACTAAAATTGAATGATACATTAAAGCAGCAATGTAATTCTGCTGCAATTGCTCAACTGCACGCTTCATTGCTAATAGGCTGGCCTGAAGTATATTTATTGAATCTATCTCTTCAACACTACTACTTGCTATAGCCCATGCAAGCGCTTTTTCTTTTATTTCAATAGCTAAGAGGTCACGTTTTTTTTCGCTTATCTTTTTGGAGTCTGTTAAATCACGAATGTTATGATTTGGATCTAATATAACAGCCGCAGCATATACGGCTCCAGCAAGAGGTCCTCTTCCCGCTTCATCCACTCCGCAAATAAGTTTCATCATGGCAAATATGAAAGAACAACCTCAGCCGATTTTTTAGCTGAATCTTGTTTTAAAGTATGATGCATTTCTGTAAAAGTTTGATTGATTTCATTCAAGTGTACTTTATCAGCAAGCATTTCATTCATTTTCTCAGCTAGTTTTTCTGGAGTCGCTTCGTTTTGCAACAACTCAGGAACGATAAATTTATTCGCCAAAACATTTGGTAAACCCACATATGGGAGATAGTGCATTTGTTTAAGTAATAGCCAACTGGCTTGAGACATGCGATATGTAATAATCATTGGTTTTTTTAATAACGCTGCTTCTAATGTTGCAGTGCCTGAAGCGACAATAACAAAATCAGCCGCCTCCATTGCATCATGAGCATGACCAAATAACAACAACATATTGAGCGCTCCACTGGCATGTATCCTAATGGCTTTTTCAAACATTGTGCGTGTTTGTCGTGTAATGAGAGGTACTAAAAACTTTACATTTTTATGATAATGGCTAATAAGCTCAGCAGTTTTTACAAATAATTCGGCATGCTGTGCCACTTCCGAGTTTCGACTTCCAGGAAGCATCGCTATAATCAACTCATCTTGCTCCAATTTAAGCATTTGTCGTGTTGCGCTTTTATTTGGTTTTATAGGAAGTTCATCAGCCAAAGGGTGTCCAACATAGGTTACTGGCAAATCCACTTGTTCATATAAAGCGGGCTCAAAAGGAAATAGTGCTAACATATGGGAAACTGAGCGCTTTATTTTTTTAATACGCCCTCCTCTCCATGCCCATATCGAAGGACTAACATAGTGGATTGTAGGGATTCCTTGTTTTTTAAGTTTTCGCTCTAGCCAAAAATTAAAGTCTGGCGCATCGATACCAATAAAAATATCTGGCTTGGCATCGAGAACTTGCTTTAAAAGATTTTTTCTAAGCTTTATCAACTCTGGCAGATGTTTAATCACCTCTATATAGCCCCTAACTGAAAGCTTTTCCATTGGATAAAGTGACTTTGCACCTTCTCGCATCATTAATGGACCAGCAATGCCGAAAAACTCTAAATCGCTACGCTGTTGATTGAGCGCTTCAATCAAGTGCCCTCCAAGCAAGTCCCCTGAGGCTTCTCCAGCCACAATTGCAATTTTTGGCATACTTAGAAATTAGCGGATAATGCCGCGTGTTGATAGTTCAAGAAAATTAGACAATAGTTTAATCTTATCGCACTCAGCATGCATCGTTTCTAGCTCTTTTTTTGCATCTTCTAAGCTAAAACCTTTGCGATATAACACCTTGTATGCACGTTTAATATGCGTAATTTCGTCTGTTGTAAAACCACGTCTTTTTAAGCCTTCTGAATTGATACCATGTGGTTTAGCATCATAGCCAGCCGCTGTTATATAAGTCGGTATGTCTTTAAAAACAACAGAACCAACAGCGGTAATCACATGAGCGCCAATTTGGCAAAATTGATGAATAAGAGTAAATCCACCTAAAATTGCATAATCATGTATATCGACATGACCTGCTAAAGAAGAATTGTTTGCTAAGATGGTATTATTTCCAACTATGCAGTCGTGCGCAATATGTACATAAGCCATAATCCAATTATCATTGCCAATTTTTGTTGTACCTTTATCTTGTATTGTGCCACGATTAAAAGTACAGAACTCCCTGATGGTATTGTTATCGCCAATTTCTAGCGTTGTCGGCTCGTCCCTATATTTTTTATCTTGAGGTTGTTCCCCAAGTGATACATATTGAAAAATATTATTATTTTTTCCAATGATCGTAGGCCCTTTAATCACAGCGTGACTGCCAATACGGGTGTTTGCATCTATCTTCACACCTGCTTCTATAATTGTGTAGGCGCCAACTTCAACGCTAGTATCTAATTCTGCTTTAGGATTAATGATTGCCGTTTGATGTATGTTATTTTTCATTCTATTTTTAGTAATTTTTTAAATAATTGATCTATATTAAATATTTTTTAAAATACACATCATTTCTGCTTCTGCCACAATTGTATTACCAACTGTTGCAACCCCTTTATATTTCCAAATTCCCTTTAAGATACGATCAATTTTTACATTTAAAATAATTTGATCGCCAGGCGAAACAGGTTTTTTAAAACGTGCATTATCAATACCGGCAAAGTAATAGACAGACTCTTCACTGGGTTTGATATTCATTGTTTTAAAAGACAAAACAGCAGCAGCTTGCGCCATTGCTTCAACGATGAGCACCCCTGGCATCACTGGATGATATGGGAAATGGCCTGGGAAAAAAGGCTCATTGACTGTGACATTTTTTAAAGCAGTAATTTCCTTACCAACTTCCATTGATAAAACACGATCAATTAGAACAAATGGATACCGATGAGGTAAGTGATCTAGGATTTCATGTATATTCATACTGGTATCTACAGAGTCAGTCATATGTGTCTTTCTAAGTTTTCTTTAAATTCTCTATATTATTAAGCGCTGCTTCTATTTTTTTTACTCTATCTGTTAACTGCGTTAATTGGCGAACATTTGCAGCGGTTTTTAACCAAGCACTATGCTCTTGAGAAGGCATTAATGCCGTATAGGTACCTGATTGCTGAATCGACCTCATAATCATACTACCAGGCGAGATAGTCACATGGTCAACAATATTGAGATGACCTAAGATCATTGCACCACCACCAAGCCTACAATGTTCACCAATGATTGCACTGCCTGCAATGCCTACACAACCAGCGATCACTGTATGCGCCCCAATACGGCAGTTATGAGCAATTTGAACTAGGTTGTCAATTTTCACACCTTCAGCGATTACTGTATCATCAATTGCACCTCTATCAATGGTTGTATTTGCACCTATATCGACATGGGCATGAATAATTACTCGTCCTACCTGTGGTATTTTAACCCAACGCTTGCCGTTGTCAGCACTCGATTCTTCAGCGTAACCAAATCCATCATTTCCAATAACAGCACCTGAAAAAATATGGCAATTTTCTCCTATAATGGAGTCACTTTTGATTGTGACATTTGATTCGAGTATTGTTTTATCACCCAAGATCACATTGCTTTCAACGACACTGCCAGCACCAATTTCGACCTGTTCGCCTAATGTGACATTATTTTGTATACATACATTTTCTGCTATATGACAACTAACTGGCACATTGCTTGATGGATGAACAATTGCACTAGGATGGATTCCAGGCGTATTTACTTTTTTTGGATTGAGTAACTGAGATACTTTAGCAAAATATGCATATGGATTATTGGTGATGATTTTTGGTTTTGACGTTAATAATACATGCTCAGGTTTTAATATAACCGCAGCTGCTTTTGTAGAACTTAAGTACCCATTATATTTGGTATCATTGAAAAAGCTGATTGCATTAGATTCAGCATATTGCAGCGATCCGACATGCGTGACTGCAACTTTATTATCATCAATGACTTCACCACCAAGTTTGTCGACTAAGTCATAAAGAGAGAAACTGTTTATCATAGGGATTAAGCATGGGCTATTTCCCACTTAATAACTTTAACACTTTATCAGTAATATCAATTTTATTGCTTGCATACGCCACACCACTATACATGACCAAATCATAACCATCTGTTTCTGAAACAGATTTCACTGCATTATTGATACGGTCTTGTAATAAAGAAAGTTCTTCATTTTTGCGTATATTAATATCTTCACGTAACTCACGTTGTTTACGCTGGAATTCTATTTTTAGATTAGATACCTGACGTTGTTTATTACGTCTTTCAGTATCGGTAAAAGTTAATGCTTCTGAATCTAAATCATTTTCTATGGCTGTAATTTGTTTTTTCAATTTATCCAACTCCAATGATCTTGGACTGAATTCGCGCTCTAATTTTTTACCGCTTTCTGCCGTTTGTGGCGCCTCTTTTAAAATTTTATCCACTTGAACGTAGCCAACTTTTATTTCAGCTGCACTTAAACTACCATGTAAAACAACCAACATCGCAAAAAACAATGTTCTAATTATATAACTCAATTCAAACCTCCAAAAAATCAGACTAACGCCAAGTACTTTCTTTGTATTCTACTCTTAAAAGAATAAACAGTTTAACATTAACTAAAACTGCTGTCCGAATTGGAATTGTAGTGTTTCTGTTCGATCACTAGCTTCTTCATTCAATGGTTTAGCAAGCACAAGCTTTAAGGGACCGAATGGTGAAAACCAACTTACGCCAATTCCAGTACTATATCTTAATTCACCAATGCTAATGGTCTCATCATCACCATAAACACGACCCGCATCAAAAAATGCACTTATACGAAATTGAGATGAATCTTTAATCAATGGCACAGGGACAAATACTTCTGCATTACCAACAACACGCGTTGTACCACCCACAGTAAAGTCATTGCCTGTTGCGGGATCAAATGCACGAGGGCCAAGCGAACCATTTTCAAAACCACGCACTGAATTTACGCCGCCAGCAAAAAAGTTTTTAAAGAAGGGGTAAGGACTGCTTCCATAACTATCGGCATAACCTAACTCACCATTCAACAAAACAGTCACATTTTTAAACACATCTTTATACCATGCATGTTGATATTCAATTCGATAATATTCAAGATCTAAACCTGGTACACCAAACTCCCCAGTTAACTGTTGCAATGTACCTCTATTGGGGAATAATACGTTATCTCTAGAATCAGAAGTCCAACCTGCTCTTAGTTGAACAGAGTTAGCATTACAACCAGTTGTATTGCCACAAAAATCAATATATTGAATTGGGCTTGTACTCTCTAACTCAATTTTTGTAATATCACCAGTTAAACCAAGTGAAAAACGACTTATTTCGGTTAAAGGGAATCCAAAACGCACACCTAGGCCATAAGACGAACTTTGATAATTACCAATCTGTGCTGTCTGATTAGTACCCGTATCAACATCTCGTCTATATATATCAAACCCTCTACTAATCGCATCTGGGGTGAAATATGGATTGGTATACGATAGTGAATAGATCGTGTTAACTTGACTTGTATTCAGCTGTGCATTTACACGATTACCTGTTCCTAAAAAGTTTTCTTGACTGACATTAAAGCCAAGAACAACACCGTCATTACTAGACAAGCCAGCACCAAATTGTACGCTACCAGTTTGTCTTTCTGTTACGTTTATGTTTAGATCAACTTGATCAGTACTTCCTGGTACAGCAGGAGTTTCTAGGTCAACATTGTCAAAAAACTGCGTTCTCACTAACCGTTCTTTAGAACGTTTTATTTTATCACCTGCATACCATGATGATTCAAGTTGACGCAATTCACGACGTAAAGCGGAGTCCTTCGTCGTCGTGTTTCCAGTTACATTGATTCGGCGCACATAAACTCGGCGGCCAGGATCAACAAAGAATGTAAATGCGGCAGTACGTTCTTCTTTGTTAATCTCTGGCACTGCATTGACATTGGCAAAAGCATATCCTTCATTGCTTAATCGATCACTTATTGCTTTTGTTGTTTCAGTAACCATTTGACGATTGAAGGTGTCCCCTTTTTTTAAAAAAACTAACTTTTGAAGCTCTTCTTCAGGGAGTTGCAAATCACCCGCTAGTTTCGTATCACTGATGGTGTATTTATCACCTTCAGTCACATTAACAGTAATAAAGATATCTTGCTTATCAGGCGAAATTGCCACTTGGGTGGAATCTACAGAAAATTCCAAATAGCCTTGATTTAAATAGAATGATTTAAGTGTTTCCAAATCTGCAGTTAATTTTTGTTTGGAGTACTGGTCGTCTTTATTCCACCAACTCATCCAATTAGGTGTAGTTAGCAAAAATTCTGCACGCAAATCATCCAATGTAAATGCTTCATTACCGACAATATTAATATCTCGGATTTTTGCGACTTTTCCTTCTTCGATTTCAAATCTCACCGCTACACGGTTACGTTCTAATGGGCTAACAATCGCTTTAACTTCAGCTCCATATTTACCTGTAGATAAATACTGCCGCTTGATTTCTTGCTCAGCACGATCTAATTCTGACTTATCAAAAATCAACCCTTCTGAAATGCCAATCTGCTTCAATCCTTCCGTCATCTTGTCTGATGGAAAAGACTTATTACCACTAAATTCAATCTTTGCAATCGCGGAGCGTTCTTGCACTGTCACAAGCAACACATCATTTTCAACTTCAATGCGAACATCTTTAAAAAAACCTGTGCCATAAAGTGATTTAATTGCTCTTGTTGCTTTTTGGTCATTCATTACATCACCCACTTCAACAGGTAAGTAATTAAAGATAGTGCCTGGCTCAGTTCGTTGAAGGCCTTCAACACGTATATCTTTAACCACAAATGGTTCTAGCGCCCACACATGTTGGTTAAATAATGCAAAAATTAATGCGGAAATAATACGTGGTTTAAACAAATGGCTATCCTGCTACTATTCGGTTAATGTCGTTGAAAACTGCCAAAATCATCAGCAGCCCTAGTAATCCCAATCCAATTTTTTGACCTACTATCATCGTGTTCTCTGACACCGGAGACCCTTTTAAAAGTTCTGCCATATAATACATTAAATGCCCACCATCTAAAACAGGTATTGGTAAAAGGTTTAACACCCCAATACTAATGCTAATTAATGCAATAAATCCTAAAAATGGACCAATGCCTAAGCCAGCACTTTCCCCTGCATAGTTAGCAATCGTCACTGGTCCACTAATGCCTTTCCAAGAGGTTTTACCTGTCACCATATACCACATCATCTTGATGCTAAAAACAGAAGTTTTCCATGTTTTCGACATTGCCATTACTAGACTTTGACCAACGGAATAATATTGTTTGATTAAAACTGTATCTAATTGCGCCTGATCAATCTTGACTGCGGCGCCTATTTTTCCAACTACCTCATTATTTTCTTTAACTGACTTAGGGGTAATAATAACTTTTGTTGATTTATTTTGACGAACTAGCTCAAAAGTTAATGCGTTTTCTGGACTTGCCTTGACAATATTAACCACATCATCCCAAGTATTCACATTATGCCCGTCTATACTGATTATTAGATCGCCGACTAATAACCCAGCCTCTTGCGCTGCACCATTTGGTACGATTCCTTCAATGATAGGTAATACTTCAGGCTTTAAAGTATTTAATCCGATCTTTTTAAGGATATCAACTTCAGGATTTTTTCCTAATCCATGTAAACTTAACTTATGTAGATGCAGCTCATTGTTTTGATTTAAGGTTTTTACCTCAACACTTTTATTGTCTAAAGCGGATTCTAGGAATGCCCAACTAGCTTCATTCCATGTTTTGACTGATTTGCCGTCAATTGTTTGAATTTCTTCACCTGATGTAAAGTTTGATTTTGCAGCGATACTGTTTATATCTACTTCACCGATGATGGGTCGCATGCCAACAACACCTTGCATAAACAAAAGCCAATAAATAAGGATGGCTAATAACAAATTAGCCAACGGCCCTGCAATTACAATCGCAATGCGTTTATAAACTGATTGTCTGTTAAAAGCTCTAGCAAGATCAAATTCAGAGTAACTTATACTCGCTTGGTCAAAGGAATCTTGTCCACTTTCTGCTTTTAGCTCGTTTTCATCAAGCATTTTGACATATCCGCCTAGTGGAATTGCTGCTAAGACAAACTCTGTTTTATCTTTTCCAAATGCTTTACGCCATAATGGTTTTCCAAAACCGATGGAAAATCTTAACACTTTGACACCACACCAACGCGCAACCTGAAAATGGCCGAATTCATGAATTGTGACGATCAAACCAATCGTAATAACAAATGCTACAATTGTTAACAAGTGATCACCTTCGATTTTGAGACATAGCTATTTGAATCTTGTTGTATTAATTGAATAGCAGCCTGTCTAGCCAGTTGATCAACTTCGATTAATTGCTCAATAGATGAAACTTTTTCTATTGGCAAATCATTCATGACAGCAGTTATCACATCTGAAATACCCATAAAACTTAGTTGATGACTTAAAAAAGCGTGAACAGCAACTTCATTTGCCGCATTCAGCATTGTGGATGCGGTACCTTCAGCTTTAAGTGCATCGTACGCCAATTGCAAGCAAGGGAATCGATCTACATCGGGCGCTTCGAAATCCAATTGGCCAATGCTTAAAAAGTCTAAAGATGAAACGCCAGACTCTATGCGATCAGGAAACCCTAATCCATACGCAATGGGTGTACGCATATCAGGGTTGCCAAGTTGTGCCAATACACTTCCATCAATATACTCAACCATAGAGTGAATGACACTTTGTGGGTGCACTACAACCTCTATTTGTTCTGGATTCGCATTAAAAAGCCATCGCGCCTCTATTACTTCTAATCCTTTGTTCATCAGGGTCGCTGAATCAACAGTTATTTTAGCACCCATAACCCAATTGGGATGTTTTAAAGCCATTTCGGGTGTTGCTTGTAAAATCTGTTCTTTGGTGTGCTGTCTAAAAGGCCCCCCAGAAGCGGTTAAAATAATTTTTCGCACACCTCCGTGATGAAGGGCTTCAAGTTCCTTTGGCGGCATGGCTTGGAATATTGCATTGTGTTCACTATCAATTGGCAATAAGGTTGCCCCACCGAGTTTAACAGTATCCATAAACAAGCTACCAGCCATAACCAATGTTTCTTTGTTGGCTAATAAGATACGCTTACCAGATTTTGCTGCAGCCATAGCGGGCTTTAACCCAGCCGCACCAACAATCGCAGCCATCACAACATTCACTTCAGGTTCACTAGCAACCTTTTCTAAATTTGCAATACCTGACAATACAACAGTACTAACTTGATGTGTATTTAATGCGTTTGAAAGCTCAATAGAAGCATTATGATCTAACATTACCGCATAGATAGGTTTAAAATCTTTGCACTGTTGCAGCATTTTTTTGACATTACTGTTTGCAGTGAGTGCATAGACAGAAAAACGATCTGTATGACGTGAGATTACATCAAGTGTTTGCTCGCCAATTGTGCCTGTACTGCCTAAAATTGTTACATTTTGCAATTAAGCGCCTATCTGAAAATAATTAAATAAATAAATCAACAACACCGCAATTGGTAAACTTGGTAGTAGCCCGTCTATTCGGTCTAAAATACCACCGTGACCAGGCAATAAACTCCCACTATCTTTTTTATTGACTTGACGCTTAATAAGAGATTCGAACAAATCACCAATCACGCCTAATAATGCTACGATCCAAAATAAAGGGAAAATAGCCCAGCTTTCGACTAAATGACTCAAGAATAAGATTGCAGCAAAAACAGTAACGCCTAACAATGCACCTAAAACACCTTCCCATGTTTTTCCGGGGCTAATACTAGGGGCAAGTTTATGTTTTCCATAGTGTTTTCCTGAGAAGTAAGCCAATGAATCCGCGACCCAAATAGTCGTTAACAATGCTAATAATAATGAAGGGTTAATTGCTTTTAAACTAATTAACGCTAGCCATAGCGGTGCTAATATAAAAATTCCTATTAACGATAATAAGAATTTATTGTTGATCACCACAATTTTAGTTAATAAAACTGGTGTGATTAGAACCCAAAAAGCTAAAGTGACCACAAACACAAAAAGACACTGATAAATCATCCAATGAAAGCCATTTTTTTCCATCAAAAACAAGAATGCCATCCCAAACAATGCACTAATAAATGTATATATTATGTTTGTAAGCTTTGACAGATTAACTAATTCCCCCCACTCATAAACAGCTAACAGCGAAATAATTAGCGTAACAACCGCCCAAGTTGTACTAGATGCCATAAATAATAATGGGATAAAGCCAGCGACTAAAAATAGTGCAGTAATGATTCGTGTCTTAAGCATAATTAAGTCTCAGCAACTTGCTCGCTTGTACGGCCGAAACGGCGCTCCCTCTGTTGATATGATTGTACAGCGGCTTCAAAACACGTTTGATCAAAGTCTGGCCATAGAGTATCTGTAAAGTACAGTTCAGTATAAGCTAACTGCCATAATAAAAAGTTGCTAATTCGCTTTTCCCCACCTGTACGAATAAATAAATCTGGCTCCGGTGCATAATGCATCGATAAAAATGGTGATAAATCATCTTCACTAAAAATCATACTATCATTAGTGTTTGCATTAATCATTTGATTTGCTGCTTGAATGATATCCCAGCGTCCACCATAATTTGCTGCAATTGTTAAAGTCAGCCCAGTATTTTTTTCTGTTAAGCGTTCTGAGGCCTCTATTTGTTTAACTAAATCCGAACTGAAACCATCACGGTCACCAATCAAAATAAGACGTATATTATTCTCATTTAGCTTTGCAACTTCGCGGCTTAGCACCTCCATAAAAAGACCCATTAAGAATGAGACTTCATCTTTTGGTCGACGCCAGTTTTCACTACTAAAAGCAAATAAAGTTAGAAATTTAATCTCTAATTGAGCACATTGTTTAACTAGATCACGTACGACTTCAACCCCTTTTTTATGTCCTGCCACACGAGGAAGAAAACGCTTGCGGGCCCATCTGCCATTGCCATCCATAATGACAGCAACGTGTTGAGGCAAATCCGCTATAGCTGGAATAGCCCTCGTTGAGCTTGGAAATATGCTCTTAGAAAAAAAGCTTTTTTTAGATGATACCAAAGTCAGTCCAGTTAAACTGCCATTAAATCAGCTTCTTTGGCTTGAAGTAATTGGTCAATATCAGCGACTGCTTTATCAGTTAATTTTTGTACGACATCCTGAGCACGACGCTCATCATCCTCACTAATTTCTTTTTCTTTTAAGAGCCTTTTAAGGGCATCATTAGCATCTCGTCTTACATTACGAACAGCAACTTTTGCATTTTCACCTTCACTACGCACAATTTTTGTCAAATCACGGCGACGCTCTTCAGTCAACATTGGCATTGGCACTCGAATTAAGTTGCCATTAGTAGCTGGATTTAAGCCTAAATCACAATCTCTAATCGCCTTTTCAACCTTTGAAACCATATCTTTTTCAAACGGTTGAACATTAATCGTATGTGCGTCACCTAGATTAACACTTGCAACTTGATTGATTGCAACATCAGATCCGTAATATTCAACCATTACATGGTCAAGCAACCCAGTATGTGCACGACCTGTACGTATTTTTTGCAAATCTAACTTTAAAGACTCAAGTGACTTTTGCATTTTTTGTTCAGCTGTTTTTTTAACATCTTCCAACATTTTATTCTCCAACTCATTTATTCAATGCAATAACATTGAATTTAAAACGCGATTCTATTTATTCTAGATCTAAAACGCGTGTTCCTTCATTTTCTCCCATCACAACGCGCATTAAAGCACCCTCTTTGAATATACTAAATACACAAATAGGGAGATGTTGATCACGACACAGTGTTAATGCAGTTGCATCCATTACTTTTAAATTTTTGGAAATAGCCTCATCAAAGGAAACTGTTTCATAGCGTATTGCTTCTGGATTTTTAACAGGGTCGTCAGTGTAAATGCCATCAACCTTTGTTGCTTTTAATACAATTTCAGCATCGATCTCCATCCCCCTTAAAGCTGCAGCAGTATCAGTCGTAAAGAATGGATTGCCGGTGCCAGCACCAAAGATAACAACTTTTCCTTCTTCCAAATAGCGAATTGCCTTACCTCGGATGTACGGCTCAGCCACTTGCGCAAGGTTAAGCGCTGACTGAACGCGTGCATTAACGCCAGCACTTCTCATTGCATCTTGTAGTGCCATGGCATTCATGACGGTTGCAAGCATGCCCATGTAATCTGCTGTAGCCCTATCCATGCCAGCGGCGCCTGGTGCAACCCCTCTAAAAATATTGCCGCCACCAATGACTATCGCAACTTCAACACCCAATGCTACAACCTCTTTTATTTGCGCAACGATATTATCAATCGTGACTCGGTTGATCCCATAAGCATCTTCACCCATTAACGCTTCACCAGAAAGCTTTATTAAAATACGTTTATAAGCTGCTTTTGACATTTTATTCTCATCTATTAAAACACTGCATATTTAATCATAAATGACCTCAGTTTCCAAAGACTCTTAATGGAAAAATCATTCGCTATTGAAAATATCAAAAAAAAAGTGGGGCAGCAAAGCCGCACCCACTTTAAATGAATAATATTTTTTATTAAACTTTAGCTGCAGCAGCTACCTCAGCAGCGTAGTCTACTACAGCTTTCTCAATACCTTCGCCCACAGTAAACATTGAGAACGATGCAACTGTTGCATTTTTAGATTTTAACAGTTGTTCAATTGTCATTTTGTCGTTTTTGACAAATACTTGATTCAATAATGTCACTTCTTTTAAAAATTTATTCACTGTTCCATCAGCAATTTTTTCTAACATTGCATCAGGTTTACCAGCTTCTTTTGCTTTTTCAATAGCAACACGACGTTCAGCTTCAATTAAATCTGCGCTAATACCATTTTCATTTAACGCTTTTGGTTTTGCAGCTGCAATATGCATTGCAATATCTTTACCTAGCTCATCATCGCCGCCAACAAGATCAACCAAGACACCTATTTTGCCCCCATGCACATAGCTAGCAACTTTACCTTCTGCTGCAACACGCACAAAACGACGTGGTGTAATGTTTTCACCAATTTTACCTGCTAGTTGTGCACGCGTTTCTTCTACGCTTGCCTCTTGCATTGGCAAAGTCAATGCTGTCTCCATTGAATCTGGAGCATGCTGGTTAATAACACCCGCCAAC
>CAYGSH010000021.1:6674-30801 GCA_964352515.1 uncultured Methylophilaceae bacterium | reverse complement strand
AGAACGCTAGCTTCCCAAGCTCGATACGCGGGTTCGATTCCCGTCAGCCGCTCCATATATTTTTACTTCGTACATTGCTTAAATTTTGTAAGACTGCTTGAAAGCGGTGTATTTTGCATATCTACTTAAAATAAAATAAAGTAAACTAACACTTTATATACGGTGATTTATAACTATATTGATTTTGTCATTTATCAATTGTGGTTACAAATATTGCTTTTTCTAGAGAACACTTATGACAACAACACCTCCTTGTGTAATGACATTTTCTGCTACAGACCCAAGTAGCGGAGCTGGTTTGCAGGCAGATGTGATGACTTTAGCTAGTATTGGTTGTCACCCGTTATCAATCGCCACAGGAATTACTGTTCAAGATACTGCTGGATTAGAAAATGTGATGGCATTTGATGCAGATTGGATTAATGACCAAGCGAGAACAATGTTAGAAGATGTTAAAGTCTCAGCATTTAAAGTGGGATTGCTTGGAAGTGTAGAAAATATAGCAGTCGTCGCAGAAATTATGGCTGATTATCCTGATATACCTTTGATAATTGATCCGTTAATCACATCTGGACGTACTGATGAATATACCAATGATGAAATGCAAGCAGCCATGTGTGAACTATTATTTCCGCAAGCGACGTTAATTACACCGAATAGTATTGAGTCTCGAAGACTGGCCTTTTATGATGAGAGTGATGAAGTAAAGTATATCGCACTAGCTGATTCTGCCCAGCGATTATTGAGTATGGGAGCAGAATATGTGCTCATTACCGGTACACATGAACGCTCAACAGACGTTGTAAACTCATTCTATGGTATAGATGGATTGATTCGAGAATATCATTGGGAACGTTTAACTGGTAGTTATCATGGTTCAGGTTGCACGCTCACCAGCGCAATAGCTGCTTGTTTAGCGCATGGCTTGACCATAGAAGAAGCCTTACAAGAAGCGCAAGAGTATACGTGGCAAACATTGAAAAATGCATTCAGACCAGGAATGGGTCAATTGATTCCCGATCGTTTTTTTTGGGCAAGAGAAGAGGCTGAAACAATAGAGGCTCAAATTGAAAAATCACCAATTATCCAACATTAATGGTTTATATGCCGTTACCCCAAATGAATTAGATACGAAATTACTCGTAGCTAAAGTCGAAGCTGTACTTAAGGGCGGCGTACGATTTGTGCTTTATCGAAATAAAGCAGCAAGTAAATCTTTGCTATTAAGACAAGCAACTGCATTATTGGCTGCTTCTCGTGCATATGGCGCTTCGCTGATTATCAACGACCATTTAGATTTATGTGCAAGGATTGATGCAGATGGTTTGCATTTGGGTGCTACAGATTGTAAGCCTGGTCCGGTTAGACGATTGTTAGGTGCTGACAAAATCATCGGTGTATCTTGTTACAACCAGTTAGCACTTGCCCATGAAGCAGAAACACAAGGTGCTGACTATGTGTCTTTTGGTGCATGCTTTACATCTATCAATAACCCAAAAGGGCAGAACTTACCACTCTCTTTATTAACTGAAGCAAAGCAAACATTAAATATTCCTGTGGTTGGCTTTGGTGGTATTAATCTTGAAAATGCATTACTAGTAAAAAAAGCAGGTGCAGATGCCATTGCGGTTATCAGTACTTTGTTTGAAGCTAAAAACATCACCACCCTTAGTCAACAACTCAATGCGGTATATCATCCAACGCCAGTTTAAAAGTATTTATAAAAGAAAATTAATCAAGTCATGACATCACAAAATCAAATTTTATTCGAGAAATCACAAAAACTTATTCCAGGTGGCGTTAACTCCCCTGTTCGTGCTTTTAGAAGCGTAGGTGGTACGCCTATATTTTTTAAAAAAGGTTTAGGGTCAAAGCTATGGGATGTTGATGGTAAAGAATATATTGATTATATCAATTCTTGGGGGCCGATGATTTTAGGGCATGCGCATCCTGAAGTCATTAAAGCAGTGCAAGAGGTTGCAGCAAATAGCCTGTCTTTTGGTGCACCAACTGGTTTAGAGTTGGAAATGGCTGAAATGATTAATAAGTTAGTTCCAAGTATGGAGCAAGTGCGTTTAGTTAGCTCTGGCACAGAAGCTACAATGAGTGCGATACGTGTTGCTAGAGGGTTTACAGGCCGAAGTAAATTGGTGAAATTTGAAGGTTGCTACCATGGGCATGCTGACGCCCTTTTAGTTAAAGCAGGTTCAGGCTTACTTACTTTTGGTGAACCAGATTCAGCAGGCGTGCCAGCCGAAGTGGCAGCTAATACTCTCACGCTTAGCTATAACAATGTTGAACAGCTTGAATCATTGTTTAAGCAGTCTGGCGATGAGATTGCATGTGTCATTATTGAACCAATCGTTGGTAATATGAATTTAGTAAAGCCAACGGAGGAGTTTCTAAAAACTTTACGTGATTTGTGTACACAATATGGTGCCATATTAATTTTTGATGAAGTGATGACAGGGTTTCGCGTTCACTTGGGTGGTGCACAAGCGCTTTTTGGCATTACGCCAGATATGACCACTTTAGGCAAAGTGATTGGTGGCGGTTTGCCAGTCGGCGCTTTTGGCGGTCGAAAAGATATCATGTCGGGTTTGGCGCCGCTAGGTAAAGTGTATCAAGCTGGTACTTTGTCTGGTAACCCTGTTGCCGTGACAGCAGGCCTGAAAACATTATCATTGATTCAAGCCCCAGATTTCCATAAAAATTTAGGATTGCAAACGAGAAAGCTGATAGATGGAATGATCAGTGTATCCAAAAAAGTGGGTGTAAAATTTAGTGCTCAAAGTGTAGGTGGTATGTTTGGATTGTACTTTAGTGAAAATTGTCCAACTTCTTTTGATGATGTAATGGCATCTGATAAAATCGCTTTTAACCGTTTTTTTCATAGCATGTTGGATCAAGGCGTTTACCTTGGGCCATCAGCTTTCGAAGCGGGATTCGTATCTGCCGCACATACAGACGAAGATATTGCTTTCACCATTAGTGCCGCTGAAAAAGCCTTTCAAGAAACTTTATCAGTAAAATAACCTTTTTTTACGCTATGTTATTGATAGTAGGCATATTTAACGGTATTATTTAAGGTTCGGCTTATTGCCACAGAACATGCTTGAGAAGACAGTAATGAATACAATCAACCCAACAAATCTGCAGGATGCAAAATTGAATAGTTCTACACCAGTAAAACAAGGTTTATACAATCCAAAAAATGAGCACGATGCCTGTGGCGTAGGCTTTGTAGCGCACCTAAAGGGCAAAAAATCCCATGAAATTGTGCAACAAGGTCTACAGCTATTAACGAATTTAACACACCGTGGTGCCACAGGATATGATCCAAAGCTTGGCGATGGTGCTGGTTTGTTAATGCAAATTCCAGACGCGTTTATGCGTGAAGAAGCAGCAAAACTCGATATTGAATTACCACAAAAAGGTCAATATGCGGTTGGCAACTTATTTTTACCACAAGTATCAAGCAATAGAGCGCAGTGTGAAGGCATAATTGAAAATATTATTCGTGAAGAAGAGCAGGTGCTACTTGGTTGGCGTGATGTGCCTGTGGACAACAGTAATATTGCTGAGGCAGCAAGAGATGTTGAGCCTAGAATGCGTCAGGTTTTTATTGGTAGCACTTTTGAAAATGAGCAAGAATTTGAGCGTAAATGTTTTGTCATGCGTAAACGTATTGAACATGCAGTACGTGGGTTAAATTTACACGATAGTGCATACTTTTATGTGCCATCACTTTCTTCGCGCACCATTGTCTATAAAGGCATGTTGCTAGCCAATGAAGTCGGCGTTTACTATAAAGATCTTGTTGATAAGCGTGTTGTTTCAGCACTGGCATTAGTTCATCAACGCTTTTCAACAAACACATTTCCATCATGGCATTTAGCCCATCCATTCCGCATGATTGCGCATAATGGTGAAATTAATACAGTACAGGGCAATGTAAACTGGATGACTGCAAGACACGCTGCGATGAGTTCTGATTTGCTTGGCGATGATTTAGAAAAAGTTTGGCCCCTCATTGTTGCAGGTCGCTCCGATTCTGCTTGTTTTGACAACTGTTTAGAATTGCTTGTTGCAGGCGGTTATAGCGTTCCGCATGCAATGATGATGATGATTCCAGAAGCATGGAACAACACCCCTTTAATGTCTGAAGATAGACGTGCATTTTATGAATATCATGCAGCGATTATGGAACCTTGGGATGGTCCAGCAGCTGTTGCGTTTACAGATGGCAAAACCATTGGTGCAACATTAGATAGAAATGGATTGCGTCCTGCGCGTTATTTAGTTACAGATGATGACATTGTGATGATGGCATCAGAAATGGGTGTTTTGACTTTTCCTGAAGAAAAAATAGTCAAAAAATGGCGCTTACAACCAGGCAAAATGTTAATGATTGACATGGAGCAAGGTCGTATTGTTGATGATGAAGAATTAAAAGGAAAATTGGCAACAGCTAAGCCTTATAAAGCATGGTTAGAACAATCGAGCTTTAATGTAGATCGTCTTCCGGAAGTAAACGAGCCAATAGAGCTGAATGAAACCTTGCTTGATACTCAGCAAGCATTTGGATTTACTCAAGAAGATATTAAATTTGTCCTAGAGCCAATGATTGAAACTGGACAAGAAGGATCTGGTTCAATGGGTAATGATGCTGCTTTGCCAGTTTTATCTAACAAGCCAAAAGTGTTATATAACTATTTTAAACAGTTGTTCGCACAAGTGACTAACCCGCCAATCGATCCTATTCGTGAAGAAATGGTGATGTCCTTAGTGACTTTTGTTGGGCCAAAGCCAAACTTATTAGCCGTTAATGATGTGAATCCACCTATTCGATTAGAGTGCAGTCAGCCTGTCTTAAGTGAAGAAGCATTTGCAAAAATTATTAATATTAATGCTGTTACAAAAGGTGCATATAAATCGAAGCGATTAGATATGTGTTATCCAGTTGATCAGGGCACGGCGGGAATGAATATTGCCATTACTGACATTTGTGCTAAAGCTGAACAAGCAGTAAGAGATGGATTTAATATTCTTGTTTTAGATGACTTGTCATTAGATAAAGACAAAATTGCTATTCCTGCTTTATTGGCTTGTTCTGCAGTACATATGCATTTAGTAAGAGCTGGTTTAAGGACAAAAACAGGTCTTGTAGTTTCAACAGGCTCTGCCCGTGAAGTGCATCATTTTGCATTGTTAGCAGGTTATGGTGCTGAAGCAGTATTCCCATGGTTAGCTTATAAAACAATCAGTAACATTGCAGACAATGCAAAAGATGGTAAAGAAAAGTTTATCAAGGCGATTGGTAAAGGGCTTTATAAAGTCATGTCAAAAATGGGTATTTCTACTTATCAATCTTATTGTGGCGCACATATATTTGAGGCAATTGGATTAAATTCACACTTTGTTGAAGAGTACTTTACTGGCACGGAATCACAAATTGAAGGCATTGGTCTGGAAGAAGTTGCTGAAGAAGCACTACGATTACATCAAGCAGCATTTGGAAATGATCCAGTGCTAGAAAATGCGCTCGATGCAGGCGGTGAATATGCGTTTAGGATTCGTGGTGAGGAGCATATGTGGACGCCTAGTTCGATTGCTAAACTTCAACATGCAACGCGTACTAATCAATATGAAACATATAAAGAATATGCAAAATTGATTAATGATCAATCACGTCGTCATATGACTTTACGTGGCTTATTTGAAATCAAAACCGCAAAAACGCCGATTCCAATTGAACAAGTAGAGCCTGCAAAAGAGATAGTAAAACGTTTTGCAACTGGTGCGATGTCACTGGGATCCATCTCAACTGAAGCGCATGCAACGTTAGCTGTTGCAATGAATCGTATTGGCGGCAAGTCAAATACTGGTGAAGGTGGTGAGGATAAAAAGCGTTTTATCCCAGTTGCGGTAGATACCAGTATGGCGGAAGTGTTTGGTAAAGATGAGATTCAATCAGATATTTTATTAAAAGCTGGTGACTCAATGCGATCAAGTATTAAGCAAGTTGCAAGTGGTCGATTTGGTGTGACAGCTGAATATCTTGCGAATGCAGATCAAATTCAAATTAAAATGGCACAAGGAGCTAAACCTGGAGAAGGTGGTCAATTACCAGGTCATAAAGTCAGTCAATATATTGCAAAATTGCGTTTTAGTGTGCCAGGTGTTGGTCTTATTTCACCACCACCGCATCATGATATTTATTCAATTGAAGATCTTGCACAGTTAATTCATGACCTGAAAAATGCAAACCCAAAAGCTTCTATTTCAACCAAACTAGTTTCAGAAACTGGTGTTGGTACTGTAGCTGCTGGAGTTGCTAAAGCAAAGTCTGATCATATTGTGATTGCTGGTCATGATGGTGGTACTGGCGCATCACCAATATCATCTGTTAAACATGCAGGTACCCCGTGGGAATTAGGGCTAGCTGAAACTCAACAAACATTGGTATTAAATCAATTGCGTGGTCGTGTGGTCGTTCAAGTCGATGGACAAATGAAAACCGGTCGCGATGTAGTCATTGGGGCATTACTTGGTGCAGATGAATTTGGTTTTGCTACTGCACCACTTGTAGTAGAAGGCTGTATCATGATGCGTAAATGTCATCTCAATACATGTCCAGTTGGTGTTGCAACACAAGATCCAGAGTTACGTAAAAAATTTACTGGTCAACCTGAGCATGTTGTGAATTATTTCTTCTTTGTAGCAGAAGAAATCAGAGAGTTGATGGCAAGTATCGGGATTGCAAAATTTGATGACATTATCGGTAGAGCAGATTTGCTTGATATGAAAACTGGTATTGATCATTGGAAAATTAATGGTCTAAATTTTGAAAAAATTCTGCATTTACCAGAAATGCCTGCAACAGTGTCTCGTTACAACGTAGAAGGTCAATATCATGGCCTTGATATGGCGCTTGATAATCGATTAATAGCAAAAGCAAAAGATGCAATAGAAAATGGAAATAAGGTGGTTATTGATTCACCAATCGTGAATACTAACCGAACAGTAGGTACGATGTTATCAAATCAAATTGCGACAAGATATGGTAATCAGGGGTTGCCGGATGACACCATCCATATTAATTTTACTGGTACATCAGGTCAAAGTTTTGCGGCATTCTTAGCAAAAGGAATAACATTTGATTTGACTGGCGAGGGCAATGATTATGTGGGTAAAGGCTTGTGTGGCGGTCGAATCATCATCAAACCTTCTCCAGCATTCCGTGGATTATCACATGAGAACATTATTGTGGGTAATACTGTCATGTACGGTGCAACAACAGGTGAAACATATTTAAGTGGTGTTGCCGGTGAACGCTTTTGTGTCAGAAACTCTGGAGCATCATCCGTTGTAGAAGGGGTAGGTAACCATGGCTGTGAGTATATGACAGGCGGCACCGTGGTTGTATTAGGTGTTACTGGCCAAAACTTTGCTGCAGGAATGAGTGGTGGGGTTGCATATATTTACGATATTGATGGCTTATTCTCAAAACGTTGTAATATGAGTATGGTGACCTTAGAAAAAGTAGCATCAGCCGATGCCGATGTTGGAAAGGTTCAACATCTTAGTCAGCCTGATGAAGTCACTTTGAAAGGTCTTATTGAAAATCATGCAAACTTTACAGGTAGTCAGCGTGCTAAAGATATCTTAGCCAACTGGGAAGCAAGCAGAAGTAAGTTCATCAAAGTCATGCCAATTGAATATAAACGTGCGCTAACAGAGTTAGCTGCAGCATCAAGTAAGGAAGCAGCATAATGGGTAAAGTTACAGGATTTAAAGAATTCGAACGACTGTCAGAGGCTAATTTACCAGTTGAGCAGCGAGTTAAAAACTACAAAGAGTTTGTATTACATTTAAGTGATGATGAAGCAAAAATACAAGGTGCACGGTGCATGGATTGCGGTATTCCATTTTGCACGAATGGTTGTCCAGTCAATAACATCATTCCAGATTTTAACGATTTAGTTTATAACCAAGATTGGCGTCAGGCAATTGATGTATTGCACTCAACCAATAACTTTCCAGAGTTCACTGGTCGTATTTGTCCAGCACCATGTGAAGCAGCTTGTACATTAAATATTAATGATGATGCGGTTGGAATTAAGTCTATTGAACATGCCATCATCGACAAAGCTTGGGAAAATGATTGGGTTAAACCGCATATCAATCCTAACAAAACAGGCAAAAAAATTGCTATTGTTGGTTCTGGTCCTGCAGGTTTGGCTGCAGCTCAACAATTAGCACGTGCCGGTCATGATGTTACCGTACTAGAAAAAAATGATCGTATCGGCGGTTTACTCAGATATGGCATTCCTGATTTTAAAATGGAGAAGACGCATATTGACCGACGTATGGCACAGATGGAAGCAGAAGGTGTAACGTTTAAAGTTAATCAATACGTAGGTGAAAATGTCTCTGCTGATGAAGTATTGAATGCTTATGATGCTGTTGTGCTGGCTGGAGGCGCTGAACAACCGAGAGATTTACCTGTTACTGGCAGAGCGTTAGATGGTGTCCATTTTGCAATGGACTTTTTAGGGCCAAACAACAAAGTTGTTGCGGGTGATGTAATTTCAGACCAAATAAAAGCTACTGGCAAACATGTTGTTGTGATCGGTGGCGGTGATACTGGCTCTGATTGTGTAGGCACCTCAAACCGTCATGGGGCAGCAAGCATCACTCAGTTTGAATTAATGCCTCAACCACCGGTTCATGAAAATCGTGCATTAACATGGCCAAATTGGCCACTAAAAATGCGTACTTCTAGTTCACATGAAGAGGGTGCAGAGCGCGATTGGTCAGTAGGTACAAAAGAGCTAATTGGTGAAAATGGTAAAGTCACAGCTTTAAAAGGAGTGCGACTAGAATGGAAAGGTCGTGAAATGTCTGAGGTGCCAGGTTCAGAGTTTACGATTAAAGCAGACCTTGTTCTACTTGCAATGGGATTCGTGTCACCTATTCAAAAAGTATTGGATGCATTTGGCGTAGAAAAAGATAATCGCGGTAACGCTAAAGCAACAACAGATGGTGAAGGTTGCTATAAAACAAGTAAAGATAAAGTATTTGCTGCAGGCGACATGCGACGTGGTCAGTCACTTGTTGTTTGGGCAATACGTGAAGGTAGACAATGTGCACGTGAAGTTGATGAATTCTTAATGGGTTCATCAGTACTACCACGTTAAAAAACGATAGGCAGTAAAATAATGGGGATACTATTGATGTATCCCCAATTTTTTTAAAGAGAAAAAATGCAAATACTTCAAAATGATACGTTTTTAAAAGCGCTTATGCGTAAACCTACTGATTACACGCCAGTATGGATGATGCGGCAAGCTGGAAGATATCTGCCTGAGTATAAAGAGACGCGTAAAGATGCGGGTAGCTTTATGGATTTGTGTCGAAACGCGCAATTTGCAACGGATGTTACTTTGCAACCGCTAGATCGATATCCTCTACTGGATGCAGCTATATTGTTTTCAGACATTTTGACGATTCCCGATGCAATGGGCTTAGGTTTGACCTTTGAAGCAGGTGAAGGGCCAAGGTTTGCGCGGACATTGCAAAACGAAACAGACATTCTGAAGTTAACGGTGCCAGATATGCAAGATTTGCAATATGTATTTAATGCAGTTTCAAGTATCCATAAAGCATTAAATGGTCGGGTGCCATTAATTGGTTTTGCTGGTAGTCCATGGACATTAGCTACTTATATGGTTGAAGGAAAAGGGGGCACTGATTTCCTTAATACCAAAAAAATGGCATATGCTCGACCTGATTTGTTACATCATATTTTAGAAACAACCGCTAACACTGTTACGCAATACCTTAATGCGCAGATTGAAGCAGGTGCGCAAGCTGTGATGATTTTTGATTCTTGGGGAGGTGCATTGTCTCACCATGCATACCTCGAGTTTTCATTAAATTATATGAAGAAAATTATTGCAGGCTTAATTAAATCAGCTGATGGTAGGAATGTACCATGTGTGATGTTTACTAAGGGGGGTGGTTTATGGTTAGAAGCGCAAGCTGAAGCTGGTGCAGATGCACTTGGTTTAGATTGGACTATCGATATTGGGCAGGCACGCACACGTGTAGGCCACAAAGTTGCTTTACAGGGCAATCTAGATCCAGCAGTATTACTTTCAACGCCAGAAGCAATTCAAAAGGAAGTGGTCAATATTTTAGCGAGTTATGGAAATGGATCAGGGCATGTATTTAACTTAGGTCATGGTATTACTCAGTGGACCCCACCAGAAAATGCTGCAGCGTTTTTAGAAGCAGTCAGAAAACATAGTCAGCAATATCACGGCTAATCTGTTGTACTATTTTTTTAAGTTAAAGATACTAATGATTTTTTAGCTTTAGGTAGCATAAAAAAAATGGCCCTAAAAAGGACCATTTCAATCGAGGCTGTTAAACCTCAGGTTTAATAGTAATTAAGCTTTTTGAATATTAGAAGCTTGTTTACCTTTTGGACCATCAGTAACGTCGAATGTTACTTTTTCGTTCTCTTTCAAACTTTTGTAACCGCTATCAACGATTGCTGAAAAGTGAGCAAATAAATCGTCACCACCTTCATCTGGAGTAATAAACCCAAAACCTTTTGAATCATTAAACCATTTTACTGTTCCTGTTGCCATGTCTTATATCTTTCATACTTTAAATAGGGAGGCACCCTGAAAACTTGGGTTTTAAAATCTAATGCCTAACTGACTTAAAATTGAAAAATCCAACGCCTTAGTACGCTTTGTACACGCTAATGCAAAGAAAAACAAGTGTAAAAAGCACTTTTTTGCAATAAAAACACAAAAAAAATGCATTTGTGGGTCTTTTTGTTGCTAAACATGCCATCAAAGCCTATACTGCGTGCCTTATTGTTCAATAATGATTGAAAAGATTTTGGAGTTTATTTTTGGCTAAAGAAGAACTAATTGAAATGAATGGCGTGGTTACTGAAGTATTACCAGACTCACGTTATCGAGTAACATTAGAAAATGATCATCAGTTAATTGCTTACGCTGGTGGCAAAATGAAAAAAAATCATATTCGTATTTTGGCGGGTGATAATGTAACCCTTGAACTTTCGCCGTATGATATCAATAATGGCCGGATTACATTTAGGCATATTGAAGCTGGTAGTAATAACTTTACACCAAGAAAAAAAAGATACTAGGCAACTATTTAAAATCATGCCTGCGTACAAAAAGCTCCTTTGGGAGCTTTTTGTTTAAGGGAGCATGCGCTTCATGGTTTCATCTTTATCAATGAATTTATGTTTGAGCGCGCCTAAGATATGAATGGCAATGATTAATAATATAATTATTCCGGCAATTTCATGTACTTCATGAAAGATTTCTCTTAGCGGTTTGCTGTCAATGCCAGCAATAAAATCTAACCCAAACCATTTAACACCATATTTGCTAGCAATTGACATAATCAATCCACTCAAAGGAACGACCAGCATCAATAGATAGAGTAAATGGTGTGCGCCAGCAGATAGTTTACGTTCCCAAGCCTTATAACTTTTAAGTGCCGCAGGTGGCTTATGGCTAATTCGCCATATAACTCTGATCACGATAAAGAACAGCAGCGTGATGCCAATTGATTTATGTAGGTTAAAGTAAAATGTTCTTGGGGAAGCTTCTTCGCTTAATTGCCATGTATAAATACCCCAGTTGAAAAGATCATATGTAGATTGTTTGGGCGCTTCTCTTGGTAAGTCTGTCATAAACCAACCTAATGCAAGCATGCCAAAAATACCTAAAGCAATCAGCCAATGTAAAATAATAGCTGTCTTTGTATAACGATCTTTCATATATAACTCCTCTTAGGTGGTACAACTATAATATTTTATGTGACGATCATCACATAGATATATACTTAATTAGAACTAATATTTTAACTGTTAAAAATGAATAGAGAAGACTTATGCGAATATTATTACAGATATTGATTTTAATCATGTTTAGTAGTTGCGCGCAAAGTGAGGCAACAAATGAAGGAGCCAGTTTCTTAGAAGATATTGGTGAGGGCATTTATGTGCACCATGGCGAACATTTAGATATTGATACTGGATATCAAGGAGATATTTGTAATATCAGTGTTGTGATTGGCACTAAAGGCGTTGCTGTAATTGATAGCGGAGGTAGTTTGAAAGTGGGTCAGCAACTCCATGATGCAATCAGAAAAATAACGCAGTTACCTATTGTTTATGTAATTAACACCCATGTACATCCAGATCATATATTTGGAAATGCAGCATTTTTAAAGGATAAACCAATATTCGTTGGTCATGAAAAATTAGCAGAAGCAATGCAGTTAAGAGAAGAATCATATGCAACATTAAATGAGAAATATTTAGGTAAGGATGCTGAAGGAAGTGTAGTTGTGATTCCAACATTGGCTGTTAAAGATAATTTAGAACTTGATTTGGGTAATAGAAAATTAAAACTAACTGCCTACCCTATTGCACATACGAATACTGATGTCACGGTTATTGATGACAAAACTGAAACCATATTTACGGGTGATTTATTATTTATTGATCGTACACCTGTGATAGAGGGTGATATAAAAGGGTTGATAGCTACTTTAGAAAAAATAAAAACGTATAAAAATATAAAACAAGTCGTACCAGGTCATGGACCACAAACTAAAGAGTGGATAAAAGCAATCAATAATGAACTACGGTACTTAACCGTATTGCTAAATGATATACGAAATGCAATTGCAGATGATGTTGGATTAGAAAAGACAATGGCAGCGGCAGCGGCAAGTGAAAAAGAAAATTGGGTATTATTCGACATTGCTAATAGGCGTAATGTAAACATACTTTATCCAGCCTTGGAATGGGAATAAAAAAAGCGGCAAAAGCCGCTTTTTGTTGGTTTCTAAAGATTTATTTTTTAGGGTTATCTAAACTACAAGCTGTTTGTGGATATGAAATCAGTAATAGTAGCCCCCCTACAATGCCTAAGTGAATAAACATGGATTGAAAATCATGTTTACCAGAAATAAATGCTAAAAATATTGCTAGTACTAATAATAAATATGCGCATGTTTTTGTTTTATAACCTAAAAAAAGTCCAAGACCTCCCACCAACTTTACTAAGATGAGTAAAGGTGCAAAAATAGAAGCCAAGCCTGCGTTGCCTAAAGCGAGTTGATATTGCATATAGCCATCAGCACTGCTCATAATTTGACTTATAAGCAGTAAAACGGGACCTAAAAAAACCAACGCTAGTAAAATGCGTGCTGCTGCTGTTTGATACTGTTGCATCATCATATTCCTTAAAAATTCACATATTAAAATTATGCATGCATAATGCCTGTAAGCGTTATGGACTGCAAGTATTACAAAATTGATACCAGAATTCTATATTAAAGAGGTCCGATGGTCGACACATGAAAAAGCACTAAGGAAAATTAGGGCGGAAGTGTTTATTAATGAGCAAAAAGTACCAGAATCATTAGAGTGGGATGATTTTGATCATGATGCAATTCATTTAATCGCTATTGATAAAGGGACTAATACAATTGGATGTGCAAGAATTTTGGCTAACGGACATATTGGACGCATGGCTGTTTTAAAAGGAAAGCGTGGTAAGGGTGTCGGTAAAGCGTTATTAGCAAAAGCTATTTCGGTTTGTAAAGTCAATGGATATAAACAATTAAGATTATCAGCACAAAATCATGCGGTTATATTTTATGAAAAATTCGGTTTCACTATTTGCAGTGATGAATATTTAGATGCCAATATTTGGCATGTGGACATGCAACTTATTATTTAAGTTCATTGCTTAAAATTGTATAATTGTATACTTATTGATCAATATCGTTAATTTAAGGGTAAAGAATGTCAAAACCAGTTATTTTTAAAGCAGGTGAAGCAACGTTGTATACTGAAGGTAAAGATACATCAGCAGCAATGCCTGAAATTCTAATCGGTGCAGTGGATGGTCCAGTTGGGCAAGCATTCGCAAATTTAATGCAACAGTCCAAAGGCCATACGGCAATGTTTGCTGTTCGTGATCTTAACCAAATGGTACGACCTGTTTGTATGACAGTACCAAAAGTGACACTAAAAGATTCAGCTAATATTGAATTGTTTGGTGGTTTGGTACAAGCTGCTACAGCAGACGCAATTTTAGACTGTGTGATTGAGGGTGTTATTCCAAAAGATCAGGTGAATGATTTATGCATTATTAGTTTGGTTTGGATTGATCCAGGTGCTGCAAAAGATCCAAATTTAGATAAAAAAGATATGTATAAAAACAATTATGAAGCCACTAAATTAGCAATTAAACGTGCAATGAATGATGAACCAAGTATTGATGAGTTAATTGCAAATAGAAATAAAATCAAACACTGTATGTGGGAAGATAGCTGGGATCAAGACTAAGATAAGAAATAATTCAGTATCATCTAAAGTGAGTAAGGAGGCAGTCATGGCTGAACAGAACGTATGTAAAGAAGCATTTGATAAACTTTGCGAAGATATCAATGATGAGGCTAAATCAGAAATTAAAGAATCTGATTACTGGTTGTTTGAGTTAGGTTTTCGTTCAGCAATAGAGGAACTCTTAAATATTGCAGATGCAGGAGAGCAGAGCAGAAAATTTGTTTCCCCACGTTTTCAAATGTTGGCAGAGCGCATTCTGCATTCAAGACCTCACTAAGAAAAAAAGTAGCTTCGGCTACTTTTTTTAATTCCATACTTCCCTAGGTAATCAATGAGAGCATCATATTTTTTAAATATCAGGGCATTATTGCTGTTCTTCATTTCATTGATATTGCTTGCATGTAATGGAGAGAAATTATCTGCTATTCCAGCCGGTTCAAAAATACTGATATTAGGTGACAGTTTAACTTATGGAACAGGTGCCAACGCAGGCCAAGATTACCCAACACTATTGGCGCAAAACACAGGCTGGCATGTTATAAATGCTGGAGTGCCAGGTGAAACAAGTGAAGAAGGTTTAGCTCGCTTAGCTGACTTATTAAAAGAACATGAGCCACATTTATTAATGATAGAGCTTGGTGGTAACGACTTTTTAAAGAAAATTCCAGTAAAGCAAACAGAAACAAGTTTGAGGGCTATCATACAAATGGCAAAACAAGAAAGAATTCCAACATTATTGATAGCTATACCAGATTATCAGCCAGTAAAGGCCGCTCTTGGCGGTTTATCAGATCATCCACTCTATAAGAGTCTCGCAGATGAAACTAAAGTCCCATTAGCAGTTGATGTATTTAGCCCTGTACTTTCGAACAATGATCTTAAATCAGATTATGTGCATCCCAATGCAGTTGGCTATCAAGCAGTAGAAGTCGCATTGCGAGAATCGTTAATAGAGTTAGGTTTATTAGATAATGAATAATATTTACGCATTATAAAAAAATAAGCTCATTCTTAAACAGTTAATGATTATCTATTAATAATAAAAGATTTCGTACCGGCGTAGGCAAAGCAGCACCAATAGCCTCTTTTATTGGTAGCCAAATATAACCAGGGAGTAAAGGTTTTTTTAGCATGCTAACAACTTGAAGAGGTTGTGGAGTAATGGCAAGCTTGTAGTGGGTGAAAGCATGGTTAACAATAGCTAAAGGCTCATCAGGTTCTGCAGTCAAACCAAAGCGATTTAGTGCAATTTCACTTGCAATATCAGTCATACTGATTTCAGGAAAACTCCATAAACCTGCCCAGATGCCTTTTTGTGGCCTTTTTTCTAGCAATACATCCTGGCCCATACGGATAATCAGCATCGTTGTTTCTTTTTCGGGTAATGTTTTTTTTAGTTTAGGTGTCGGCAGTAAATGTGTTTTGTTATTAGCTAATGCTTTGCAACTCTGATTTAAAGGACACAGCTGGCATTTTGGTTTGCTACGAGTACAGATGGTTGCACCTAGATCCATCAAACCTTGTGTGTATGTAATGGCATCCACTGTTGGATTTTCACGTTCTGCAATTAGCCAAAGTTTTTCTTGTATGGTTGGTGCTCCTGTCCAGCCTTCAATCAAAAAATGCCGTGCAAATACACGTTTAACATTACCATCTAAAATTGGTTGCGGATTGTTTAAGGCAAAAGTAGAAATAGCAGCAGCGGTAGATCGGCCAATACCGGGCAGATGGATAATTTCTTCAAATACTTCAGGGAAGTTACCACTAAATTCATCAAGCATTTTTTGTGCAGCATTGTGTAAGTTGCGTGCACGGGAGTAATAGCCTAGACCACTCCATGATTGCAGCACTTCTTCTTGCGTGGCATTAGCAAGCGTAGTGATTGTTGGGAAACGTTGCATGAATTTAGCGTAATAACCAATCACAGACTTTACTTGTGTTTGTTGCAGCATGATTTCTGACACCCATATGGCATATGGGTCTTGGGTGTTTTGCCAAGGTAAATCATGTCGGCCATATTGTTTTTGCCAGACAATAATAGCCTTTGAAAACGCACCCATCTTGTAAATGACTAAAACTTAAGAAGGTCTTTGAGCCCTTCTTTGGCTTTATCTTCTACAGACTTAGGTTTTTCTTCAGAAGCAGGTACTGCATCAGTGTTAGCTGACTCTGATTTATTTGCATTATCTGTTTCGCTACTTTTTTTCTTACCTAATAAGCCTTTGAGAGCATCAATTTTATTATCACCTTCAATTAATTCTTGGACAGCAGCACCTTTTGCGCCGCCAACTTTCTCTAATACTTTAGCTTTTGCCAAGCCAGTTGCAACAGCTTTTGTATCCAGGCCAAATTTTGGATTGGCAAAAGTACCAGATATTTTAAGTGGTATAGCAATGCCAGCTAGTTCATCTAAATTTTCTCCACCTTGTCCTTTGATCGATTTGACGATAGTAGGTGTGGCTGTGTAGTTAATGGTCTCACTACCGATATTAATATCACCGCGGCTATCCCCTTTTGCTAATCTTAAGATAGGTGCTTTCATAGCTAGGTCTTCGTTATGTGCAATGCCATCCTTGATTACAAAGCTGGCAGTCAGCTCACTAAAATCAGTTTTTTTTGTGTCATCAGAAGCCGTTTCAACTGCATTGCCTTTAAGTAAATTGACTTTGTTTTTGATTTCTCGAATTTGTCCAGCAATGTCCACACCTTTGATGGCGCCATCAGCAAGCGCTAAGGATGATGTACCACTAAGACTTTTCTTAAATGTATTGACTGTGTTCCCTTTGGTTGTGATATCGACATTGATAGTACCTTTACCTGAAAGCATGTCATTATTAATTGCATCATTTAATAATGGGCCTACAGAAACTCCAGTCATATTTTGTTTAAATGCAATATCTGGCGTATTACGGGCGTCTAGCCTAAGTGAGCCTTTCATATTGCCGCCATATAAATTCGCTGATAGAGGCGATAAGGTTGCAACGCCCTCATCCGCTTTTAAATCAATACGAACATTTGATAGCTTTGTTTCCCCATAATTAAGCTTACCAATTCTGATTGAACCTGTTGCATTTAGTGCTTTTAATGCACTTAAATCGATTGTTTCATCTCCTGTAGCCTTGGTTTCTGAAGGTTCATCACTGATGTAGTCATTCAGATTGAGTTGGTCTATATCAAGATCAAAGCTGTATAAAGGTTTTGAAAATTGGCTAATACTTACAGCACCCTTAATTTGGCTCTCATTTACCTTCACGTTAAGCCCATTGACCGCCAATTTTTTACCATCTGCTTTTAATCCTAAATGAAGGCCACTGATTGTATGTTTGTCATAAACGATACTGTTAATATTGATTTTACCATCTAAAAATAATGTTTTAAGCGCGGATAAATCTGCTGGGCCACTTGTTTTGGTATCAGTCACCTTAGATTGCTTTGGCGCACCTAATAATTTATTTAGATCAAGTTTATCCGCATTTAAATTAAATTGAATATTAGGTTGTTTAAAACTTACAACTGACACATCCCCATCCAGCTTGGTGTCATCTAGGACTAGATTGAATTTGCTATTAGCAAGTTCTTTTTTAATGTCTGCATGTGAACTTAAATTAAAAGTACCTTGCATGGTTCCATTAGGCAACGCTGGGTCCTTAATGTTTACCTTACCGATTAATTTTGGTATGTCAAAAATAAGTGATTCGATATTGCCACTAAAAGGTGAAGAAAAATCACCAGTTACTGTTCGATTACCTTGCGCTAAGGATAAGTCTCCAGTAATGCCACTACTTTGTATCGCTTTTGGTGAGCCTTTCATATCTGCAAGTACCATATTCACTTTTAAATCACCATCTGATTTGTTTTGCAAAAAGCTAATGGTAACTTTATTACTGCTGACGTTGTCTTTTTCAATATTGATTGCCGGCGCTACTAAAGTCAGTGATTGTTTAGCTCCATCAAAATCGCCAGATAATGCAAGATTTAAATCATCAATCAAGAACTCCATACTTTCTAACTGTGCATCGATATCGCCCGTGGCCTTAATGTCGACATTTTTACCGTTAAGGATATCGCCCTGTATTGCACTATCAAGTCCAGCTACTTTAAAGCGTTTATTTTTAGGGTCGTATAAAAAGTTACCTTTGATTTTTGTATCTGCTGAGATATTTGGTTGATTGGCTTTGATATTGAAAGCAGTATCTAAATCAAACGCTTCTCCTAGTGCGATGCTGCCTGACTCCATATTAAACTGCGTAATACGATAGCTAGCGCCTTGCATTTCATCAATGTAGCTGATAGCTGAGTTAGAAATATTAATGCCTTGCACATTAAATTTAATGTCAGAGGATTCAGATTCATCTTGGCTTAAAAAATCATCATAATTGGTAGTGCCATCTTTAAACTTAATAATGTTGGCGTTAGCACCGTCAATGTAAATAGTGTCCACCACTAAGGACTTTTTAAGTAATGGTAATACAGCTAGCGCAACTTTTGCGCTATTGATGGAAGCAAACTCTTTATCAGATTTATGTTCAGAAATTGAAACTTTGCCTAAGTTTGCACCAAGTTTTGGCCAGAAAGTCAGGCTAATATCGCCATCGATAATTAAATCACGTCCTTGCTTCTCTTTTACTAAATCAATGACTTGTTGCTTATAATCGTTAGGATTAAAAGTGGCTACAAAATAAGCCATCACTAGTAAAATGACTACTAGAATGCCACCAACACTTAAAGCGGCATATTTTAGATATTTATTCATTGATAGCTCCTCATTTCTAACCATTATGATGCTTTGATAAGCAACCACCTATATCGTTTACCAATAATAAAAAAGTACTAATGCACCAAATACAATACGATACCACGCAAAAATGGTGAAATCATGATTAGCTACATAGCGAATCAATACTCTAATCACAATTAACGCGGCAATAAATGCAGTAATAAAGCCAATTAAAAAAATGATCAAATCATTAGCCGCCAGTAAATCTCTACTTTTATACAAATCATAAGCAGTAGCTGCAAACATAACAGGAATTGCAAGAAAGAATGAAAACTCTGTTGCAACCGTTCGAGATAAACCAAATAGCATGCCGCCTATGATGGTGGAACCTGCCCTGGAAGCGCCTGGAATAAGGGCAATCGCCTGCGCAAAACCAACTTTAATTGCATGCTTCCAATCCATATCATCAATACTATGAACAGTTACTTTCGGGAGTTTTTTTTCTATCCATAAAATGATAAATCCGCCCAAAATAAGCGCAATCGCAACAGATTTTGGGTTGAACAATAAAGCTTTTATTTGATGATGGAAGGCTAGACCAATCAGCGCAAGTGGTAAAAAAGCAATAAACAAATTAATGATCAACTGTCTTGATTTTTCCTCTTGCAAGTTTGTCATGACATGAGTCACCTTAGCCCTATATTGCCAAACAACTGCTAGTATTGCTCCTAGTTGGATAATGATTTCAAATACATCGCGTTTATCCTTGCTTAAAAAGCCTAAAATATCACCGGTAATAATCAGATGACCAGTACTACTAATGGGGAGGAACTCAGTTGCACCTTCAACGATGCCCATGATAATAGTTTTTAAAATTAAGATAATATCCATATTCGTTTTGATGTGTTAATGCGGTAAAAAGAAAAGCCGCTATATAATTATTTAAAAACGACTTTTACAATGGTAATCATTTATTGTCAGTTGGTACTTACTTTAAAAACATACCTAATACGTTCCCAAGTAAATCTTCAGACTTATCATCTATCGTGCCCTTTGGCGTTGATTGGTTAACTAATTCAGGTAAGTACTGCGCAATTTGGCTAGTTAGTAATGAAGAATCAATACCAAATTTTGAAGCCATTTCAGTAATCATATCGTTACCAAATACGCTGCTTACTTGATTTGCTGAAAGTGATTGGTTATTACCCTTGCCAACCCAAGATGCTGCCAGTTCGCCAAGACCATTTTGGTTAAACTTCTCTACAATACCGCTTAATCCGCCATTTTTATTGATCATTTCCATTGCGACTTGACCTAATAGGCTCTTATCACCTTTACCACTTAACATAGTGCCAAGGACTTGTCCTGCTAAACCATCGAATAAACCCATTCCTCTTCCTTAATTTTGTACGATTATTATAAAAACAATAGAGTAACTTAAAAACGTTCGTTATCACGTAAGTAACGCCATTTTCCTAATGGTAATTTACCTAAATTTACACTTCCAATGCGGACACGTTTTAACCCAACCACATGTAAGCCAACTAGTTCACACATTCGTCGTATTTGACGTTTTTTACCTTCACGTAATACAAAACGTAATTGGTCTTCATTTTGCCAACTTACTTTAGCTGGTTTTAAGGCTTCTCCATCCAAACTCAAGCCGTGATTAAGTAGTTTTAAATCAGTCTCGCTGAGTGTGCCTTCAACACGTACTAGGTATTCTTTCTCGACACTTGTGTCCTGACCAATTAAGTGTCTTGCAACTCGACCATCCTGTGTTAGAACAAGCAAGCCAGTGGAGTCAATGTCTAAACGACCCGCTGGCGCTAAACCTTTTAAAAATTGGCGTTGAAACGTTTTTTGATTTTGCTCGCTTAGTTCAGGGTCTTCAATCCATTCATTGTCTGGATGAATTAATACAATAGCGGGTTGATAACCGTCCTCGGCCTGTCCACTGACATGACCAACTGGCTTATGCAGTAGTATGGTGACAGATTCTGATTGATGTTCGATAGCGTAACCACTGACCACAATTTCTGCTTCAGGGCTAACACGTGTTCCCAAGGTATCAATAATTTCACCATCAACCTTCACCCAACCGTTGGCGATCCATTCATCTGCTTCGCGTCTTGAGCAAAGTCCAAGTTCTGCCATTCTTTTTGAAAGTCTTGGTTGTTGATTATCTTGCTGACTTATTATATTGGCAGCAGCCTTTTCATGAGCCGCTTTTTTATTTGCACGAGTTTTATCAAATTCACTTGCAATAAAGCCATCACGCGCTTTACCGCCTCTTCTTGGTGGGTTGCGATAAGCACCTTCTCGATCAGCATAATTGCGTGTCGTTTCAGCCGCAGATCGTATACTTTTATTTTCTTTATTAGACTTAGCTTGAACAGGTTTGCTGTCATGCTGGCCATCCTCAATATTTTTATCAATAAATGATCGGCCTTTGAATTCACTTCTTAAAATAGGCTGTTGTGAGGGTAAGTGCGCACTATTGCCATTTTCTTTATGTAAGCTACCATCGTGTTTATGATTTCTTTGAGGGTTTGGTTTTGATTCCGACTTTGACTCAAAGCTTGGTTTAGCCTGTGGCGGTTTGCTTCGGTCACGCTTGGCAGGGTCAGCCCGGCGAACTGGCTTTCTATCGTTAGCCGGTTTATCTGAAGGTTTTTTATTAAGCTTGATTGTCGTCAAAATGGGTTCCTAATCTAATCAACATTTTAACAGACTAATCTTGACGAACTCTAAGTTAAAATTTTAAATAGATGTTATTAATTTACTCCAATAAATTTACCTTCACATTGACATGCATAGTGGGTTGGTTCGATACAGAAGCGATAAAACTTCCTGAAATGGGAGGTATGGCCTCAGGGTTGCGTGCAACAGCTGTTGCAATGTGTTGGCTACTGGTTACCTGTCCTGAAGTAGGGTCAAATCCTTTCCAGCCTGTGCCAGGTAGATATACCTCTACCCAAGCATGGGTGCTCGCGTGGCCCTCTTCGGTAGCAGGCGCATGTAAATAACCACTGACAAATCGACTGGCTAAGCCCAAACAACGACAAGCTTCTATTAATAATGTGGCATAGTCGCGACAAGAACCACTTCGATGCTGTAAGGTATAAGCGGGGGACTGCACACCAGGCTCTTCTCGCATTTGATAACGAAATTGATTACTGATTGTTTGGTTAAGCATCATCAGCAGACTAAAAGTATTCATCCCAAGATAATTAAACTGGTGTAGCCAATCATTAATAATATTTTGGTCATTTAAAAAAACAAGCTGCTGATATGCCAGTAAGTCTGTTCGCTCAATGTCAGCATAGTTAAAAGGGTAATTAATCGCATAATCATCTAGCATAAAATCAAAAGGTGCTTGTTCATAATGCTGAATAATGACTTCGCTTTTAATGGATAGCTTATCGCTTATTTCTTTGAAACTAACAACAGCTAAGGAGTTATCAAATACATCCCGTTGCCACTTGATTTGATAGGCTGGTGAAATATCAAGTTTTGATGATTCAATTCTGACATCATGTCCTTCTCGTGGGCGAATAAGCAACTGATGTGGATTAAGCGTAACAGGCGCTAAAAAGAGATATTCGGTAAGGTGTTGGATACGGATTCTTTGCATGCTATTTACACTGGTGCCATGGCTAACTTTTCAACATGCACTGACATTTCTTTTGGATATAAAGCAGGACCAAATTGATTAAAGATGGCTACATCTGCTGCATCACGTCCATATGCCACTGCAATACGTCCACCCCTTGGGGACTCTTGTGTTGCATCAAACGTATACCAGCGTCCACCGACATAGGCTTCAAACCAAGCATGAAAATCCATGGGTTTTAAATCGTATAAATAACCAACTACCATTCTTGCAGGAATACATAGACCACGGCAGAGTGCAATACCAACATGAGCTAAATCACGACAAACGCCTTCTCCTTGTTGATTGACTTCTACGGCCGAAAGCTGAAAGTGTGGGGTATCTGGATTAAAATAAATATGCTGACGAACCCAAGATTCGATTGCCGCCACCTGGTCGTACCCAGGAAACTTATCGCTAACTATTTCTTTAGCTAAATCAATAAAGCGGTCTGACTCACAATAACGTGAAGGGAGTAAGTATGACAGGACATGGTTAGGTAGCGTTTGAACATCGTCATATGGCGCGCCGGGCAGAACATCAATATCGTCAGACGTTAATATATCGGCTGAAGTATTGATAGAAAACTCACCGATAGGCGCGGTTAAGCGTTGGCATAAGTTACCATATTGATCGGTGTATTCAACCGCATGAATATGAGATGGATTTAATGTATAAGATTCACGAGCAATCCATTGCTGATGTCCGCTTCGTGGACGCAGCATGAGAATAAACGGTGTTTCAACGATTACATCAAAGGAAATTCTACAATTAGTACGAAGCCACACAGCATTTCCTTTTAAAGTAATGACAGATAGTTGAAATAACAAAAAATGCTAATCGGTAATTAAATGATCACAAAACAAAACAGCAAAATTCTAAACATAATTTTTTGCTAATTTATTAATATGAAAGCCAAGCAATTAGGCTAACTCTAAGCGTTAAACTTAATAAAGCCAGCTCAGGCTGGCTTTATATTGACTAACAAAAACAATCCTTACTTATCATTACGCATTTTATTAAACCAGTACTCTAGTTGTTTGCCAGCCGCTTCACGTCCACCAAGTCCAAATGCTAAGGCGACAGCAACGGCAACAGAACCAAGAGTTAGACCAAATGCCATATTGACAATATCATCTGCAATACCCATTGCGCGAAGACCCATTGCTACAACCAAACCTATAATAGCAATGCGGGCAATACTGGCAAGACCAGAAGAGGATTTTCCGCTTGCACGGTCAATAGCATTGTAGGCAAGGTTTGCTAACCAGAAACCAACCACTAATATAACAGACCCAAGAACGATATCTCCACCAAACTGAATAAAGATACC
>CAYGSH010000021.1:0-6574 GCA_964352515.1 uncultured Methylophilaceae bacterium | reverse complement strand
GCAGCAGCTAAAATATTGGGGATCGCTTCAAACATAATAGAAAGCATGTTACTTGCTGGCAGCGAAATGGCTTCCATTTGTAATGCATCTAATGCAGCAATTAGGGTTGGAATAAACACAAAGATAAATACTAGCATGCCGATAACATTAGACAGTTTAATGGCATTTTTACCATCAAGATCAACCGCTTTAGAAATATTATCAATACCGCTTGTCGCTAAGATATTGGTTACTAATCCACGTAAAATCTTAGCCACAATCCAACCAACTAAGGCAATCACACCACCAGCAAAAATATTAGGCATCATCGCTAAAATATCATCAACCATGCCTTGCACAGGTGCAAGCAATCCGTTCAATTCAAAAGTTGATAATAAAGCCGGCAGAAACATGAGGATCACAATCCAAAATAACATATTGCCTGCATTTTTACTCATTGGTTGCATGCCAGCTTGCGCACTTAATTTATCATCCCAATTGGTTGAGGCAAGCGCTTTAGTCGCAATCAGTTTGACTAAAGTTGCAATCCCCCATGCAATAGCGAGTAATATCAAACCACCAAATATTCGAGGTAAGTAAAGAAATATTTCAGTGACCATAGCGTTGAATGGCTCTGAAACAGACTGAAGATTTAGACTGCTGAAAACACCGATTAATGTGATCAATAAAATGAGTATAAATGCGCCAAGAGAAATGGCTGAAGCAATGTCAACTTCTTGACCGGTGCTTTCAGAAATTTGCTTGTTAATACCAATCATATTCAAAAAGCGATTTAACCCTGCCCTGACTATTACAGCGATAAACCAACCACCTATTAGAACAGCTAGCGCCCCAATAATACCGGGTAAATGTTGACCTAATTGCCCCTGTAAACTATTAAAAAGAGTAGAAAAGTCCATTTGATAACCCCCTGATTTTTATGGATTGAGGTAATTAAGTGTACAACGTATTTCAGATAATACAAGTGTCAACTCTTAAATAGGTAAACTAAATTTCTTTTTATCTCATTATTTATGAAAACTTTACACTGGTAAATCTGTCATTAGTGTTCGTGCATAACTCATGATTGCTATGATAAATTTATGTACGCCAAGGATGATCTGCCATTTCGCATTCGCCGCATCTTGTTGCACCAGCCACAGCTATTAGATGATCATTTTCAACAGTATCGCCACTCACGCCAACCGCACCAATAAGAATGCCATTTTTATCCACAATTGGGACACCGCCAGGGAAGCTAATTAAGCCATCATTTGAGTGCTCAATTCCATATAAAGGTTTGCCAGGTAGTGAAAGTTTACCAATTTCACCAGATGGCATAGCAAAATAACAAGCTGTTTTAGCTTTTTTGATCGCAATATCACTGCTACCAACCCAAGCATCATCCATACGCGCAAACGCTTTAATATTACCGCCAGAGTCAAGTACAGCAATACACATTTTAAGATTTAACTCTTTTGATTTCTTAACTGCGCTATCAATAATTTCTTGTGCTTCTTTAAAAGATACATGCATAGTGACTCCAAGTGGATGAGAGGTTTGATGGACTGCAGTGAAAAAATTAATATTATTTTAAAATTTAAACACAGTAATTTTAGATTTTGCTAATGCAGGTAAACAGACCCTAACATATAGGCGATAAACTAGCAAAATTATTCTAAGTTTGATCAGCGAATACTTTTTGCTGGAATACCAACGACTGTATCGTCATCTTTAACATCTTTAGTCACAACAGAATTTGCACCAATACGAACATTATTTCCAATATTTAATGGACCTAGCAGTTTAGCGCCAGCGCCAATATCAACGTGATAACCAAGATTGACGACACTCGCTAATGTGACTTGTTGAAAGATAGTGCAATTAACACCAATAATACTATCTGGATGAATGACAATGCCATTAGCATGTGGTATTAAAAAACCACCACCAATCTGACAGTTTAGGTCTATTTCAGCACCAGTAATAGCGCTCCAGAATCGATATCTTATTACAACAAACTTACTCTTTAAAAAGTTAATCGGGCTATTTGATTTTTTTAAGACTTGGTAATCTCGAATGGTTTTAATGAGTTTGCGACTTGGATCCCAAAATTTCCTTGGTTTCTCTCTATCCCAATTAGGCATACTCCAGTCAATTTTATTTATATCACTCATAAAAATGTTATGTTCATTAACGTTAAAATATTTTATCTTTTAATATGCTAAATGAATCAGCATCAGATACTATATAAAAACATTAGATTAAAAAGAAATAAAGTATTAAAAAACCGCTTTTATTATTAGTTAACTTATGTTTTTCATAGGTTAATATTTCAATAATAGTTTAAACCATTGTAAAGCGATTGATTCAATAAAAACTTAGTAAATAATCCATTAATATGGACTTGTATATAAAGATATATTGCATCATACAGCTGTGTAATGATATAAACCTAATTTAAGCATAAATTTAATTGAATTTGACTAGGTAATTATGATTCTTATTGCAATATATTATGTTGTCGCAATTGTGGTGTTAACTTTGCATTTCACAGGACATTTAGAACGTTGGAACCTGGAGTGGCTGGTTTTTGTACTCGCTTTAACGGTTTTCCCAGCGGTTCTTTATTTATAAACTTAGTCTTTAAGGACTATTTGTCCAAAAAAGGTTTTGCCAAAGCGGCCTGTTTTTTCAGTCCAACATTAACAAGTTTGGGTGCAACACCGTTTAACCATGCAAAAAAACTTTCAGGCTGACCAATAAAAACTTCTTGTTTTTCTTTCTCTAATGCACTCACCATGATTTGAGCAACTTGATCAGGCGTGTCCATTTTGCTGCCAGATTTTGCTGTCATCGCTGTGGCCTTATCATTATTCATGGCTGTTTTTATAAATCTAGGTGCCACGTAAGTAATACCAACATTGGTATCGACTAACTCTCTTCTTAATGCTTGCGAAAACCCATGCACAGCAAACTTACTGGCACAATAGCTTGCGTAATGTGGAAAACCCAAAGAGCCAAAAATTGAACCAACAAATACCATGTGCCCAGCATTTTTTTGAAGAAAATAAGGCATGACTGCGTTGCTTAATTGAATCACAGAGGTGACGTTGGTTTGGATAATCTCTTGAATGCGTGTATCAGATTGATTTTCAAATGCAATAAAATCAATAATACCTGCATTATGAATCACAATATCAATACCATCTAATTTTTGAATGGCAGCATCAATTGTTTTTTTAGGAATCCCAGCTAGACTCAGGTCGGCTTCTATACTGATTGCTTTACAGCCAGATTGTTGTAACTGGTTTTTTAAGGCTTTTAACTTTTCAACATTACGACCCAGCAAGGCTAGTTCTGCTCCTTTGCCAGCTAATTGCATTGCAATAGCACTGCCAAGGCCGCCAGTAGCTCCTGTAAGTAATATGCGCTTGCCAGATAAATTCATTTCATCGATTCCATTAATGTGTAGTCATGGTCCGTACTTCAATATCTTTGAATATATCACCATATAGCTTATAAAAGTTTTTTGCTGCATGCACTACCATGGCTTGGTCATCTTGGTTTGTAATTTGATTCATTAAACTTTCATAAAAAGTTACATGACTAATATCTAATGAGCCATGTGACATTAAATAGGTAAAAGCAGACTTAGGTAGATTAAGCTTGCTCATAATTTGCTCTCCAGCTTGGGTAGCAACTGCTGTGCTTGTGCCTTCTAAGACTAAAACCATACCAAAAAATCCTATTGGATTAACGCGATTAATCATGTCATAAGCATAGGCAACCATCAGCTCAGTTGCTTGACTAGCAGTTGTTTCTGGCGTCTTGCTTAAACGAACCGCTTCTTTATCAGCACCACATGCTTGAATATCATTCAAAACCCATTCTTGATGACCCATTTCTTCCTCAATATATTCGCCAATGGCTGTTCTTAGCCATTCATATCGCTCATGCAAGCGACCACCACATGCCATGAGTAATGGTGTGGTGTGCTTAACGTGATGGTAAGCTTGTGTTAAAAAAGCAATATAGGTTTGTAATGAAATATTGCCAGCACCACCTTGCGTTATCAAAGGAAGGTGCATTAATGTTTTGCGCTCAGTTTCAGTTGCAGCTAATAATTGTTGGTAAAACAACATGTTTAATCCTTAATTTTCAAAAAGTAAAATAATTGTTATTCATAAAGCGCATTGATGACATGTGCATATTTTTGCCAGATTGCATCACGTTTAAGTCGACCATTAGGTGTCAATTGTTGATTGCTCACGCTAAAATGTTCTTCAGCTATTAACCACTTTCTAACCTGTGCATAATCTGGCAATTGTTGGTTAATTTGATGCATTATTGCAGTAATTTTCTCGTCTGTTGCATCTAATGTTGGCACAATGAGTGCTGTGTTCCAAGGTTTAGCCTCTCCAAACAAACATGCTTGTGCAATGACAGGTGTGCTGGTGAGATCACGTTCAACCCACTCTGGGGAAACGTTTCGACCATAAGAGGTAATAAAAATATTCTTTTTTCTGCCGTTTATATAAAGATAACCTTCTTCATCTACAGAGCCAATATCACCAGTGTTGACCCAGTTTTCTGCTCTATAATGTTCATTAGAATAACCTAAGTAATTGGCTCCTTTAATAAGAATTTCATGATCTGGAGAAAATTGTATTTCTACATGTGGCAGTAATTTACCGACACTACCTATTTTATTGGCTTCTCGGCAATTAAGGGCTACCACAGATGCACTCTCGGATAAGCCATAACCCTCAAAAACAGGTAGCCCCATTTCATGGGCGCGGATTAGTAATTGTGGTGCAACAGATGCCCCGCCAACAGCTAAAAAACGTAAATGTGGTAACTTCAATTCTGTCGTTTCAAAGGATGCCACTAGTGCCGACAATAGCTCAGGGATAAAAATTGCTGTGGTGGCTTGGCAATCATGCAATGCAACTTGCAATTGTGCGATATTTAATGAACTACCGTTTAGGCCAACTTTTTCACTGGGCATCACATGTGCTGTGCCGCCAGCAAGTAAGGTTGCATATAAGCCTGCTACATTTTCTAATAAAGTTGATAACGGTAACACACAAACATGTTGATCAGTTTCATTGAGTTGTACAACTTTTTGGATAGAAGTTGCAACATTAAGCATGGCCTGATCACTTAAACAGACCCCTTTGGGTTGTCCCGTTGTGCCAGATGTATAGGTGATTTTTGCAGTGGCTGGAGGCAGCTCTTTTTTATCAACGTTTAAATGCAACAGCATGAGTCTTTTACCAGCAATGCTGATAGTAGAAGATTGGCGGATACGGGAATCGAAAATTGCAGTGAATCGTTTTGGATTGTCTGTGATTAAAAGATTTGCACCAGCATCTGTTATAGCATGCGAAATTTGCCCGTCAGAAAAGAAACTTGGTATTGGCACTATGGGGGTTTTAATAATAGAGGCTGCAATGTCAATTGCAACCCATGCCGGATGGTTATCCATGGCGAGTGCCATTGTGCTTCCATCAGAGCATTCTTTTAATTGTTGTTGTGCATGCTGTATTTCAGTTAATAAATGCTGATAACTGAGACTTAATTCACCATTTTTAAGTGCAACTTGGTTTGGTGTGTTTAAGGCATGGTCTTGTATGGCTTGAAATAGAGACATCAAATTACTTTATGATCAAATTAATAATCTGCAATACCTCTAATAGCCACCACCTGCGGCATATGGTCGTAATAAGTACCCCATGATGCTTGCTCTTGTGGAGTAAGGCGTGTTTTATCTGCTAGGTGCAATGGGTAAACGTCTCGTCCACCTTTAATTAATCCATTTTGTAGGCTGTGATGTGCGGTTGCTACACACCATTCTATGCCAATATCAAGGCTATGTTGAATTACATGCGCAATCAATACCCCAGCATTACGTGGATTAGAAACAGCCAAATTACCAATACAGGTAATTTGGTCACGTGAAATACTCTTACCAAAGCGTTCACTTAGTAGCTGTTCGATTGGCATATCAATATATTGTTCAAGAAATAGCCTTTCAGTTGCTGCGGAACGCATACCAAAAGCAGCCATTAATAAGCCATTTTCATCTCTTAGAGCAACTAATGTTGGCATGAACTCAGTTACATTTGCACCATAGGTCACTTTGAATACAGCGTGAATAAATGCTTCTACTTCACGTCGACAAAGAGCGTCTTTAGTTACGGTATGGGCAGTAATTTCATTCACACGATATCGCCTTGTCTTTGCAAAATGTCTTAACTGATAGGCAGTTTCAGCGTTGTAAAGTTCTGCATTATTGACTGTATTAAGCATTGTTTAGTCTTTTCATCAACATGATTTAGATTGATTAACGCAAACTACATGCCAATATAATTATTTATAAAAATCAATAACTTAATATTTAAAATGACCTGATTAGCGCAATTTTTGCATGAAACTAAAATAAGCACAGTGCAATACTCTGCAAACTTTGCACTTTAATAACTTAATAATGATGTTGATAATTTTTAAATAAATATATAAATTTCAATATGTTACATCATTAGTTAATACTAAATATCGACTTGGCACTGTCGTTGCTATCTATTGAATC
>CAYGSH010000020.1:0-31746 GCA_964352515.1 uncultured Methylophilaceae bacterium | reverse complement strand
GCTCAGGTATTGCTGTTGGTATGGCGACAAATATCCCTCCTCATAATCTAAATGAAGTATTAGCCGCATGTCTAGCATTGCTAAATAATCCAGAAATATCAGTTGATGAGCTTATCGAATTAATGCCAGCCCCTGATTTTCCAACAGCCGGAATTATTTATGGCACAACTGGGGTTAAAGAAGGTTATCGGACTGGACGTGGACGTGTCGTAATGCGAGGCCGCACCCATTTTGAAGATATGGATAAAGCAGGTAATCGCCAATCTATTATCATTGATGAACTGCCATATCAAGTTAATAAAAAGACATTAATTGAAAAGATTGCTGAACTCGTCAATGATAAGAAAATTGAGGGAATTTCTGATTTGCGAGATGAATCAGATAAAGCTGGGATGCGTGTTGCGATTGAGCTAAAGCGTGGTGAAGTACCGGAGGTAATCCTTAATAATCTCTACAAACAAACTCAATTGCAAGATACCTTTGGTATGAATATGGTGGCATTGATTGATGGTCAACCACGTTTACTTAATCTTAAACAAATTCTTGAAGCATTCCTAAGGCACCGCCGCGAGGTCATTACTCGTAGAACCGTATTTGAGCTTAAAAAAGCACGTGATCGTGGGCATGTGTTAGAGGGTTTAGCTGTAGCTTTGGCAAATGTTGATGAAATGATTGCAATCATCAAAGCGGCACCAACGCCGCCCGAGGCAAAACAAGAGTTGATGGCTAGATCATGGACATCGCCAGTTGTAGAAGAAATGCTTAAACGCGCAGCCATGGAAGCATCTCGCCCTGAAGGCTTGTCAGTTGATTTCGGTTTAACGCCTAACGGTTACAAACTCTCTGATGTGCAAGCACAAGAAATCCTTCAGATGCGGTTACAGCGCTTAACTGGACTCGAGCAAGATAAGGTTGTAAACGAATATAAAGAGATCATGGATTTAATTGCCGATTTATTAGACATCTTGGCAACACCTGCCAGAGTCACCACCATGATTACTGAGGAGATGGCTGAAATTGGAAGACAATTTGGTGATAAACGTAGAAGTGAAATTGTAGAAAATACACAAGATTTATCCCTTGAAGATCTCATTACTCCCCAAGATGTAGTCGTTACACTATCACATACTGGATATATTAAATCTCAATTGTTAGAAGAATATCAAGCGCAAAGGCGAGGTGGCAGAGGTAAGCAAGCGGCGCCAACAAAAGAAGATGATTTTATTGATAAACTATTTATTGCAAATACGCATGATTACATTCTATGTTTTAGTAGTTTGGGTCAAGTATATTGGTTAAAAGTTTATGAGGTGCCGCAAGGCAGTCGAATTGGTAGAGGTAAGCCAATTGTGAATTTATTCCCATTAGCAGAAGGTGAAAAAATTAACGCTATACTGCCAGTGAAAGAGTTTAAAGATAATGAATATATCTTTATGTCAACATCTCAAGGAACTGTGAAGAAAACAGCATTGTCAGAATTTTCAAAACCGCGCAAATCAGGCATTATCGCGATTAAATTGGATGAAGGTGATTTCTTGATTGGTGCAGAAATTACTAACGGAAAAAATGACATTGTGCTTGTTTCTAATGCAGGTAAAGCTGTTTGGTTTAGTGAAGACGATGTGCGTCCTATGGGTAGAGCAACACGTGGTGTTCGTGGCATGAAGTTGGGGCCACAACAAAAAGTATTATCTCTCTTGATTGCTCATGATGATGAGCAATCTGTATTAGTTGCAACAGAAAATGGCTATGGTAAACGGACAATATTAAAAGACTTCCGTCGATCTGCCCGTGGTACGCAAGGCGTTAAAGCAATTGCAATTAGCGAGCGAAATGGCGCAGCAATTGCCGCTCGATTAGTATCAGCAGACGATGAAATTATGTTGATTACAACAGGCGGTATATTAATTCGTACACGCGTTAAAGAAATACGAGATATGGGGCGCGCTGCTCAAGGTGTAACCCTAATTAATTTAGGCGAAGGTGAAAAGCTATCAGGCCTAGAAAAAGTAGTTGAAACAGATGATGAAGAATAGCTTATAACAAATGAAACGAATTTTTAATTTTTCTGCTGGGCCAGCAGTTCTTCCTAAATCTGTATTGATAAAAGCGCAAGCTGAAATGCTTGATTGGCGAGGTAGTGGTATGTCTGTAATGGAGATGTCACACAGAGGAAAAGAGTTTTTAAGTATTTTAGCCAAGACGGAAAGTGATTTTAGAGAATTACTGAATATACCAAGTAATTATAAAGTATTGTTTTTGCAAGGTGGTGCCATTGCTGAAAATATGATGATTCCGTTAAATTTACTTGATGGAAAAAATGCAGACTACGCAGTCACTGGGAGTTGGAGTCAACGTAGCGCAAAAGAAGCAAGTGTAATAGGCAATATCAATATTGCCGTCAATAGCGATCCTTTTACGTATGTCCCTGATTATGGTCAATGGATGCTTAATAGAGATGCTGCGTATGTACATATATGTACCAATGAAACAATTAATGGTGTTGAGTTTGACGGCTTGCCTGATACTGGCGATGTCCCAATAGTGGCAGATATGTCATCACATATACTTTCAAGACCGATTGATGTTTCTAAATATGGTGTTATCTATGCGGGTGCACAAAAAAATATTGGCCCTGCAGGTTTATGTATTGTTGTGGTAAGAGATGATTTACTGGATCGCGCCTCTCCATTAACGCCAGGTGTGTTTCATTGGAAAGAGCAAGCAGATAATCAAAGTATGATTAATACACCGCCCACATATTCAATATATATTGCAGGGTTAGTTTTCGAATGGTTACTTCAACAAGGTGGCGTAAAGGCAATTGAGGTAATTAATAAAACAAAAGCAAATTTGCTATATGAATATATCGATTCAACAGACTTCTATTCAAATGAGGTTGCATTGCATAACCGATCCAGAATGAACGTGCCTTTTTTCTTAAAGAATGAGTCATTAAATGCACAATTTTTACAAGAAGCTGAATCTAATGGATTACTACAGTTAAAGGGGCATCGTTCTGTTGGTGGAATGAGAGCAAGTATTTATAATGCAATGCCAATAGAAGGTGTGCAAGCATTAGTTAATTATATGAAGTATTTCGAGAGTTTACATTAAATATTATACATAAATGACTGATTTATTGAAAAAATATAGAGAAGAAATCGATGCAATTGATGCACAATTATTGACACTTGTGAATGCACGTGCGGACCTTGCTCGCCAAATAGGTCATGTTAAAGAAGATGGTGTTATTTATCGTCCTGAACGAGAGGCGCAAGTATTGCGTACAATGCAATCCCTCAATCATGGCCCGCTATCAAATGAAGCGGTCAGTCATATATTTAGGGCGGTAATGTCAAATTGTCGTGCATTAGAAAAAGAGCTGAGTATTGCTTTTCTTGGTCCAATTGGCACCTACACAGAAGAAGCCGCGTTAAAGCAATTTGGAGAAGGTCGAAATGCGATTGTTTGTGGAACAATTGATGAAGTATTTAGAACCATGGAGGCTGATCAGGCAAACTACGCTGTTGTACCAGTAGAAAACTCTACAGAAGGTGCAGTTGGTTTAACGCTAGATTTATTGTTATCAAGTAGTTTGAAAATATGTGGCGAAGTAATGTTGCCTGTCCATCATTGCCTGCTTTCTAAACAAACTGATATTACTAAAATATCACATGTTTTTTCGCATGGTCAATCATTGTCACAATGTCATGAATGGTTGAACAGAATGCTGCCTGGCGCACAACGTGAGGCAGTAACAAGTAATGCCTATGCTGCTAAAATGATTCATGATTTGGTTGCTACTGATAATACATTTGCTGCTGCCATTGCAAGTAAAAGAGCTGGTGAGCTGTTTGATTTGCATGTTCTGGCTGAAAATATAGAAGATGACCCTAAAAATACAACAAGATTTTTAGTGCTGAGCAAGCATGACGTCGCTGCCTCAGGTCATGATAAAACCTCTTTAGCGTTGAGCACAAAAAATAAACCTGGTGCAATGGCTGATTTACTTGAACCAATCGCGCGCCATGGCGTTAGCATGACAAAATTAGAATCACGTCCTTCAAAACAAGGCTTATGGGATTATGTGTTTTTTATCGATTTAGAAGGGCACCAAACTGACGATAAAGTTGCCGCAGCAATGTTAGAATTAAAACAACGTGCTTCCGTACTTAAAGTACTTGGCTCTTATCCTGTTGCAGTGATTTAATCATGACGACAATATCAAATTTAGCGCCTGACTATATTCGTGCCATAGCGCCATACCAAGGTGGTAAACCTATATCTGAGATTGCTAGAGGTTTTGGACTTAATGAAAAAGATATTATCAAACTGGCTTCTAATGAGAATCCACTTGGTATTAGTCCTAAAGCGCAAATTGCAATTGAACATGCATTAGTCGATATTGCACGCTACCCCGATGGTAATAGCTTTGCACTACGTGATGCAGTAAGTAAGAAGTTTAATGTTGATCAAGATCAAATCGTTTTTGGTAATGGATCAAATGACATCTTGGAGTTATCAGCACGTGCATTCTTACAGGTGAATGATGAGGTCATTTATTCTCAACATGCATTTGCTGTATATGCACTAGTGACGCAAGCAGTTGGCGCAAAGGGTGTTGTTATTCCTGCCAAGTCTTTCTCACATGATTTAGATGGGTTTTTAAAAGCAATTACCAATAAAACAAAATTAATTTTTATTGCAAATCCCAATAATCCAACCGGAACGCTCATTGAAAAGGCCGTATTAAAAGACTTTTTACAAAAAGTGCCAAAGAATGTATTGGTGGTGTTGGATGAAGCCTATGATGAGTATTTAAGTCAAGAGGATAAATCTGAAGCAATTAGTTGGCTAAATACGTTTGAAAATTTAATTATTTCTCGTACTTTTTCTAAAGCCTATGGTCTAGCAGGACTAAGAGTTGGTTTTGGTTTAATGCATGCCGATGTCGCTGATATTTTGAACAGAGTTCGTCAACCATTTAATGTCAACTCTATAGCGCAAGCAGCTGCTGTAGCATCATTAGATGATGATGCTTTTGTTGAGCGTAGTTATGCACTAAATCAAGCAGGCATGTTACAGCTTACACAAGGCTTTACACATTTAGGACTTGAATATATTAATTCATATGCTAACTTTATCAGTTTTGAAATTAAAAACGCAATATCAGTTAATCAAAAATTATTAGAAAATGGTGTGATTGTTCGCCCTGTTGCAAATTACGAGATGCCTCATTTCTTACGTGTAAGTATAGGACTATATTCTGAAAATCAGCGCTTTTTAGAAGTGCTAGCATTAATATTAAAAGACAATGACTGAATACGAAAAACAAAAGTTCGAAAAGTTAGCAACCGATGATGTTCGTATTATCGAAGTAAAAGAGTTGATCAAACCAGTAGAGCTAATAGAAAAATTAAAAGAAACATCTGTTAGTACAAATAACATCTTAGCAACGCGTCAAGCTATTCACCGCATTCTACACGGCGAAGATGATCGCTTATTAGTTGTGGTGGGTCCTTGTTCAATTCATGATACTAATGCTGGCTTAGAATATGCGCGTCGATTATTAGATACTCGCCAGACTCTATCTGATGATTTGTTAATAGTGATGCGAGTTTACTTTGAAAAACCACGTACAACAGTAGGCTGGAAAGGGTTGATTAATGACCCAAATTTAGATGGTAGTTATGACATCAATCTTGGTTTAGAAAAGGCGCGGCAATTTTTATTAGACGTCAATGAATTAGGAATGCCGGCTGGTATGGAGTTTCTGGATACAATTACCCCACAATACACGGCAGATTTAGTGAGTTGGGGTGCGATTGGAGCGCGGACAACCGAATCTCAAGTGCATCGTGAACTTGCATCTGGCTTATCTTGTCCCGTTGGATTTAAGAATGGAACTGACGGAGGCGTAGGTGTTGCCATTGATGCAATTAAAACGGCGAACTGTTCGCATCGATTTTTATCAGTCACAAAAGAAGGTGATTCCGCCATTATTGTGACGACTGGGAATGAAGATTGTCATGTAATTTTACGTGGTGGTAAAACGCCAAATTATGAGGCACAGTATGTTGATGATGTTTCTAACCAATTATCAGCGGCTGGCATATTGCCAAGGTTAATGATTGATTGCAGTCATGCCAATAGTCAGAAGCTATATGAAAGGCAAGTGATTGTTGCAAAAGATATTGCAAGTCAAATTTCAAATGGTGATGAGCGCGTTGCAGGAGTGATGATTGAATCACACTTAAAACCTGGTAAACAATTACATAGTCCAGGAGCTGTTCTCGAATATGGCCAATCTATTACTGATGCATGTTTGGGATGGGAAGACACCGAAGTATTATTGAAAAATTTAGCTGACGCTGTCAGAGTAAGACGAAGAAAAAAATAGAATCAAAGCTAGTTTAAACAAAGCGCCAACTATGGCGCTTTTTTTATCACCTTTTTTATCATCATGAAAATCACTAGCTTTAACTCATTGTAGCTTGCAGGGGTATTTTGAAACCTATGCGTAGACTATCGTTCTTATGAATTAATGTTAGAAATACTTTAGGAGATGAAAATGTGGATAACACCAACAGCTACAGAAATGCGTTTTGGCTTTGAGGTCACAATGTACATAATGAATAAATAATCATCTAGACTGTCTTTTGCGACAGTCTTTTTACGATTAATGGTCAAAAAGAGTAAAATTTAATTTTAATTAATAAACGATAAATCACATGCATATACACGTATTAGGCTCAGGCGCTGGAGGCGGTTTTCCGCAATGGAATTGTAATTGCGAAAACTGTAAAGGTGTTCGCGCAGGCACTATTAATGCTTCACCACGTACTCAATCATCAATAGCAGTTAGTGCTAATGGGACCGATTGGATATTATTTAACGCTTCGCCAGATATAAAAAAGCAATTAGATGATTTTCCTGCACTTCAACCTGCAAGAAAAGTACGTGATACAGCCATTACAGCTATTGTTATCACAGATGCTCAAATCGATCATGTCACGGGTTTATTAACATTACGTGAACATAATAAACCATGGGATATTTATTGTACGGATGCAGTCAAAGATGACTTAACAACTGGATTTCCTGTTTTTAATATTTTGGGTCATTTCCGTGGCATCAATCATCATGAAATTATGACGGATCAATCACCCTTTACTATTCCAACAGCAGAAGGTTTAGAGTTTATTGCGGTACCATTGTTAAGCAATGCACCGCCATATTCACCACGCAGAGATAACACAGTTCCGGGTGATAATGTTGGTATGAATATTACAGATACTCGCACAGGTAAAAGTTTATTTTATGCGCCTGGTTTAGGTGTAGCAGAGCAGCATGTATTAGAGTACATGCGAAATGCTGATTGTATATTGGTTGATGGTACTGTTTGGACTGATGATGAAATGTCAAAAGAAGGTATTAGTGATAAACGTGCTAGCGAAATGGGCCATTTAGACCAATCCAGCGATGGTGGCATCATGAGTATTTTGAATGCTATGGAAAAACCACGAAAAATTTTGATTCATATCAATAACACCAATCCGATTTTAAATGAAGATTCACCACAGCGAGCCACTTTAAATGCTGCAGGCATTGAGTTGGCTTATGATGGTATGGACATTAAGCTTTAGGAGAATCAAAATATGAATGGAACAAACAATAATTTACAACCTTGGTCACGCGAAGAGTTTGAAGAAAAGTTACGTGAGAAAGGTAAGGGTTATCATATCTATCATCCATTTCACGTGATGATGTATGAAGGTAAGTTAACCAAAGAGCAATTGCAATGCTGGGTAGCCAATCGTTTTTACTATCAGATTGCTATCCCTATGAAAGATGGCGCTATTTTGTCTAACTGTCCAGATGTTGAGGTGCGCAAACAATGGATAGTGCGTATTACAGATCACGATGGTATAGATGATGCAGTGGGTGGTATTGAGGCTTGGATTCAATTAGGTAAAGCTGTAGGTCTAACTCGTGAGCAAATCACAAGTTTAGAAATGGTCAGTCCAGGTGTAAAATTTGCAGTGGATGCTTATATTAATTTTGCAAAACAAAGGCCATGGCAAGAGTCTGTATGCTCAAGTTTAACGGAGTTGTTCGCGCCTCATATTCATCAGCAAAGAATAAGTTCTTGGCCAAGTATGTATCCTTGGATTGATGAAAGTGGTTTAGTCTACTTTAAAAAGCGCTTAACAGAAGCAAGACGTGATGTTGAACAGGGCTTAGATGTGACTTTAAATTATTTTAGTACATCCCGTGAAATGCAAATGAAAGCCTTAGATATTTTACAGTTCAAGCTCAATGTACTATGGGTGTTAGCTGACTCTATTATGTTGGCATCTACTAAAATTACAACTGAAGGACGTGACTATTTACGTCAACCAGTGATAAAAATTGAATAAGAAACTATGGAAAACACGATACAACATACAGATATATATGCAATAGCATTACATCATCGCTTCCAATGGGAAGAGGCACAACAAAGCTATGTGATTTTATTTCCAGAAGGTATGGTGAAATTACATGGTGGGGCAGGTGAAGTGATTAAGTTAGTGGATGGTAAAGCTACCGTAGGCGATATTGTCCTTATTTTAAAAGAGAAATTTCCAGATGCTGATAATATCGAAGCAGATATTATTGGTATGTTTGATATGGCAGTTGATAAAGCTTGGTTAAGAAAAGTTAACTAAGTAAATAGGAGTAACAAATGACACAAAATTCATTAGGTGAGTCAGCGGTACAACAAACAGTTCAAGCGCAAAGTCAGGCAAAGAATAATGGTGTAGCGGCTAATATCACTCATACTCAACCATTATGGTTATTAGCTGAGGTCACTTACCGCTGCCCTTTACACTGTGCCTTTTGTTACAACCCTACAGACTATAACAAACATACACAAAATGAACTATCTACTGAACATTGGATTAAGGCATTAAGAGAAGCGCGTAAAATGGGCGCTATTCAACTTGGTATCTCTGGTGGGGAACCATTGCTTCGTGATGATATTGAAGAAATTGTAATTGAGGCAAAAAATCTGGGTTATTACAGTAATCTAATTACTTCTGGTGTCGGTCTGACTGAAAAGAGAATTCAAGCTTTTAAAGAAGGTGGCTTGGATCATATTCAGCTATCAATGCATGATATTACCGAAGAAATTAATAACTTCATTACCAATACCAAAACATTTGAATTAAAGAAAAAAGTGGCTGCAATGATCAAAAATCATGGCTATCCCATGGTGCTAAATGTTGTGATTCATCGTTATAACATTGGACATATGAAAGAGATTCTAGAAATGGCTGAGGCGTTAGGAGCTGATTATATTGAGCTTGCTAACACGCAATACTATGGTTGGTCATTAGTAAATCGCAGTCAGTTAATGCCACTTAAAGAACAAGTTGAAGAAGCAGAAAGAATAACAAACGAATTTAGAGAAAAATCAGGCAGTAAAATGAAGATATTTTTTGTAGTGCCTGACTACTTTGGCGATAGACCCAAAAAATGTATGAATGGTTGGGGTGAGGTATTCATGATCGTGACCGCAAATGGAGATGTATTGCCATGTCACTCTGCTCGCGTGTTACCAGGTATGGAATTTCCAAATGTTCGTGATCATGGCTTAGACTATGCATGGAAAGATTCACCTGCATTTAATAAGTATCGCGGTGATGCTTGGATGAAAGAACCTTGCAGAACCTGTCCTGAAAAAGAAAACGATTTAGGTGGCTGTCGTTGTCAAGCATTTTTGCTTTCTGGTGATGCAGAGAGTGCAGATCCCGTCTGTTCACTATCGCCTAATCATCACTTAATTGAAAAAGCGATTGAGGACTCTAAAAACCCTATATTATCTGAAAAGCCAATTATTTTTAGAACTGATAAAAATTCTAAAAAATATGTTGAAGGTGATAAAGAGCGTGTTGAAGAATTTCATGCATTGCCCTAGTATCTAGTTATCTAATAAAAAGTAGGGGTCGGTATGTGCGAAGCTAGCAAAGTAGTATGCTTAGATTCCATGAAAATCGTGTTGCAAACACAAGGTATATACCCTGACTCCGCTAATTAACTTCAGGGAACCCCATTGATTATCACTTTTGTTTTAGCTGCATTAGCTGCGCTTGCGCCTTTTGCAATTGATACTTATTTACCCGCTTTCCATGTCATGGCAGACAGCTTAGGTGCTTCAGACATTGAAGTGCAACAAAGTCTAACCTTTTACCTGCTACCTTATGCAGCCATGACACTATGGCATGGTGCTATTTCAGATGCAATTGGGCGAATAACGACTATTAAGTGGGGTTTGGGTATTTTTGTATTCGCCAGTATTGGTTGTGCATTTTCAACGAATATTGAAATGCTATGGTTTTTTAGAGCGCTCCAAGGAGCAAGTGGTGGAGCTGGCAATACCATTGCGCGTGCGATGGTACGTGATTTGTTTGAAGGTCACAAAGCACAACGCGTCATGGCCACGGTACAGATGTTGTTTGGTATTGCGCCAGCGGTGGCACCTATCATCGGTGGATACTTATTAGGCATTAATTGGCATATTATCTTTATTTTTCTCGCTATTTATGCAGCCATAAGCCTATGGGCGGCCGTTAAGTTTTTACCTGAGACTATGCCAATCGAAAAGCGTACGCAGCTATCCACAAAAAATGTCATCAATAACTATAAGAAAATTTTTAGTGATCATGAGTTTACAAAATTGGTGATTGCAATTGGCGCTAATTTTTCTGGTTTTTTTATCTATGTATTAGCTAGCCCTGTCTTTTTGGGTAAACATCTTGGCCTTAACCCACAGCAATACGGTTATTTATTCATTCCAACTGTGACTGGGATGATAATGGGTTCCTATCTTGCAAAATATGTGGCTGGTAAATACTCATCCCAACGTGTAGTAAAGATTTCTTATTTATGGATGGGTCTCATCGCGCTAGTAAATCTAATAATCTGTTATACCCAACCAGTTAGTTTAATATCCAATATATTGCCAATCGCTTTATTTAATATTGGTATGGCAATGTGTATGCCTATTCTGTCAATCGCTGCGCTAGATCGTCATAAAAAAATACGTGGTACTGCTGCATCAGGCCAAGCTTTTATGCAAATGTTATTGTCTACAGTGTCTGCAGGAATTGTCGTGCCATTTGTTTGGTTTGCGCCATCTGGTCTGGCTAGTGCGATGCTTGTGTATGTCATTATTGGACTCTTAATGATTACGCAAACTCAGTTATGGAAAGTGAAAACATAAGGGTTTAACAAAGTTATTCAAACCATTGCCTCACTCATACGATGCAATTCACCTTGCCTCTAATATCGACAATAAAAACTGACATAATCTTTAGCAAAATGTGGTTAAAGTCGTGGTTAAAAATGTAGAATACGGTCTACTCATTTCTATTGAGTGTTAGGGGCTTTATTGAGCGCCCAGCATTCTGTATTTGAAGGTAAAAAGGTTACATTGATGGCAGAAAAAGAATACGACGCAGATTCCGTTAAGGTACTTCGCGGGTTAGAACCTGTTCGTGCAAGACCGGGCATGTATACACGTACTGAGTCCCCAACACACATCGTGCAAGAGGTGATTGATAATGCGGCAGATGAAGCATTAGGTGGACATGCCAATAATATACACGTTACTATTTATAAAGATGGTTCTGTGCAAGTTAGCGATAATGGTCGTGGCATTCCGGTACAAATTCCCAAAGGTGAAACCCAAGCGGCGGTTGAGTTGGTTTTTGTGCAACTGCATGCGGGTGGTAAATTTGATAAAGAAGATGAAAGTAGTTCCTATCGCTTCTCTGGCGGGTTGCATGGAGTGGGCGTATCCGTCACTAATGCATTGTCAACTCGCCTTGAAGTTCAAGTAAAACGCGATGGTAACATCTATCAACTGGCCTTTGAAAATGGCGATAGGGTCCAATCCTTAGAAATTATTGGTAGTTGTGCTAAAAAAGACACGGGTACCACTGTTAAATGTTGGCCTGATCCGAAATACTTTGATGCACCGAAAGTTTCTCTTGCGCAGCTAGAACACTTAATAAAATCCAAAGCAGTTTTATTGCGCGGTGTTACCGTGACTTTGTCGATTGAGAGCGATAATGGCTTTGATGAAAAGTCATGGACGTATGCAGGAGGCTTGCCACAATACCTCGATGAGTTAATTGGTGAACGTCAAATGGAAGAGGGGCAAGAAGCCCCAATCCCTACCATTTCTGGAGAATTTTATGCGGAAGAAAACACGGATACCATCTCAAAAGGGGAAGGGGCTATTTGGGCGCTGTCTTTTGGATTAGGTGGAGGCCGTGGTGAATCATACGTGAATTTGATTCCAACGCTTTCAGGTGGTACGCATGAGGCTGGTATGCGTAATGGTGTATTTGAAGCGGTTAAAACGTTTATGGAGCATCACAGCATGATGCAACGTGGCGTTAAAATCACCTCAGAAGATGTATGGAATAACGTATGCTATGTATTAGCAGCCAAGGTATTAGACCCGCAATTTCAAGGTCAAACTAAAGAAAAACTCACCAATCGTGATGCGATGAAAATGGTTGCGACATCTGTAAAGCCCATGATGGAAAACTGGTTAACGCAAAATGTAGACTTTGCGAAACGTATTTCAGATTTAGTAAATAGCACTGCGGCGGCAAGGAATAAATCCACCCAAAAAATTGAAAAACGTAAAAGCACAGGTATTAATTTGATGCCGGCTAAACTGACTGATTGTGAAGCTGCTGGCACGATGGAAGCAGAGCTCTTCCTAGTCGAGGGTGATTCAGCTGGCGGTAGTGCTAAAATGGGCCGTAACAATGAGTTTCAGTCCCTATTACCTTTACGCGGTAAAGTACTGAATACTTGGGAAGTAGAGGCTGGCCGTATCTTTGCTAACTCTGAGGTGCATGATATTTTTGTCGCACTTGGCATTGAACCGCATACCTTGCAAGATGAACCTGATTTTTCAGGTTTGCGTTACGGTAAACTATGTTTGCTCTCTGATGCTGATGTGGATGGTTCGCATATTCAAGTATTACTACTTACCTTGTTACTAAAGCATGCGCCAAAGTTAATTGAACGTGGCCATGTGTATATTTCTCAGCCACCGCTTTACCGCATTGATGTGCCAGCACAAGGAAAAAGTAAACCCATGCGCAAGCTATATGTTGCCGATGAAGTAGAAAAATTAAGCACGATAGAAAAGCTAAAGCGTGAAGGTATAGAAGAAGAGAAACTGGAGATACAGCGCTTTAAAGGTTTGGGTGAAATGAACCCAGATCAATTATGGGAGACCACATTATGTCCTGATACTCGTCGCTTAATTCAAGTGCGTTTACCAGATAGTGAAGTGTCTGGCGCATTCGATATGTTTGATATGTTGATGGCAAAAAGCCAATCACCGGCGCGTAAAGAGTGGATAGAACGTCGTGGCAATGATGTGGAGGCAGATGTTTAATGAATGATATAACCGATATAACAACACTAGCGCCTGATGACGACGCAGTTGCCATTGGTGCTTATGCTGAAGAAGCCTATTTATCCTATGCTATTTCTGTTGTAAAAGGCCGCGCTTTACCATCGGTTGAAGATGGTCAAAAACCTGTACAGCGCCGCATTCTATATGCAATGAAAGAAATGAATCTAGTCGCTGGCGCTAAACCAGTTAAATCAGCCCGTGTCGTAGGTAACGTGCTGGGTATGTATCACCCGCATGGTGATAGCTCAGCCTATGAAGCCGCTGTGCGGTTAGCACAAGATTTTACGCTGCGTTATCCATTGATTGATGGTCAAGGTAACTTTGGCTCACGCGATGGTGATGGCGCAGCGGCAATGCGCTACACTGAAATGCGGTTGTCGCCGATTGCCGATTTGCTTTTATCCGAAATTGATCGTGGTACGGTCGATTTTCAAAATAACTACGATGGTGCATTTCAAGAGCCAGTGCTTTTACCCGCGCGTTTGCCGATGATGTTACTGAATGGCGCTTCAGGTATTGCCGTGGGAATGGCGACTGAAATGGTGCCACATAATATGCGTGAAGTAGCCAATGGTGTCTTGTATGTCATGTCTAACCCTAATGCTACAACTACCGAATTAATGGAATATATACCAGGTCCGGACTGGCCAGGCGGTAGTCAATTGATTACGCAAACAACTGACATTCATGAGTTATATGACACAGGTCGTGGCTCTTTAAGGTTACGTGCGCGCTGGGTGGTTGAGCCGATGGCTCGAGGGCAATGGCGAGTCATTATTAATGAATTGCCACACGGCGTTTCAGTTGAAACCATACAAAATGAAATTTTAGCGATTTCAAACCCAAAACCCAAAAAAGATAAAAAAACCATCGATCAAGATCAGTTACTACTCAAACAAGCTGCCTTGAGTATGATTGACACGGTTAAAAGTGAAGGTAAAAAAGATGTTCGCTTAATTATTGAGCCAAAAACCAGTCGCGTGAATAGCGATGAATTAATGGCATTCTTACTACTCAATACCAGCTTAGAAGTTTCTTGTTCGGTCAATATGGTGATGATTGGTACGGATGGTCGTCCAACGCAAAAGAATATGCTTACGGCTATTAAAGAGTGGATTGATTTCCGTTTAAATGTGGTGCAAAGACGTTGCCAGTTTGATCTCGATAAAATCAACAAGCGCATCCATATTTTAGAAGGTCGTATGATTGCCTTTTTAAATATTGATGAAGTGATTAAAGTTATTCGCAATTCAGATGAGCCAAAAGAAGATTTAATCACCGCCTTTGATTTAACTGATATTCAAGCGGAAGATATTCTTGAAATCAGATTACGCCAATTAGCTCGCCTTGAAGGCATTAAGATTGAAAAGGAATTAGAAAAACTTCGTGAAGAAGCAGAGGGTTTAGATAGCATATTGGGTAGCAACACCAAGCTAAAAAATCTCACCGCACGTGAAATTAAGCAAGATGCTGAAAAATACGGCGATGATCGCCGTACCTTAATCGAGCCTGTAGAGCGCACCCAAGCCAGCCAAAAATCATTTGTTGTTGATGAACCAGTCACCATATTGCTTTCAAAAAATGGCTGGATACGCGCAAGACAAGGCCACAATGTAGATCGCGATACTATCGCATGGAAAGCAGGCGATAGCGAGCTAGCGGTTATCGAAACGCGTACCATTAGACCAATCATTATCCTTGATTCAAATGGCCGTTGTTATGCCTTTGACGCATCAGCTGTACCAGGAGGTAAAGGTGATGGCATCCCAGTTAGCTCGATTATAGAGTTGCAAAATGGTGCCAGCATTACCGCTGCCATATCAGGCGATGAAGAAGATAAATACCTCTTCACCTCATCCAACAGCTACGGCTTTATTGCACCAATCAAAGGCTTAATCGCTCGGCCAAAAGCAGGTAAAGCGTTTATGAAGATAGATGACGGTGCGAAAGTACTTTCACCCATTAAGCTAGACCATAGCGAATGTGTTGCTGCGACTTCATCAGAAAACAAATTACTAGTTTTCGCGCTCAGTGAGATTAACGAATATCCTAATGGTGGCCGTGGTGTAAAGATTATGGATATACCCAAAGGTGAAACGTTAGCCTGTGTTGTGTTAAGTGATGGTGAGTCGGCCAATGTAAGGGTTAAGGGTGTGGAGAAGCAGATTAAAGGTGATTTGTTTCTTAAATGTTTAGGTAAGCGTGCAAGGAAAGGGGCTGCGTTGGTGGCGGCTCGGACTAAGGCTAAGAAGCAGAGGGGATTGTTTTAATGGGGTTAAGTTGGCTAATCCCAACTAAATTAATGTCCAAGTCTAAGTAACTTCTTTCCAAGTTAAATACACCCGACAATCAAATTCCAACTGATGATAGTCAGGTTCCATATGTTGACATAGTTTATAAAACGCTTTGTTATGTTCGCGCTCTTTCAAATGTGCAAGCTCATGCACGACAATCATTCGTAAAAAAGACTCAGGCATGTCTTTGAATGTGTCGGAGATACGAATTTCTTTTTTTGCTTTTAATTTACTACCATGCACTCGAGAAATTGCGGTATTAAGGCCTAGGGCATGCTGCTGCATGGTTAAGCGGCTATCGTAGGCTACTTTTGCCAGTACGCTGACGTTACGCATATGCGCTTGTTTAATTTCGTTACAGTAGTTGTATAAAGCTCTGCTGGTTTGAATTGAGTGCGACTGCGGGTAACGTGATGTGATGTAATCACCAAGCTTGCCCTCAGCTTGTAATTGACTAATTTGATTTTGCAGCACTTGTGGATAGTGCTGAATGTATTTAAAAGCAGTCGTCACAGCAAAAAAACCAAAATAAGCGCATTAAGCAACCGATTAGTGATGCTCGCCTTCTGCTTTTAGCTCTAGCAAAAAAGTTGCTTGATGCTTGTTGATATACCAAATCAATATAGCGGCATAGACAAAGGTTGATAGCATAATCACCCCAATGACAATGGCTTTAAAGGTTTCTAGATGATCAAATGAGGCTGGAATCATGGTTAACATAACGATGGATAAACCGCCTTTAATTCCAGCAAAAGAAAGCACCGTCGTCCAACGTCGATTTACATCGACCATTTTCTGTGTTTTGTTGGTAATAAAAGCAAATACCGTCATCATTGCCCCACGAATGACCGTTGTTGCAGCAAACATAATTAGGATTTCAAATCGATACTTCCACATAAGATCGAGATCGATCATTTCTGCCATGGCAATAAAGAGAATGGTATTGGCAACCATAGCCAATAATTGCACATCTTCTTTATTGCGAAGGTGACGATTTTTTTCTTCTAATGTTGCTTTAACACGCTGTAAAACAGTGCCGATGATACCTGCTGATGTTTTTTGTTTCATGGCTTCTCGAGTTAACGTTGCTTCATCATCGGTAATTTGTTCACTCTCATTTTCTATGTGTTTGTTCATGATGTGATTAACCGTAATCGTTGCAAATATAACAGCCAAGATGCCAGATAAATGCATATGTGAATGGCCACCAAAGAAATTAAGCAATATATAAAAATGCTCAGCCAGCTCAAAAGCACCATAGCCAGCTAAAATAAGTATCATCATTTCAGCAATACGATTATGCGTTGTTTTCATGAAAATCAAGCCAATAAAGCCAATGCCAACACCAACAAGGATAGAGCCAACAATGACGGCGAGACTGATTTCCGCTACATATGTTGGTGTAATCACACCACCTTTAAGTGCAAATAGGCCAATAAATACAAAAACAATTAGTGCAGTTGCATCGTTGAATAAGCTTTCACCTTCAGCAAGCATTTTGAGTTGATGCGGCAATTCAAATTTAGAAAAAATACTCACCACAGACACTGGATCGGTTGCTAGTACCATGGCAAATAGCATAACAACTGCTGCATTACTTAAATGATAATCAGCAAATAACCAGTCTGAAATCGACAGCGCCATAATGATAGATAGTGCCACGGCTACAATCGACAGATACAATAAGCTTAAGCCATGTGTTTTTAAATCGCGAAGTTTAAGCTCCAGCGAGTCAGAGATGAGTAAAACAGGCAGTAAAAAGATCACCAGTTTAGCAAAGCTTTCCGAATCGCCGGTGATGATTGGTGCTTGTTTAATCAAGTAATGTGCAGCAAATGAAAGTGCGATTAAGCCAAGAGGAGAAGGGACTTTTAACTTTTCCTCTAATTGCAAAGCTAAGTATAAAATACTTGCAATCATTATTAGTGTGGTAATCATAGCGCTTTGTTTATTGGGGTGATTAATATTGATTATTATCGCATATTGTTGTTAAGTTTTTATTCGTTTAAGTTTGTGGGTAATTTTTCTGGATTTTTAAGCAAAGAAAATATTGAGCGAATGCCTCGCCAGACCTTAGGTAACATCCAAAGCATAAAAATAACAAACACTAATAATAAACCGACGAAGACAATAGGGTGCATTAGCGCCAACCAGCCACCTGTGAGAAATAAGCCATCTTCACCTAATGAAGTTGCGAGATTGCTCACCGGTTCAGGTGAGGTGTTGATTAAAGCGCGACTGCCAGCTTTAGTTGCGTGTGTCATCCCAGTGAGTGAGCCGCCAAGCAGTGCTGCTAGGGTTGCTAGCATAGGGTCACTGCTATTAATTGCCCCCATGGCAAGCAATGCACCTGCTGGAATGCGAATAAATGTTTGAATGCTGTCCCATGTGCTATCAATATAAGGAATTTTGTCTGCTAAGAATTCAATAATCATTAACAAGCCTGCCACACCAATGACGATTGGATTACTAAGAATATCTAAGGTATCAGGCAATGCGATAAATTGGTATTTGGCTAGGATGCCAACGATAAATACTGTGGCATATAATCTAAAGCCACTCGCCCAGCTTAGGCCACTAGCGAGCGCAATACTTGATATAGGGTCCATATTGATAGATTTAGTAAACGAAGATTGTTTTAAGTATAAATCAAGTTGCTGTCGTATATTTTCCATTTTTAGTCATAATTGTTTGCATAAGCAAGTGTTTGAAACTATAAATGCTGTACTAAACCTATAAAAATCAGTAGGATTTAACTAAATTTTAATAAATAGTATTAAGAAATAAAGCTATTTTTGGATAGTATTAAAAAAACGAATCAAAAGGGACTGGATTCATGAAAAGTAGAATTAAAATAAAAAGCCTATTATTTGGCGTTACGTTAGTGGTTAATGCTCATGCACAAGCAGCTGGATTTGCATTAATTGAGCAAAGTGCAAGTGGTATGGGTAATGCCTTTGCGGGTGGCGGTGCTGTTGCTGAAGACGCAAGTGCTATCTTTTTTAACCCTGCAGGTATGACTTATATTGAAGGCACGCAAGCAGTCGGCGCATTGCACTTCATTAAACCGAATGTGGATTTTAAAAATAATGGATCAGTGGCTGGAACTGCTAGGCCCTTAGGTGATGAAGGTCCTGACGCCGGTGATTTAGCTTTCGTACCAAACTTTTACTTTATGACAACGTTAACACCATCAATAAAAGTAGGTGTAGGCGTTAATGTGCCGTTTGGATTAAAAACTGAATATGATGATGAAAGGTTTAGGCCTTTTCAAGCAAATAAGTCAGAACTTAAAACAGTGAATATTAATCCATCGATTGCATTTAAAGTGAACGATCGTGTTTCTTTAGGTCTTGGTGTTTCGGCAATGCGTGCCGAAGCAACGCTTACGAGGTCAGTTAACTTCGGGCCTTTTGGCGAAGGTGCAGTAAAGGTTGAAGGTGATGACTGGGGCTTTGGTTATAATTTAGGTGCTATTTTTCACGCGACTGCCGATACGCGCATTAGCGTTGCCTACCGTTCAGAAGTTAAACAAAGATTAGAAGGTGATGCTAAGTTTAGGCTTCCAGCTGGCTTGCCAGCTCCTTTTGCCGCAGGTGCTGCTAACGGTGATGTAAAAGCCTCAATTGATTTGCCAGCAAGTTTTTCAGTCAGTGCGTTTAGTCAGCTTAATAGTAAATGGGATTTAATGGGTGATATTACTTGGACTGAATGGAGTAACTTTGAAGAGCTTAGAGTGGTGCGCGATACTGGTGCAACCTTAACGGTCACCCCTGAAAACTGGCATAACACCATGCGTTATTCTGTCGGTGTCAATTATCACTACAGCGACGCTGTAAAACTGCGTGCTGGTTTAGCTTATGATGAGGAGGCCATAAAAGATGAGTTCCGTACACCACGCATTCCTGGTAATGACCGAAAATGGTTATCATTAGGGGCGAGCTATAAAATAACGCCAGTATCTACTTTTGATATTGGATATACACATTTGTTTATTAGTGACGTGAAGATTGATGATGACCAAACTGCTGCAACGCCTTTGGGCAATGGTAGGGTAAGAGGCGAGTATAAAGGTAGCGTAGACATCATAAGTGTACAATACACTCATAATTTTTAGACAATATCATGTAATAAAAAAAGAGGCTTGAGCCTCTTTTTTTATTTTCAATTTACGCTTATTCAATTAGTAAGTCTAATTTACCTGGCACACCATTCATAGCATCCGCATCTTCAAGCGGTTCTTTTCGAGCAGAAATAATCGGCCATGTTTTCGCAAGACGCTCATTAAGCTCAATAAAATGTAATTGATCTTCTGGCACATCATCTTCAGCAAAAATCGCTTCAGCAGGACATTCTGCCACGCATAGTGTGCAATCGATACAATCATCTGGATTGATAGCTAAAAAGTTTGGTCCTTCTACAAAGCAATCGACAGGGCAAACATCTACACAGTCAGTGTATTTACATTGAATACAGTTTTCGGTGACTACATACGTCATTTTCGTTCCTTTTTTAAATCTTATGTAATTTTAATCTAATTTACGCTGTTAATAATAGGCTTTAAATATTAGTTTTATAGAATCATACCAGCACCAACCGTGCTATTTGTACTTTCGTCAATCACAATAAATGCACCTGTTGCGCGGTTACCTTTATAACTATCTACCATCAGCGGTTGTGCTAGTCTGAAGCTTAAGCGGGCAATATCGTTCATTTTTAAATCAGCTGTTTGCTGCTCTTCTAGCGTATTCACATCTACCTTGTATTGAATCGTGCCAATTTTCGCTTTCGATTCTCGCGTTGTATGGCGAATAATATAAGTACGAGCAGGCGAAAGGGGTATTTCGTCTAACCAACATACAAACGCCTCAATTTGCTTAACAGGCTCTGGTGCTTCTTCACTTTTCACAATCATGTCACCACGGGAAGTATCAATTTCATCTGCTAGCAATAAAGTGATGCTTTGCTCCGTTTGAGCTTTTTGTAGTTGCACTTCACCCAGTTGAATGGCTTTTACGGTTGATTGGTAGCCATTGGGCAAAACAGTCACTGTATCGCCGACTGCAATCTCGCCAGATTCAACTCTGCCCATGAAGCCCCTAAAATCATGGAGCTTTGCATCAGCACTCGCATGTGGGCGGCAAACAAACTGCACAGGAAAGCGGAATTTTTCAGATTGTTCTGTATGGGCCGCAGGTGCTTTTTCTAACATTTCCAAAAGTGTTTCGCCTTGGTACCAAGGCATGCTATCCAAGCGATCAACTAACATATCGCCATTGAGCGCTGACATAGGAATAAAGCGAATATCACGTGCGCCTGCTAAGCCAATTTCTTGTGCAAACTGTATGTAGTCAGCACAAATTTTATTATAGGCTTCTTGACTATAACCAACCAAATCCATTTTGTTGACTGCGACGACAATATGCGGAATACCTACCAAATGTGCTAAGTAACTATGTCGACGTGTTTGAGTTAAGACGCCTTTACGGGCATCAATCAAAATAATCGCAAGGTTAGCAGTGGAGGCAGCAGTTACCATGTTGCGGGTATATTGTTCATGACCAGGGGCATCGGCAATAATATATTTACGCGTGCCAGTGCTAAAGTAGCGATAAGCCACATCAATGGTAATGCCTTGCTCACGCTCGGCTTGTAATCCATCGGTAAGTAAAGATAAGTCAACAGCATCCATGCCACGTTTTTTAGACGTGTTAGTAATGTTAGTCATGGTGTCAGCTAGGATGGTTTTACTATCAAATAGTAAGCGACCGATTAACGTGCTTTTACCATCATCCACACTGCCACAGGTCATAAAACGTAATAATGAATCATTATCTTGCATGATGTTTTCTTGGTTGGTTGTTGTCATTAGAAATAACCCTCTTTCTTACGTAATTCCATTGAAGCATCAGAGGTTTGATCATCTAAACGGGTTGCACCACGTTCTGTGATGGTTGTAGTTGCGGTTTCAATCACAATTTTTTCTGTGGTATCTGCATCAGAATAAACAGGGGCAGTACAAGTGATGTCGCCAACTGTTCTAAATCGAACTTGTTTACTCACGATTTCTTCGCCAGCTTTAGGTTTGTTAATGACTTCGCCGCTTGCTAGCGGCACGTTAGCAGGAATAATGTCACCATTTCGCAAAATTACATCACGATCATGTGCGAAGTAAATGCTTGGTAGTTCTAATTTTTCACGTTCGATATATTGCCATACGTCCATCTCCGTCCAGTTAGAGATAGGAAAGGCACGAATATTCTCGCCTTTATGAGTTCTTGCGTTATATAAGTTCCATAATTCTGGACGTTGATTTTTTGGATCCCATTGACCAAATTCGTCACGGAAACTCATGATGCGCTCTTTTGCACGTGCTTTTTCTTCATCACGACGCGCGCCGCCAATACAGCAGTCGAAGCCAAATTCTTCAATTGCTTCTAACAAAGTGACTGACTGGTGTTTATTACGGGGCTCATCTGGGTGTTTTAATACAATCGTACCGCGATCCATGGAGTCTTCTAATGAACGCACAATTAGTCGTTCTCCAATTTCAGCAACGCGACGGTCACGGAATTCAATTACTTCTTGATAATTATGACCTGTATCTATATGCATTAAAGGAAAGGGAAAGCGGCCTGGCCTAAATGCTTTTTCAGCCAAGCGTACTATACATAACGAATCCTTACCGCCTGAAAATAACAGAACAGGATTACTACATTGGCCAGCCACTTCGCGCAAGATATGGATGGCTTCAGCTTCTAGCCAATCCAAATGTGATAATGTTTTTTTAGTCATAATATTCAATAATTTATTATATAATCTTAATTCTTTACATGAAGTCCACATTCTTTGTTTTTAGGATCTTCCCACCACCAACGGCCTGCACGAACATCTTCACCCATTGCAACTGCGCGCGTACATGGTTCACAGCCGATACTTGGATAGAATTGGTCATGTAAAATATTGTACGGAACTTTATACATCCTGATATATGCCCAAACTTCTTTTTCTGTCCAATCACTAAGCGGGTTAAATTTTTCTAATTGGTTGCCTTCATCAAACTCTTGGGTAGGTAAACTAGATCGCGTTGTTGCTTGTTCGGCACGCATACCAGTTACCCATGCTTTTTTACCATGGAGAGCTCGTTTAAGTGGTTCTACTTTTCGCATATGGCAACATGCTTTACGGAGCTCAATGCTTTCATAAAATGCATTAATGCCTTTAGTACGCACGTAATCTTCTACCGCTGCATGTTTAGGAAAAAACACGACAGGCTTAGTCTCGTAGTGTTTTTCAACTTCAGCCATTAGTGTATAGGTTTCTGATGGCAATCTTCCAGTATCTAAAGAGAAGATTTCAATGGCCAATTTTTCGTTGGAAATAATGTCTGTTAGCACCATATCTTCAGCGCCATAGCTATTTGCAAATGTAATTCCCTCAAACGCAGTGCAAGCAGATTTTAATAATCCAATGACTTGATCACGTTTGAATATTACCTTTTGTTTTAACCCATCGGTTAACTCAGGTGATGTGGCTGGATTATTCGCCGTGGGTTTAATCATGCTGACACCAAATGACATTATCGATTCACTCTACGCCAAACTGGCACATCATCGACTGCGCCTTGATAAGGCATTGTAAAATCATTAAGGCTTGCTATGGCTTCTTCTGCATTACGACCTTGCTTAATTTCATAACTATTAAAGCCAGATCTCTTTAAAAAATATAATTGGTCGCGCATAATGTCACCGACTGCTCGCAATTCATTTATAAAGCCATAACGAGTGCGCAATAAATTGCCTAAAGTAAAGTTACGGCCATCTGCAAAGATCTGTACATAAACCGCAATCACTGGCAAGCTGTTTAAATCATCAAACGCATTAACGAGAGTTTCAATTGGCTCGTGCGTTTGTAATACGATACCAATTTCACCTGCAGCCATCCGGTCAGCTAACTTATCTTTTTTGGCTAACCATAATGTTAACGGAAGTAGTACTTTGCCTGTTGGAATCTCAGTTGCATCAATTTGTTTTGGCGTGTAAGTCTCTTCGCCATGTAGCTTGAACATCACTACTTTACCTGCTTGTTTGCGCACAGGTTCATCACCAAACGTAGGTGGGATAACGCGTGTCCATTCATCTTGTGCGATTTGGTTGCCCATAATTAACTGGCTCATACGCTCACCTCTTCAGTTTCTGCATATACATGTGCTTTAAACGGATCCATCCCTAGGCGACGAACTGTATCAATAAAACGTTCTTCGGGAGTGCGTTCTTTAATATAAACCTCAATAAGTTTATGAATAACAGTAGGCATTTCCTCAGCTGCAAATGCTCGTCCTATGACTTTTCCTAAGCTTGCATCGTTGCCCTGTTTGCCCCCAATAGACACTTGGTACCATTCTTTATTGTCCTTATCAACACCCAAAATACCAATATGACCAACATGATGATGACCGCATGCATTCATGCACCCAGATATATTAAGTTCAATATCACCGATATCATGTAAATAATCTAGATCATCAAACTGAGCCTGGATTGCTTGGGCAATAGGAATACTTTTTGCATTGGCTAGACTGCAAAAGTCACCACCAGGACAGCAAATAATATCAGTCAATAAGCCAATGTTTGGTGTTGCTAAACTATATTCTCGCGCTTTTTCCCAAACATCAAACAAGTCAGCTAATTCTACATCCGCTAATATCAGATTTTGTTCATGTGAAACGCGTAACTCACCAAAGCTGTAAGCATCCGCAAGGTCAGCAACAATATGCATTTGCTCACTTGTAGCATCACCTGGAGCGGCACCATGTTTTTTTAGCGACAATGTGACTGCGCGGTAGCCTGGCATTTTATGTGGATGTGTGCAACGTTTTGCCCATGATGCAAAAGCCGGATTACTAGAAATTGCAGCATCAAAGCTTGCATCATATGTATCTAAGTTCTCATATGGCATCGGTTCAAAATGTGTTGAAACTCGATCAAGCTCAGCTTCTGTAATAGTTAAAGGCCCATCTTTTAAGTGTGCCCATTCTGCTTCAACTTGCTCTTTAAACGCATCAATACCTAATGCTTTAACTAAAATTTTAATTCTGGCTTTGTAGGAGTTGTCCCGACGACCGTGAATATTATAGGTGCGAATAATTGCTTCGCAGTAGGATAGTGCATGTTGCCATTCTAAATGATCTCTGATGACAGACCCTAAAATAGGGGTGCGGCCTAGACCGCCGCCAACCCATACCTTAATAGCTAGTTTATTATCAGCGTCTTTGTAGAACTCCATGCCAATATCATGCATTTGCACAACGGCGCGATCTTCCTGTGTGCCAGAAACTGCTATTTTGAATTTCCTTGGCAATAACGCAAACTCAGGATGAAAGGTGCTCCATTGGCGCATAATTTCGGCCATTGCTCTTGGATCAACTACTTCATCAGGAGCAATGCCGGCAAATTGGTCTGTAGTGATGTTACGGATACAGTTCCCTGACGTTTGAATAGCATGCATTTCAACAGTGGCAAGTTCCTCAAGGATATCAGGCACTTCTTCAAGCTTAGGCCAGTTGAGTTGCATATTTTGGCGAGTACTGAAATGACCATAATTTTTGTCATACTTTTTTGCGATATCTGCAAGTTTGCGCAACTGCTTTGAAGATAACATACCATAAGGCACTGCAATTCTAAGCATTGGTGCGTGGCGTTGAATATAAAGGCCGTTTTGCAAGCGTATGGGGCGAAACTCTTCCTCACTAAGTTCGCCTGCCAGATAACGGCGTGTTTGGTCACGGTACTGAGCTACGCGCTCATTAACGTTTTGCTGATCAATTTTGTCGTATTTGTACATTTCTTTTGCTAATTAAAGTTAGCCCTCTATTTTAATCTAAAATGCCTTATTTAATAAGGGGTTGCTTAATTTTCTATAAAGTTTTTTTAAAGTTAACTTGTTTTAATCCAATGATGATAAGTAGTGTGGCAATACCTATAATCATATTGATTTCTGGAAACGCCAGTTTTTGTCCTACATAAACCAAAATAAGGGCTAGTAATAGTCTAATCCAGTGTTCAGCCACTTTTACACTTAAATGACTACCAATCCAAATACCGGGAATTGAGCCAATTAACAACGTACCCAAAAGCGTATAGTCTACAGTACCTAAACTCATGTGGCCCAAACCAGCTACAAGTGTCAATGGGACGGCATGTGCAACATCAGTACCAATAATGCGAGATAATGAAATATTTGGGTAAAGTATTAACAGGGCAGTGACGCCCAATGCGCCTGCGCCTACAGAAGTGAGTGTAACTAAAAAACCTAATATAATACCAAGCAAAACAGTCAATGCTGAGGCATAGCTTGGGTTTATCCAGTGTCCATTTTTTGAAAACCTTGCTAGCTGCGTGCGGAAAATGACTGAGATAGCTGTTAGCATTAGTGCAATACCTAACCAAAACTTAATTGTTAGCACAGCATCTTCGGAAGCAATATCCAGTGAACCCAAAAAAAAGGTTGTCATCACAGATGCTGGGATGCTGCCAAGTGCGAGCAAACGTACAACACGCCAATCGATATTGCCTAACTTACCATGCGCAAAAATACCGGCTGATTTCGTGATTGATGCGTATAGAAGATCAGTGCCAACCGCCACGGCAGCAGGTTGGTGAAAAAATATCAATAAAATGGGGGTCATTAATGATCCGCCGCCAACACCCGTTAACCCAACAAGTAGGCCGACAATAAACCCAGCAAAAATTTGATAAACATCCATATTTTAGGTAGTGCATTTTTAAACTAGTCGCGTAATATATCAGAAACTAATATAAGCAATTAATATTAATTTATTATTTGCATATATTTTTCACTTATATAGAATATATACTTGTCTAAAAATGATCGGTTCGTACTAGAATAGTTGACATGAAATTGCACCAATTAAAATATGTCCATGAGGTAGCACGTCAAGGCTTGAACATTTCAGCGGCTGCGGAAGCTTTACATACTTCACAACCAGGTGTGAGTAAACAGATTCAGTTGCTTGAAGATGAGTTAAATCTTCAGATATTTCAACGAAATGGTAAGCGTTTAACAGGGATTACTGAGCCTGGCAAACATATTATTAAGCTTGCGGCTACTGTCATGCTGGAAATGCAAAATATTAAACGTGTTGGCCATGAATTTAGTCAAGTAGAATCAGGTACGATTACCATTGCGACTACTCATACGCAGGCAAGGTACAAGCTACCAAAAGCAATTAAAGCGTTTATGGAGGCTTATCCCCATGTAAAACTCAATATTCATCAAGGTAATCCGACACAAGTAACAGATTGGGTTGCAAAAGGGGAGGCGGATGTTGGGATTGCAACTGAAGCTATTAGTCATGATGACCGTATTTTATGTCTACCTTGTTATGAGTGGAATCGAAGCCTAGTTGTTCCTGAGGGACATCGCCTAATTGATGCAGTGCCACTGACATTGGCAAAGATTGCGAGTTATCCTTTGATTACCTATGATTTTGCTTTTACAGGTAGTACAATTGTTTCCAAGGTCTTTCATGATGCTGGTGTGATGCCTAACGTGGTTTTAACCGCAATCGATGCAGATGTAATTAAAACGTATGTTGAGTTAGGTTTAGGTGTTGGTTTGATTGCCAATATGGCATTTGACGAAGAGCGCGATAAAAAACTCGTTCGTTTAGATTGTAGTCATTTATTTCCGGCAAGCACAACCTATTTGGGCGTTAGAAAAGATACATTTATGCGAGGTTATCTCTACGGCTTTATTCAGATGTTAGCGCCAAAATACGATAGAGCTGCAATTGATGACGCATTCAAAGTAACACGTTCAAGCTATTAGATTATTAGTGCTATTTGTTAAGGGGTTTTGATGTTAAGAAATTACTGTGCATTACTCCTAGTCTTGATTTTTTTTGGATGTACAACACCGCAACATTCAAACATCCAAGTTATTCCAAATAATATTGATCAATATGGTGCGATATATGAAGTAGCCGTCAAAGAAGGTATAAGCTATCAAGAAGTTGTTGATAGTTTAAAAAGCGTATCTCAGGGGATGAATTTTGTAAATCCAGCTAATTTTCCTATTGGTGATCATATTAAAGAACGCGGAGTTGATCCACAGGGAATCAAAGAGGTCAGGTCTTTTTGTAATCTGACTTTAGGAACTGAAATTTTTTTGGATCACCCTGAATTTTTAGTTTTTGCGCCATGTCGTATAGCTATTTATGAGAAGCCAACCTCACAAAATAAACAAAAGCTGTATATCGCTCTTGCAAGGCCAACATACGATTTAAAAAGCATTAAGAATCCCACATTACGGGCTCAGAAGGCGGCTAAATTACTTGAGGAAAAGTTAATTGAGCTCATAATCAAAGCGAGTGAAGGTGATTTTTAAAATGCCGTTACCCCAAGAAGATTTAATTCAAAGAATGAAGCCTAAGTTTTTTGAACGTAATTGGGTCAAAGGTTTGCTTAAACATAGTGTTGCAGTTGTTAGTTTAATCACAGCTATTGTCGGTTTAAGCTACAATTCTTGGCAAGCTAATCAGAATGAAATTAACCAAAATATGCGGATTGCGGCATTTGAAGTGCTTAAAAATTTAGGTGAGCTTCAAACGGTCGTCAATTATGCGCACTTTTCACATGACAATTCGCGTGGCAATCCTATTGAAGGTTGGAAGCATGTCTTAATGGTGCGTGACTTGAGCCATTTATTAAAGCCTGCAGCTAAAAATGAAAGTCAGTTGTTATATGATGATTGGCAAAAAGACTGGGAACAATTGAAAGACAATACATTAATAGAAAAGAAAATCAGTGGGCAGATAGCAAAGACAAGAGCGGCTGTTTTAAGTACTATAGACGCGTCAGAGTAACGTTTTAGAAAGATAAAGAATGGCTGAACCAATTTTAATTGCAAAAAATTTAGAAACCAGTAGTTTTTTATTACCCAAAATGGCAAATAGGCATGGACTAATTGCCGGTGCCACGGGTACAGGAAAAACCGTTACATTACAAACCTTGGCAGAGGGATTTTCAAAAGCAGGTGTGCCTGTGTTTATGGCAGATGTAAAAGGTGACTTGTCTGGGATAAGTCAGCCAGCGGGTGAAAATAAAAAGGTTAAAGAACGTATTGAATTGTTGGGGTTAAATGGGTATGAAGCAAAGGCTTCGCCAGTTACCTTTTGGGATGCATTTGGTGATAAAGGACATCCAATTCGTACGACTGTTGCAGAAATGGGGCCATTACTTTTAGCAAGGATGTTGAATTTAAACGATGTGCAAAGCGGTGTGCTGAATGCTATTTTTAAAATAGCTGATGATGAAGGCTGGTTGCTTTTAGATTTAAAAGATTTACGCACCATGTCGCAACACGCTGCAGAAAATGCATCCGTTTATCAATCAGAGTATGGCAATATTTCTTCTGCTAGTGTTGGCGCCATTCAGAGAGGTCTTTTGCAACTAGAAACTGAGGGTGGTGATAAACTGTTTGGGGAGCCAGCTTTAAATCTTGACGACATGCTCCAGACCGATAGTAAAGGTCGAGGTATAATTAATATTTTAGCTTCTGATAAGTTGTTTAATGCACCTCGTGTTTATGGCACTTTGCTGTTATGGATGCTTTCTGAGCTATATGAAAATTTACCAGAAGCGGGTGACTTAGATAAGCCAAAATTAGTATTTTTCTTTGATGAAGCACATTTGTTGTTTAATGATGCGCCAAAAGCTTTGATGTCTAAAATTGAGCAGGTGATTCGATTAATTCGATCTAAAGCGGTTGGCGTGTATTTTGTGAGTCAAAATCCACTAGATATTCCTGATATTGTATTAGGTCAATTAGGTAATCGTGTTCAACATGCATTACGAGCTTACACACCAAGAGATCAAAAGGCAGTAAAAGCCGCAGCAGAAACATTTAGAGTGAACCCAAAAGTGGATGTTCAGTCTGCGATTACCGAGTTAGGTGTTGGCGAGGCGCTTGTTTCTTTTTTAAATGAAAAGGGAGCGCCTAATCCAGTTGAACGCACTTTTGTCTGCCCACCAGAAAGTCGTATTGGTCCTGCAACAGATGCTGAACGCTTAGCTGTTATCAGAAGCTCAGTCATTAATGGGGTCTACGAAAAATTTGTAGATCGAGAGTCAGCCTATGAAATCTTAAAAGCAAAAGCAGATCAGCTTGCAAAAGAAACCTTAGAAGCTGAAAAAGAAAAGCAGCCTGAAGAGAGTAGCTTTGATTGGGGTGGTGTCCTTGGTAATAAAAACACAAGAACAAAAGGCCGTCCTAAAGATTCAGTTATAGAAAGTGCTGCAAAATCATTAGCAAGAGCAGCAGGCACATCTCTTGGTCGATCAATAGTGCGCGGTATTTTAGGCACTATTTTGGGTAAAAAATAAATAGAGCACCAAAGATTTCTTCTTTAAAAAAATGGATGAAATATGTTAAGTGATATCCAAATAGCACAATCATCTGAGTTAAAACCAATTCAACATATTGCAGAGCTTATTGGTTTTTCTGCGAATGATTTAATTCCGTACGGTCAGCATATTGCAAAACTGAGTTATACAGGGTTAGAAAAATTAAATGATAAAAAGAGTGGCAAGTTAATCTTAGTGACCGCCATTAACCCAACTCCTGCTGGAGAGGGTAAAACCACGACTACCGTTGGCCTGACTGATGCGTTAAATGCAATTGGCAAGCAAGCAATGGTTTGTATTCGTGAGCCTTCATTAGGGCCCGTGTTTGGGATGAAAGGTGGTGCAACTGGTGGTGGGTATGCACAAGTATTGCCAATGGAAAATATTAACCTACATTTCACTGGAGATTTTCATGCAATTGGTGCCGCAAATAACTTATTAGCAGCCCTAATTGACAATCACATTCATCACGGCAATGCGCTCAATATTGATATAACAACAGTGAGTTGGCGGCGTTGCATGGATATGAATGATCGAGCGTTGCGGACAATACATTTAAATCAACTTCGACATGAATCAGATACTGGTTTTGATATTACTGTTGCGAGTGAAGTCATGGCGATTTTTTGTTTAGCAGAAAGTTTAAACGACTTAAAAGCGCGTTTGGGTAAGATTCAAGTAGCAAAAAGCATAGAAGGCGAACCGATTTTTGCCAGTGATATTAAAGCGGAAGGCGCAATGACTGCACTATTAAAAGACGCTTTTCAGCCAAATTTAGTACAAACCATAGCAGGAAGTCCAGCAATTATACATGGTGGACCGTTTGCAAATATTGCACACGGATGTAATTCTGTGATTGCAACAAAGTCAGCACTTAAACTTGCAGATTATGTTGTTACAGAAGCTGGTTTCGGAGCGGATTTGGGTGCAGAGAAGTTTTTTGATATTAAATGCCGTCAAGCAGAACTAAAGCCAGACGCGGTCGTTTTAGTCGCAACAGTGCGTGCACTGAAATATCATGGCGGTGCTGAGTTAGATAACTTAAATAAAGAAGACGTTAAATTATTAACAAATGGAATCAATAATTTAAAGAGACATATCAATAATTTACATGAAGTTTTTGGCATGCATGTAATTGTAGCTATCAACCATTTTAGCAATGATACACCTGCAGAAATTGATGCATTAAAACAAGCTGTAGAAGCTTTTGATTGCGAGGTGGTTATTTGTAAACATTGGGCTGAAGGTGCTGCAGGCGCTGTTGATTTGGCTAATAAAGTAGTTAACAGTATTGCGTTAAACCAGTCAAATTTTCAATTGCTTTATAAAGATGAATCTAGTTTGCATGAAAAGTTAGAAATGATAGCAACAAAATTATATGGCGCTGATGGAGTTGAACTCAGTGTTGAAGCAAAAAAACAAATAAATACCTTAAGCCATCAATATAATCATTTGCCGATTTGTATTGCTAAAACTCAATATTCATTTTCTTCTGATGCAAAATTACGAAATGCGCCTATCAACCATGTGC
>CAYGSH010000019.1:1926-32115 GCA_964352515.1 uncultured Methylophilaceae bacterium | reverse complement strand
ACTTTTTCTAAATGTTGCTGCTCTTGACTGTTAACAATGACGGCTAAATCCATACGCTTCATTAAATGGCGGCAACGGCTATCAATTTGCCGCAACCGACGCTTACCATATATATAGTCACCGTTTTCACTTCGATCGCCATTACTGGCGGCCCAAGCCACTGTCCTAACCACTTCTGGCCGCTCTACTTTGTAAAGTTGATTAAACTCTGCTTGCAAAACTGCAAAGCCTTCTGGCGTTATGTAGTTTTTCTCTTCTGGTTTTGCTTCGATTTTGGGCGATGTCTTCATGCTTTAGAGTGGATTGAGCCTTACTTATTGCGGGAACATATTTTGATCAACCAATTGCTCTGAAACCACTTTTACATCATTCACAAAATATTGCGTCTCACCAAAGCAGCTAGTTGGTACGCCAATATGTTGCTGGTATTTTAATCGCACGCGTTTACCAACGGTTTCATTAATGCGATTAGCAATTGTAGGGTCTCTAACTGTGAAATAAAACTTTTCTGCTTGTGTCCCTGGCATTGAAACGAGTATTAATTCGCCTTCATAGGTTTTACAAAGGAACCCTTTTTGCGAGAGTTTTTGAACGTATCCTGCTCGCTCACCTGATGAGTAGGACCATGACAAAACAGTCCAAGTATAAAGTGCAAATAAGGCAATTGGGATAATTAAGAACATCAATAGCCATCGAATTAGTTTTGCTACTTTTGCTAACATTGCTTGCACTCCATCAAAATCATCATAATGCTAATATGAGGTCATTATCTTATAAAAACAGTGCGCTCACTAATTTTTTAATCATCTAAATAGCAACGGGTAATAACTTGATAAATAGATGAAGAAACTAACACTCTCGTTTAGAATACTGGCATGTCATCTAATGCTGAATCTCCTATGATCCTTTGTGCAACAGCTCGACTTGCACGAAGCTTGCAAATGGTTCACCACCGTAAGCAGTTAGCATCAGGTTTAACGCAATGGCAAGCTAGCACAATTACCACGTTAAGTGATTGGCTGAACCAAACCATTGAAAACGCTATTCTATTAGGTGAGATAGAAGCTGATAGTGTACCAACCAATGTGCTGACTACATCGCAAGAAGCTTTGCTATGGGAGCAAAGTATTTTGCAATCCTTACAGCAGCATGCAGCAGCGGAGCTATTTGACACCGCTGGTTTGGCCAGTGCTGCAGTGGAGGCAAACCGTTTATTAACCGAGTGGCAATTGCATCTGAACGTTACAGAGGCCACTGAAGAAACCAAGCAGTTTATGCTATGGCTTGATGACTTTCAGCAACGTTGTAAAAAAAACAAGGTTTTAGAAGCAGTAAGATATGAAGATTGGCAAATACAATGCTTAAAAAGAGGTGCTGCACAATTACCAAACCATATACAACTTGCTGGCTTTGATCGATTAAACCCAAATACTAAAAAGTTAATCAAAGTGCTTAAAGGGCGTAATGTAAACGTGAGCACTTATGCACTGACATTTGATAAGCCACAACATATTAAGCATGTTGTGGTAGATGACCAAGAGGCAGAATGCCGCGCAGCAGTGGCTTGGGCACATCACCATTTAACGACGAACCCAGAAGCCAAACTGGCGATTGTAGTGCCAGAGTTAGAAGAAGTAAGACCGACACTCATATATTTATTGGATGATGTATTTCATCCACATACGGCGGCGCCAGCGCAATCAGAAGCGTTGCGTTGTTATGACTTTACCTTAGGCATCTCTCTACTAAGCTTGCCTATTATCAACACCGCACTTGGTCTATTGCGCTTTGCTTGGCAAAGACAAGCATTATTGCAAACAGAACTCACAACATTATTGCAAAGTGTTTACTGGTCTGACTGTTTACTAGAAAGCGATGACCGAGCAAAATTGGATGCGCGCATGCGGCAAGAGATGCCGTTGAGCTTGACCAACCACCAGTTTATGCGCTTTTTAAAGCATGCCTGTGAGGGTGAGCATGCGCTAGTGCTACCAAACTTAATAGACGATACCAATGTGCTTTTACGCATGTCGCAAGAACAGCGTCAATTTGCGAGCCCAAAAGAATGGGCAGAGACTTTTAAATCCTTACTTGACCATTGTCACTGGCAAGGTAGCCGTAGCCTTTCTAGTCATGAATTTCAAGCGGTTAAATCGTTTAATAATGTATTACAACAGTTGGTTAGCTTGGCTCCATTAACTGGTAAAATCAGTGCGAATGAAGCGATTAAACGTTTAACACAACTTTGCAAAGCCCAACTATTTCAACCTGAACGTAAAGCTCCTGCGGCTATTCAAGTCATGGGCATGTTAGAAGCAGCAGCTGAACCGTTAGATGGTGTATGGGTGATGGGAATGAATGACCATGTTTGGCCACCCATCGCCAGGCATAACGCTCTTTTGCCCGCACAGTTACAACGTACGGCAAAAACACCTAACGCGAGCAGCGAAGTGCAAATGGCATTTGCGCAGGCGATTCATGACCGCTTAATCAGAAGTGCATCACACGTAACCTTTTCAAGTGCGAAAAGAGATGGTGAACGTGCCTTACGCGAAAGTCCATTAATGCAGGGCATTCCGAAACTGAGCACACAGCCTGAACAAGTGAGTACATTAGCGGAATCGTTTGCTCAAAATGCTAGACGCAATTGGCAATGGCTAGATGATCATCAAGCGCCACCAATTAATAATGGTGAGCATGTTAGTGGTGGAACAGGATTGCTAAAAGCTCAAGCCATTTGTCCTGCTTGGGCATTTTATCAATATCGCCTGAATACCAGAAAACTGGGCGAGCCAGAGAATGGTTTAGATGTGATGGAGCGTGGTAGTTTGGTGCACGCCGTATTAGCTAAATTCTGGGAAGGTAGAAATCAAGCAGACTGGCTTGACACCATCCCTGACAGATTAAAAGAGACATTGTTAGCGATTTCAAAAGAGGTAATCACTACCTTTAATACTGAACGTAACCATACGTTTTCTGATGTGTTTTTGGCATTAGAGGCAGAGCGATTAACCAAACTGGTGTTTGCATGGCTAATTGAAGTAGAAATGTTACGCCCTCAAGGGTTTACTGTTCAAGCTTGTGAACAAGAACATACTATTGAAATTGAAGGTATCTGTATTAAGCTGATTATTGATCGTATTGATCAGTTAGATGATGGTCGTTATGTGGTCATTGATTATAAAACAGGCAATCAGCTTGATTATAAAAACTGGGCCTCCACTAACATCACCGAGCCACAGCTCCCTATCTACGCTGCGTTTATATTAAAAGATGCAAATCAAGCGATTGCCGCCGTTTGTTACGCTAAAGTGCGCTCAGCAGATCATTGTTTTATTGGGATTGCTGCATCAGATAATGTGGTGCAAGGCGCCACTGTGTTTGATGATAAGCGTGGTAGAAAAACATTTGATGAAGTTAGCTTTCCTGACTGGCGCAGCATTATTCAGCACTGGGAAAGCAGCATTACGGCTACGGCTATCAGTTTAAAGAATGGTGATGCAGCTGTGACTTTTGAAAACGAAAGCCAATTAGCATTTTGTGATGTGACCCCCCTACTCCGCTTACCTGAGCGGCAATTGCAATATGAGTATCAACATAACCAAAAGGATAAAGCACAATGACGCAACAGACTGCTTTATCAGAAGACTTTCTTAATGAAGATAGTCTCAGTCGTGAACGCGCGCTGGAGCATGAATCGTTTATTGTTGAAGCACCAGCAGGTGCAGGTAAAACCGAGCTACTCACACAACGTTTTTTAAAATTACTTGCAACAGTTGATACCCCAGAAGAAATTATCGCTATTACGTTTACCAATAAAGCAGCTTCTGAGATGAAGTCACGCATTATGGACAGCTTAATCATGGCAGCAAGCGATCAACTGCCACCTCAACCACACAAGCAAATTACCTTTCATTTGGGCCAAACCGTATTAAACAGATCAGCAGAGTTAAGCTGGCAATTACTAGAAGCGCCTTCGCGCTTAAGAATCTATACCATTGATTCACTGAGCGCAAATTTGGCAAGGCAAATGCCACTGTTAAGCCGTTTTGGCACGCAGCCTGGCGTGCGTGATGATCCAAGATTATATTATGAAGAAGCTGCCATGCGCGCGCTTGACCATTTAGAGCACCCAGAATTTGGTGCTGCTATTTATGATGCGCTACATTACTTTGATAACGACACCTATAAGCTAACGCAACTATTAGCTGAAATGCTCGCAAAGCGTGACCAGTGGTTACCGTACTCGCAAAGCCAACAGACTGCGGAAGATGCCGAGGCCGCGTTAGCCAGTATGATGAGTACTGATATTCAAGCCGCCGCTCAGATACTGGCGCCACGCTATCAACAGGCATTGATGCCAATTGCTCGTTTTGCGGCAAGCAATCTAGAAAATACGCACTCAATTACCCGTTTGTTAGATTGGGATAGCATCATTCCAGCAGAAACTGATGCGTTAACGCTTTGGCAAGCATTGGCTGATTTATTATTAACAACAGGCGGCACCTTCCGTAAAACTATAAATAAAAACATGGGCTTACCTGCAACAACAGAAGCCAAGCCTCATAAAGAACAATTGCTAGAAATCATTGCATCAATTAGTCAAATAACGGGGGCTGAGGTAGCCATTGCACGTTTGCGTACACTTCCTAAACCAGAACAAAGTGAAACTACTTGGCAAATGATTGCCACCTTAGCGCAGGTATTGCACATTGCAGTCGGTGAATTATGGTTAGTCTTTCAAGCACATGGCGAAGTTGATTTTGTAGAAATCTCCCAACGATCACTACTGGCATTAGAAGATATTGCAGGCAATACAACCGACTTAGCCCTTAAGCTAGATTATCGTATCCAACATTTGCTAGTCGATGAATTTCAGGATACAAGTCCAGCTCAAATTAAGCTAATTCAAGCATTAACTCGTGGTTGGCAAAATGATGATGGACGCACTCTTTTTTGTGTAGGCGACCCAATGCAATCCATCTATCGTTTCCGTAAAGCCAATGTTGGGTTATTTTTACGCGTAGCACAACAAGGTATTGGGAATATTAAGCTCAAGTCTTTAAAATTATGGCGTAACAACCGCTCTATGCCACCTGTAGTGGCATGGGTAAACCAAGCATTTAAAGCCGTTTTTCCATCACAAGACAGCATTAGCCGTGGTGCAATTCAATACCGCCCATTTGTGGCAACTAAAGAAAATCTAGAAACAGCTGGCGTTACCATACACGCAATGCTGGATACCACGCTGAATACAGATGAAGAAGACGAGGACTTAACACCAACAGATGTTCGTCAATTAGAAGCAGATACCATCATTGAAATTATTCAAAAAACGAGAGTAGAAAATACCGATGCCAAGATTGCAGTACTTGTTCGTGCGCGAAGCCACTTAAGTGCTTTGGTGACAGCGATACGTCGTGATCATCCAACCTTAAATTTTCAAGCAGTTGAGATTGAAGAACTGGCAAACCGACAAATTGTACAAGATTTACTATCTTTGACTTATGCCCTACATCACCTAGCCGATCGTGTGCATTGGCTGGCTATTTTAAGAGCGCCTTGGTGCGGGCTAACCCTAGCTGATTTACATGCTTTAGTCTTAAACGATAAAAATAGCACCCTATTGCAATTAATGTATCAAGATGAACGTTTAAACAAATTAACTGAAGATGGTCATCAACGTTTATTACATGTGCGCAAAGTATTAAAGCAAGCTTTACAGCAACAAGGCCGAATGGCAGTCAGCCGTTGGGTGCACGGTACTTGGTTGATGTTAGGTGGTGCTGAATGCTTATGGGAACCAGGAGATATACGCGATGTACAGGCATTCTTTAACCGAATTCAAGCGCTTGAAAATACAAGGCAATTCTCACCGCAGCAACTGGCTATTGAAGTAGAAAAGCTCTACGCCGCACCTGATGCGAAAGCTGATGATCGATTGCAATTTATGACCATCCATAAATCAAAAGGCTTGGAATTTGATACCGTCATTTTGCCAGGATTAGATCGTAAAACAGGCGGCAATGAGCAGCCATTATTATTATGGGAAGAAGTTAGCTCTGAAGATGCAAACCATGAAATTGACGATATGAATTTAGTAGTTGCGCCATACATTCCAAAAGGTCATAACCCACAAAATAATCAGTCCATAACACCATATGATTATTTAAAAATGTTAGAAAAAGAGCGTTCTGCGTATGAGGATGCCCGAGTTCTGTATGTTGCTGCTACCCGAGCTGAACGATGCTTACATTTACTTGGAGCAGCAAAGTTAGATTCTAAGGGTGATATCAAAGCACCGAAAAATACCTTCTTAGATATGTTATGGCCCATTGTGAACGCTGAATTCATCGAAGATAAATGCATCAAACCAGCAGAAGCCTTGCCTACTATAAAACCAATTAATGCAAACTTACCGAAAATTCCACTAGAAAAATTCAAACCTCAACTAATTCGATTAAATCAGCCCGCTATTCCAAGTGTTTTTATACAAATCGAGCATAATGTATTTTCAAACAACAATACAGTAGCCGAAGATAGCAGCACATTGGAGGCAGATATTGGCACGTTAACGCATATTTACTTACAAATCATTTCAGATGAAGGTCTTCAATACTGGTCATCTAACCGTTTAGTTTCATTAACAAATGCCATGCAGCGGTGGTTTAATCAAAAGGCATATGATGCCGATACCAGCCTAAAGGCCGCTAACCAAGTGGCGCATCTACTCAAAACAACATTGAATAGTGAGCATGGTCGATGGATATTAGAAAACAGAGCCGGCGCAGCAAGCGAGTTAGCGATTGAGTTTATTATTGAACAATCATTGCGTAAAAAAATTATCGACCGTACATTTGTGGAGAATAACACCCGCTGGATTATTGATTACAAAACGATTCAGTTAAGTGAAAATATCGATGACGTTGCTTTAAAAGCAATTGCTAATCAATATCAAAACCAATTAGATGAATACGCCACCTTATTTCAAACACAAACATTACTCATTCAAAAAGCCATTTTCTTTGTCAGTGTCGGCCGTTTAGTTTTGCTTAATTAAACTGGCGTTTGTTCTTCACGCACCATATGAAGCGTCTGTGTAGGATATGCGATTTGTGCACCATGCTTTTCGATAATCGCCGCAACTTTTAATAAGACATCTTGTTTCACTTCATGGAACTCTGTCCATACAATCGTTTTAGAAAAAGTATAAATAAAGAAATCAACCGATGAGGCATTAAAAGTATTGAAATTAACAATCAAAGTCGCACTGGTATCAATACCTTGATGTGATTGCAGCATTTTCTTTACGTCTTTAACTATCTCTGGCATCAATTTAATATCGTCATATCGGATACCAATCGTCTCTTTAATGCGCCTATTCGTCATGCGAGATGGATTTTCTACTGCGATGGTTGTAAATACTGAATTAGGTACATAGATTGGATTTTTATTAAAGCGTCGAATTTGCGTGTAACGCCAACTAATTTTTTCTACTGTTCCTTCAATATCCTTATCGGGAGAGCGAATCCAATCTCCAACTACAAATGGTCTATCTGTATATATGGTCAGCCCTCCAAAGAAGTTAGCTAAAATATCTTTAGCTGCAAAACCAATCGCAATACCGCCAATACCCCCTGCAGCCAACAAGCCTGAAACACTAAAACCAAATGATTGCATCAAGGTTAGAACCGTTGCAACAATCACAACGAGATGGCCTAATTTTGACAGTGCATCGACTGTTGTGTGATCAAAATCGCCTTCTTTTTCTTGTTGCTGGATTAAATACCTTGAACTAGCTTCTGTGACCAAGTTCCAACTGAACCAACCAATACAGAAAACAATCACGGCCTCTCTGATAATGGTGACATATTCAACTAAACCACTGTGATAATGATTGCCAAAAATCATCAAGGCAATTGAAATGCCTACCAACCATATTGCGTAACGTAATGGCTTTCTTACGGAAATAACTAAAACATCATCCCATACACTTTTTGTTTTTTGTGAGGCCTGAATCACTTTTTTGAAAATATAAGCAAATGAAAAATGCACCGCAACCGTAGCAATCAATACGGCCACTTCTTTGATCATCCACAATTCTTTCAAACCAAAGGCCTCTAAAGCCTTTAATATTTCTTCCAAAATACACTCCAAACAAACAATAGCATTAAGAATATAACATATCCTGATTTAATATTAACAACGACTCGATGAATCACCTATATCGCCATATTTAACCCAAACTGACTAGCAATCATTACTCAGAAAAATTCAACAGTCGTGTAAAATACGCCAATCTAAACCAACAATTAAAGTCTTATTTTTAAGACAACTATAACGATGAAAATATTTTCCGAACTCTACATTCGCGTCATGGCTTGGTCTAGACTACCTAATGCCCCGTGGTATCTGGGCATTTTAAGTTTTGCAGAATCTTCTTTCTTTCCTATTCCACCTGATGTGATGCTTGCACCAATGTGCTTAGCAAACCCATCAAAAGCTTGGCGCTTTGCGTTTTTAACCTCCATAACATCGTTGCTTGGTGGATTATTTGGCTACTTTATTGGAGCGGCTGCTTTTGATGTCATTGCCCCACATTTACAAGAAAGCCACTACTGGGATGCATTCCAAAAAGCTGAATTATGGTTTAAAGACTGGGGTGTATGGGCGATTTTTGTTGCTGGATTCTCACCCATTCCATATAAAATATTCACCATTGCTGCAGGCGCACTATCAATGCCACTTCTACCATTTATCATCGCGTCATTTATTGGTAGGGCAACAAGGTTTTATCTGGTTGCAGGCCTAATGAAATGGGGCGGCCCAACAATGGAAGAAAAACTTAAGCTATATGTCGATCGTATTGGTTGGGCAACGGTAGGCTTAATCGTTTTAGCGATATTATTTTTTAAATAATATCTTTTACATAAATTCTTTTAGTATCTCTTTTATTAGTTCAACTCTATGATTGAGATTACCAAGCGCTACTGATATTTTCAATTTTTCTGGTCCATTCATTCGGCAGCGTTTGTCACGCTGCAAAAGATTAATCAGCTTTAAGGGATCAATATCTGCCTTTGGATTAAATTGTAATTGAATGGCAGCATCTGAAGCATCAACCTTCACGATACCTAAGGGTTTAGCAGCAATACGTAAACGATGACAAGCAATGAGTGCTTCACCTGTTTCTGGTAGCAAACCAAAGCGGTCAATAAGTTCTTCTTGCATTTCATCTAACGCCTCATCATCTTCACAATTGGCTAGGCGCTTGTAAATAACCAAACGCTCATGCACATCAGGGCAATAATCAGTTGGCAACAATGCGGGGGTATGCAGATTGATTTCTGTGGTGACACCTAGTGGTGCATCTAAATCAGGCTCTTTACCATCTTTAAGTTGTTTAACAGCATGATTAAGCATATCGGAGTACATACTAAAGCCAATCGCTTGCATTTCGCCACTCTGACCATCGCCTAACAATTCCCCTGCTCCACGGATTTCTAAATCATGCATCGCTAGATGAAAGCCTGCACCTAAATCTTCCATCAATTGAATGGCATCTAAACGCTTTTGCGCTTGGGCTGTAATTTTACGGTCAGGTTCTGTTAATAAATAGGCATAGGCTTGATGATGAGAGCGTCCCACACGTCCCCGTAGCTGATGTAATTGCGCTAAACCAAATCGATCAGCTTTATTCATGATAATGGTATTAGCCGTTGGCACATCAATACCTGTTTCAATAATAGTGGTACAGAGTAATAAATTTGAACGTTGATGGTAAAAATCGCGCATCACATGTTCTAGTTCACGCTCACGTAATTGACCATGGGCAATTGCAATACGTGCTTCCGGGAGAATTTTTTCTAACTTTTCTTTTTGTACAAAAATGGTATCGACTTCATTATGTAAGAAATAGACTTGGCCACCCCGTTTAAACTCTCGAAGCACCGCTTCACGGATAATGCCATCTGAGTAGTCAGTATGGAATGTTTTAATCGACAAACGTTTTTGCGGTGGTGTTGAAATCACAGAAAACTCTCGCAATCCTTCCATCGCCATACTGAGCGTACGTGGAATTGGTGTTGCTGTTAAGGTAAGCACGTCAACTTCTGCCCGCAGTGCTTTCATTTGCTCTTTTTGGCGTACACCAAAACGGTGTTCTTCATCTAATATCGCTAAACCTAAATTTTTAAATTTCACATCTTTTTGGATTAAACGATGCGTACCGATAATGATGTCTATCGTGCCATCTGCCAACCCTTTAAGCGCTTCTGTTTGTTCTTTTTTAGTTCTAAAACGAGAAATTTCAGCTATCTTGATTGGCCAATCGGCAAAGCGATCACAGAAGTTTTGATAATGTTGCTCTGCCAATAACGTGGTTGGGACTAATACTGACACTTGTCGTCCGCCCATGACAGCAACAAAGGCCGCTCGCAACGCGACTTCTGTTTTACCAAACCCAACATCACCGCATACAAGCCTATCCATTGGGCGGCCTGATTGCATATCACCAATAACTGCTTCAATTGCACTGTGCTGGTCTTCCGTTTCTTCAAATGGAAAGCCCTCACAAAAAGCTTCGTAGTCTTTTAGGCTAAGTTTAAATACATGGCCTTTACGTGAAGCACGCTGCGCATATAAATTAAGCAACTCAGCTGCGGTATCACGAATTTGCTTAAGTGCTTTTTTCTTGGCTTTATCCCATTGTCCACTGCCTAATCGATGCAATGGTGCACTTTCAGGTGGGCCGCCAGAATAACGGGAGATTAAGAATAGCTGAGATACAGGAATATAGAGTTTATCGTCACCATGGTATTCCAATAATAAAAACTCGGTTTCACCTTCACCAAAGTCGATATTTTTTAAGCCTCGGTAGCGCCCAACACCATGTTGTTCATGCACGACAGGGTCATTCATTCGAAGCTCAGACAAATCTCTAAGCATGCCCTCGGTGTTGCGGGTTTTATCTTTCACACGGCGACGTTGCTGACGCACAGTTGACGCGTAAAGCTCAGCCTCTGTAATGATAGCAACATCATCCACAAAACCACTATGTAACGTTGAAACACCCAACATCACTGGAGTATTGCTAGATTCAAAATCAGCCCATGTTTCACAGACAGGAAAATCAAGTCCTTGCTCTGCAAACAAATGCAGCATGGTTTCACGTCGCCCTAAACTTTCAGCCGCAATTAAGATGCGTGTCTTCGACTTTTTAAGATAGGCTTGCAGCTTATGTAGTGGCGCATCAGCACGACGATCAACTTCTACTGCAGGTAGTTTTTTAGTAGCTTCAGATTTATTATCAAGTAGCGCATTAATAACAGAGAATTGCTTTATTTTAGTAAAGAAAATATCAGCTTTTGTTAACAAATGTTCTGGCGGTAACACTGGTCTTTCAGCATCATAAGCGAGCAGTTTATATCGTGAATTTGCCTCATACCAAAAGGTTTGCGCGGCTTTATCTAAATCACCGTGAGAACACAAAACAGCATGTGAAGGTAAATAATCAAAAATGGTTGCTGTCTCTTCAAAAAACAGTGGTAAGTACCATTCAATGCCTCCTGTCGCATTACCCTTGGACACATCTTTATATATTTTTGCTCGTTGTGGATCCCCCTCAAACTGCTCTCTAAACTGACTTCTAAAAAGATCAATACCTTGCTTGTCTAAAGGGAACTCTCTAGCTGGTAATAATCTAATTTCGGGGACTGGATATAAGCTTCTTTGCGTATCCACATCAAAGGTGCGAATCGTTTCGATTTCATCATCAAATAAATCAATTCGATATGGAAAAACACTCCCCATAGGAAATAAATCAACCAGACCACCTCTTACACTAAATTCACCTGGACTAATCACCTGTGAAACATGATGGTAACCGGCTTGTGCACACTGACTCCGCAACGCTTCTATATCTAACTTTTGCCCTTTATTGAGCATAAAAGTATGCCCTGCCAGATATGCAATAGGCGGCATTGCTAATAATGCTGTGGCAATAGGCACAACCACAATATCAAAATTGTTTTGACTGATTTGATATAAAGTGGATAAACGTTCTGAAATTAAATCTGGATGCGGTGAAAAAACATCATATGGTAATGTCTCCCAATCAGGAAGTAGATGCAAACTTACCTTAGGAGAAAAGTATGGAATTTCTTCAATTAACCTTTGCGCTTCAAATGCATTAGACGTAATAATGACTAAAGGTGTTTTTGTTGTTTTTAAGTCACAGGCAAGCCTAGCTAACGATAAACTATCTAAGCCATTGGCTGAATAAGAAAAACGAGAAGAACGGCCTGGTGATGGGGGTGTTAACGGCATAAATTGAGATTGAAATAACTTGGTTTTGCAATGATTTTTACCTATTATACCCTTAACAAGGCAACTGCTTTGCGCTCAATTAGAATTAGACAATAATAAAAACGAATATCAAAAAAACTTCTTACTCACAGAGGGTTTATGCGATGAATGATAAGCAATTGGTAGCAATTCATGCTGCAAAACATGTTCAAGATGACATGGTTGTTGGTTTAGGTACTGGCTCTACAGCCAATTATTTTATTGAAGAATTAGCAAGACGACAGCAGCAAGAAGCGCTTAAAGTCACCACAGTTTCCAGCTCTAATATCAGCATGATTAAAGCGCAAAGCTTGGGCTTAAATGTCATCTCTATCCAGCAAATTGATCAAATTGATTTATATGTTGATGGTGCTGATGAAATTACACCAGACATGACCCTATTAAAGGGTCGTGGTTATGACTTAGTCATGGAAAAACTGCTTGCAAAAGCTGCAAAACAGTTCTTTGTTGTAGCAGATAAAAGCAAGCTGGTAGACAGTATTGGTAAGAACTTTTCTATTCCCATTGAAGTCATACCCTTGGCTTGGCAAGCCGTTAAAAAAAGTATTGAAGATGCAGGAGGAAAGGGCCAGCTACGTCAAAACGTCGCTAAAGATGGCTTGTCGATTAGTTCATATGGAAGCTTAATACTTGATATGCAATTTGATACACACCTTACAGCTCATAATTTAAATCATCTTTTAAATAATATCCCTGGTGTTGTTGAACATGGTATTTTTTATGGCTTAACAAAAGCCATTTTTATTGCTGACAATGGTCAAATTGACGAGAAATGGCAATAAACAACAGTCATATTCTTCAATTAAGCGCAATGGGGAAAAGTTTTTGTTAAGAACCAAACTCCTAATTGCTGTATTGTTGTTTTCGCTCTCTGCATGTAATCAGGAAACAGTGGCGCCTGAAATAGTTGAAGAAAGTGCGATTGATGATAATAAAATCACCTTTGTCACCTTGAATAGTCCCAATACTTACTATGTGAATAGTGATGGTGAATTTGCAGGCCTTGAGTACGATCTTGCAAAGGAGTTTTCAGCATTTATTGGGAATCAACAACAAATTGAATTTCTAGTTGCTGACAATACTGCTGAAGTCATTGCAACCATCATCAGCAATAAAGCAGATATCGCAGCATCGGATTTAACAGAGACTAAGTCTCGTAAAGTCTTAATCAATTTTTCAACACCCTATCAAGAAGTCCAACAGCAAGTCGTATACAACAAAAATGTTACTAAAAAGCCAGCAAAAAAAATAAGTGATTTAGTTGGCGCATCGATTGCAGTTCCTGCCTCTAGTAGTTTTGTTGAAAGACTGAGAGAAAACCAAAAAAAGAATAAAAAATTAACATGGGCAAATCGTACTGATGTTGACTCTGAAGGTTTGATCAAAGAAGTTGCGCAAGGACATATTCAATATACTATTGCAGATAATCATTTAGTATCTGTTCTGAAAAACTACTATCCCAATATCCGTGTTGCATTTTCTCTTGGTCAACCAGAAAAAATTGCTTGGGGATTTGCTAAAACACAAAATCCCGAACTATTAAAACAGGCAAATGCCTTCTTTGAACAAATTAAATCAGATGGTACTTTACGAAAATTAATTGACCGTTATCACGGTAATACTAATCGTTTAAAACCCATTGATATCAACACTTTTATTGAGCGCACTCGAACTAGATTAACCCCATACAAAAAACTCTTTAAAGAAGCGCAAGAAATTACTGGGCTAGACTGGCGATTATTGGCTGCTGTCAGCTATCAAGAGTCACATTGGGATACTTACAATACTTCTCCAACAAATGTTAGAGGTTTAATGATGTTAACTGAAGCGACCTCTGACCGCATGGGAGTGACAGATAGGTTAGATCCCAAACAAAGCATTCCAGCAGGGGCAAAGTATATTAATTTAATGTTAGATTCTATTCCAGAGCGTATTCAAGAACCAGATCGTACTTATATGGCGCTGGCTGCTTATAATATTGGATATGCACATGTGGAAGATGCTCGTATTCTTGCACAGCGTATTGGCCTTAATCCTGACTCTTGGGTTGATGTCAAAAAAGCACTAATCAAACTAACAAACGCTGAATATTATACTCAAGCAAAGTATGGATATTGCCGTTGTAGCCAACCAGTTATATATGTTGAGTCCATTCGAAGTTACTATAATATTCTAACTCGCTCAGAACCAGCACATGAACCATTGGACGGCGACCCCTATAAAATTGCTAGCAATTAAAATAACGCTTAAGAAATAGCTGTTTTTCCACCCATGTATGGCTGCAATACTGATGGTATAGTCACACTTCCATCAGCGTTTTGATAGTTTTCTAATACAGCGACTAAAGTCCGGCCTACCGCTAAGCCAGAACCATTTAAAGTATGAACAAATTCTGTTTTACCTTCAGCATTTTTAAATCGTGCTTTTAAGCGCCGTGCTTGAAAAGCTTCACAATTTGAAATTGAAGAGATTTCGCGATAGGTGTTTTGCGCAGGCAACCATACTTCCAAATCATAAGTTTTAGCAGCGCCAAAACCCATATCACCCGTGCATAGAGACACTACTCGATAAGGTAAGGCTAAAGCCTTTAAAATATTCTCTGCATGACCAACCATCTCCTCTAAAGCTGCATAGCTTGTATCAGGGTGGACTATTTGCACCATTTCAACTTTATCAAACTGATGCTGACGAATCATGCCTTTAGTATCTTTACCATAAGAGCCAGCCTCTGAACGGAAGCAAGGCGTATGTGCCGTAAGCTTGATAGGTAAGGTCTCTACTGCCACTATCTCATCACGCACAGTATTTGTTAACGTAACTTCAGACGTTGGGATCAGATACAACTTACTATCGTTATGCTCTAAAGAAAATAAGTCCTCTTCAAACTTAGGTAATTGTCCTGTACCTATTAAAGTATCAGCATTCACCATGTAGGGGGTATAACATTCTTCGTATCCATGCTTCTCTTGGGTATCAAGCATAAATTGCGCAAGCGCACGATGTAATTTAGCAATGGGTCCACGCATTAAGGTAAAACGAGCGCCCGATAGTTTAGCCCCTGTATCAAAGTCTAATCCAAGTGACTCACCAACATCAGTATGATCTTTAATTTCAAAATCAAATTTCCTTGGCGTTCCAACTTTACGTACTTCAACGTTTTCAGTTTCAGACTGACCAACTGGGACTGTTTCATGCGGTATGTTTGGCACATTGAGTAATAGGTTTTGCAATTCTGTTTGAATCTCAGAAAGCCGCGTTTCATCTGCTTTAAGCTGTTCTCCTAGTCCTGCGACTTCTACCATAATAGCACTCGCATCTTCGCCTTTAGATTTAGCTAACCCTATCTGTTTAGAAACACTATTTCGTTTAGCTTGTAATTCTTGCGTACGTGTTTGCACTGTTTTACGTTCAGTTTCAAGGGAATTAAACTTAGCTATTTCAAAATCAAATTTTCGGGTTTGAAGTTGCTTAACTACACGATCTAAATCATTTCTTAAGGCTTGTATGTCTAACATTTATTTTTTCGCTTTACGGTTTGTTGCTTGTTGATCTAATTCTTTAAGATGTTTCAATTTTTCAGCTATTTTACCTTCCAAACCTCTTGGTGTGGGCTCATAAAATTGAATCGCATCCAAATCATCAGGAAAATAATGTTCCCCAGCTGCATAAGCATCTGGTTCATGATGTGCATATCGATAGGCTTTGCCATAATCCAAAGATTTCATGAGTTTTGTTGGGGCATTACGCAGATGTAATGGTACTGGCCTTGATTTGTCTTGTGCCACAAAAGCTTTGGCCTGGTTATAAGCGTTATAAGCGGCATTGCTTTTTGCTGCAACAGCCAAATATATAACAGCGTTTGAAAGCGCCAACTCACCCTCTGGTGAGCCTAAACGTTCGTAAATCTGGCAAGCCTCTAATGCCATGGTTTGTGCTCTTGGGTCCGCAATGCCAATGTCTTCAATAGCCATTCGAACAATACGTCGCCCCAAATATAATGGGTCTGCACCACCATCAATCATGCGTAAAAACCAATACAAAGCACCATCAGGATTTGAGCCACGTACCGATTTATGCAACGCAGAAATTTGATCATAAAATGCTTCACCGCCTTTATCAAAGCGGCGCGTCTTTGAAGCCATAGTACTTTGCAAAAATTCATCGTCAATCACTCTAATTTTTGCGCCTATTGCTGCATTAAATAAGCCCTCAGCAAAGTTAAGTAAACGTCTAGCATCGCCATCTGCATAGGCTAATACTTGTTCAATTACTGATTCATTAAGCGTAATGTCAGCACCCATTAACTGCTTCGCTCGTTCAAGCAACTCACCAAGCTCAAGCTCTGATAAAGCATTTAAAACAAACACTTGCGATCGACTGAGCAATGCACTATTGACTTCAAAAGAGGGATTTTCTGTGGTGGCTCCAATAAAAGTGATTAGTCCACTCTCAACAAAAGGCAAAAATGCATCTTGCTGACCTTTATTAAATCGATGAACCTCATCCACAAACAAAATAGTTTTTCGGCCAGACTGCTGTAGTGTATGTTCAGCACGTTCTACCGCATCTCTAATATCTTTAATTCCAGACAAAACAGCTGAGATAGGAATAAATTCCGCTTCTGCTGTATTGGCGATTAATCGCGCCAACGTTGTTTTACCAACACCTGGCGGGCCCCACAGTATCATTGAGGGTAATTTTCCAGAATCAAAAGCCAATTTAAGTGGCTTACCCTCTCCTAATAGATGCTTTTGTCCAACAACATCCAATATGGTTTTAGGGCGAAGCAGTTCTGCAAGTGGCGCGGCTGGAGCTGTAGCTTTAAATAAGCTATCCAATTATTAATTAACCTAAAATATATAAAAAGATATTGTAACAGTTAGCTAATGATAAGCAATTTCAGACCGAGGAAATATCACTAATTCCCGACGACATCAACGCCTTCAGGCGTAGTAAATAGAAAAGATGAGAGTGATAAGTTTGGGTTCCGCTCTACCGCATTAAAATCAATCTTCGTGATATTTTTAAAACTATCGTACATTTCCATTTTACTTAGGTTTTGTCCTTTAAATGCTAATAAGATACGATCAAAACCACTGTCATCATTTTTAGGCTTGGCTTGCACCCAATCTAGACCGTCACCTCGATTAATGTTTTCCAATTCAAACCCTTTTTCAACTTCAGGACCCCCAGCAAGCAATGCGGCTGGACTAGTTCCTAGTGCTTGACTTAATGTACGGATAGTGACCTGCTCTAAATCGATGTCATATAAAAATACATCTTTACCATCACTAATAATTTCTTGTTCATAAGGCTTTTTATAGTCCCAACGAAATTTGTTAGGTCGCTGCAATTGCATCGTGCCATCAACTTTTTGCACGAGCTTACCTTCCTGATCTTTTACAACTTGATGAAATGTAGCACGCATTGAATTTGTACTGTGATAAAACTCTTTTAAACTTGCGACACCATCAGCCATTGCGGCTGTTGAAAATAAAAGGGCTGCTATGATCACACTCAAAATCTGATTATTCATAATTACTATTATCTGCTTTCACTAATACTTCGCGACTACCATTCGTTTGCATTTCAGATACAAGCCCAGCTCGCTCCATATCTTCTATCAGCCTTGCCGCACGGTTATAACCAATCCGCAACTGGCGCTGCACTGATGATATTGATGCTCTACGTGTTTTTAATACGATGGCAACAGCCTCATCATAGAGCTCGTCTTTTTCACCTGCGCCATCACTATAACTGCCACTATCGCCACCACTACTCTCTGTTTCATTGGTTAAGATACCTTCAATATAATTAGGTTCACCCAATGTTTTCAAATGATTCACAACAGCATGGACTTCTTTATCACTCACAAATGCACCATGTATCCGTTGTGGATATCCTGAGCCTGGTGGCATATATAACATATCACCCTGTCCTAATAACGTTTCAGCACCCATTTGGTCTAATATAGTGCGTGAATCAATTTTGCTGGATACTTGAAATGAAATACGTGTTGGCACATTAGCTTTAATCAACCCCGTAATCACATCGACAGATGGTCTTTGCGTTGCCAACACTAAGTGGATACCGCAAGCTCGAGCTTTTTGTGCCAAACGCGCAATGAGTTCTTCTACCTTTTTGCCAACAACCATCATTAAATCAGCCAATTCATCAATCACAACAACAATTAATGGCAACTCTTCTAATGGCTCTGGATCGTCTGGCGTCAGACTAAATGGGTATGGGATTTTTTCGCCAGCTTTATCTGCTTCTTTTATTTTCTGATTAAATCCAGCTAAATTCCGCACACCTATGGTAGACATCAATTTGTACCGTCTTTCCATTTCCGCAACACACCAGTTTAACGCATTGGCTGCTTGACGCATATCAGTAACTACTGGGGCTAATAAATGGGGGATACCTTCATAAACAGACAACTCCAACATTTTAGGATCAATTAATATCATGCGGACTTTTTTTGCCTCTGCCTTATAGAGCAAACTTAATATCAACGCATTGATGGCAACTGATTTACCAGACCCAGTGGTACCTGCAACGAGCACATGAGGCATTTTAGCCAAATCTGCAACTACTGGATTGCCCGCAATATCTTTCCCCAACGCAATCGCTAAGGGAGAGTGCATATCAGCATACACTTTACTCCCCATAATTTCTGTTAGAAACACAATTTGACGTTTAGGATTAGGTATCTCTAGCCCCATATAACTTTTGCCTGGAATCGTCTCAACAACACGAACACTTAACACCGATAATGCACGTGCTAAGTCTCTTGCTAGATTGCTAATTTGACTGCCTTTAACCCCTGGGGCAGGCTCTAACTCATAACGCGTAATCACGGGGCCTGGTTGCGCTGATAATACTTTCACTTCGATACCAAAATCAGCTAATTTTCGTTCAATTAACCGGGAGGTAAACTCCAGCGTCTCATTAGATGGAAGTGGAACAGCATTATTAGCTTCATCTAACAAGTGCAGAGGTGGCAAAACAGTGTCAGGATCAGAATCAAACAAAGCTACTTGTTTTTCTTTTAAAACACGCTCACTTTTAACGATTTCAGTCTTAGCTGGTTTAATTTCAACTGGCACCCTATCTTCTGTCCGTTTACGTTCATGTTCAACATAATCAGAACGTTCTTGTTCTAAAGTTTTACCCACTTTTCTATCTTGCCAATCATGATATTTATTCCATAACCATTCGTAAGCATTGATCAAAACAGCGCCTAGCTTTTCTGTCATCATGACCCATGACCATCCTGTAAACAAGCTGAAGCCAATAGCAAACATTAATAATAAAATCATAGTGGTGCCTGCATAAGCAAACATACTTCGCAACACACCATCTAAAGCTTGCCCAATAATACGGCCAGATCCATCATCAAAAATTTGCGACACATTGACAATGTGACCAGACTCAAGTGCACTGGATGACAAAATTAAAATAAAAAAACCAACAATATTAAAAAGTAAAAAAGGACGTTCTTTTACTTTAGATTCAATTTGATGATAAGTAAACCAGCTGGTGTAAAAAGCTAATATGACCCACCACCATGCAGAAAAACCAAATAAGTTAATTAATAAACTTGAAATTGAAGCGCCAACTTTACCAAAAGCATTATGGACAACTTCATTAGTACTGACAAAAAACCAGGAAGAATCTGTTGGATCAAATGTGAAGAGAATAACAGCCAAGTACAAACCCAAGAATAACGAAAACAACCACCACGCCTCATTGATTAGCGTTGCGTGTTGCAACTGCTTTTCAGTTTTAGGTTGCTCTACTTTTTTTGAAGCGTCTGTGGACTTCTTATTAAAAAACAATCTGTTATTACCTTTAGTTAATCATGACTATTATTTATGCATTATAACAAAACGAAACAGTAAAATGATGGTCAAAATAATACAATAACTAATTAATTTAGATTAAATAAGACGAAATAAAGGAGAAATGAATGGATATTGGCATTAAACCAAGTGATCGAAAAAAAATTGCAGAGGGCCTATCAAAGCTTCTTGCAGATACCTACACACTATATCTTAAAACACATTACTTTCATTGGAATGTGACAGGTCCAATGTTCAACACATTACATCTAATGTTTGAAACGCAATATACAGAGTTGGCCATGGCGGTAGACAATGTTGCTGAACGTATTCGTGCCCTTGATGAGTATGCGCCAGGTACTTATACTCAGTTTGCCAAATTAAGCACAATTTCTGAATCAAAAGATGTACCAAATGCGATACAGATGATCAAAGAGCTTGTTGATGCTCATGAAGCTGTCTGCAGAACTGCTAGAAGTGTATTCCCTGCTGCAAACAAGGCTGATGATGAAGCAACAGCAGACTTAGTAACCCAACGTTTACAAATTCATGAAAAAACTGCTTGGATGCTAAGAAGTATGTTAGAAAAATAATAGGCACTATTCACATTGCATCTATAATCAAATACTCTAATTACAACAAGTATATGATAATTCTTGGTCTATACTCTTTGAAACACACATAAGCGTCACTATAATAATGGTATTCCTACAAAAGAAAGTTTCTACATGGCTACAAAACACGCAAAGTTAATCATTTTAGGTTCTGGTCCCGCAGGCTATTCAGCTGCTGTATATGCTTCTCGCGCGAATCTAAAGCCCGTATTAATAACGGGGATTGAGCAAGGCGGGCAACTCATGACTACTACTGATGTCGACAATTGGCCCGCAGATGCTGATGGTGTTCAAGGCCCTGAGCTAATGGAACGTTTTAAAAAGCATGCAGAACGGTTTGAGACTGAGATGGTGTTCGATCACATTCATACAACACACTTAAACGAAAAACCAATTCGCTTAGAAGGCGACTCAGGTGAGTACACATGCGACGCACTGATAATCGCTACTGGCGCTTCTGCAAAGTATTTAGGCCTTCCAAGTGAAGAAGCCTTTGCAGGAAAAGGCGTATCAGCATGTGCAACCTGTGATGGCTTCTTTTATAAAGGTCAAGATGTTGCAGTGATTGGTGGTGGCAATACTGCGGTTGAAGAAGCACTTTATTTGGCAAACATTGCCAACAAAGTGACGCTCGTCCATCGTCGTGATAAGTTTAAAGCTGAGGCAATTCTGATTGACAAAGTAATGGAACGTGTGAAAGAAGGCAAAATAGAATTACAAACCTTTAATATTCTTAATGAAGTGCTAGGTGACAATATGGGCGTCACTGGCATGCGAATTAAAAATGTTAACGATAACAGCACTAAAGAAATCGAGTTAAAAGGTGTATTTATTGCAATTGGTCACAAACCCAATACTGACATTTTTGAAGGTCAACTAGATATGGAAGGTGGCTACATCATTACGCAAGCCGGACGAAATGGTAACTTTACAGCAACGAGTGTGCCAGGTGTTTTTGCTGCTGGCGACGTTCAAGATCATATTTACCGTCAAGCAGTGACGAGTGCTGGCACGGGTTGCATGGCTGCATTAGATGCTGAACGCTATCTTACCAATACAAAATAATTAACAGTTTAATATTAAATATTGGCGCGCCTTGATTCAGTTCATGGCGCGTTTTTTATAACTAGAGGCGTTTGTGAGCATAAAGTATTATGCGATAATGCTTTTTCTTTTTTCCAAAAAAGCATCATATTTAAACGATTGATTGTCGCTTTACTTTCAAAAGTATCATCTTCAACACTAATCAATAGCACGTAGTTTTTATCAGGGGCACTATGTTTAATTACAGCAATCAAGAAATTAAAACCAACTTACTCAGTGGCTTAACTGTTGCACTAGCAATGGTGCCAGAAGCCATTGCATTTGCCATGATTGCACATGTTTCTCCTTTAACTGGGCTTTATGCAGCTTTTATGATTTGTTTGATTACTTCAGTCATTGGCGGTAGACCAGGAATGATTTCTGGTGCAACTGGCGCGCTTGCAGTGGTGATGGTTGCACTGGTCGTTCAACATGGTATCGAGTATTTATTTGCCACCATTGTCTTAATGGGATTTTTGCAAATACTTTTTGGGGTTGCAAAACTTGGCAAGTTTATTCGTATGGTGCCACACCCCGTGATGCTAGGTTTTGTGAATGGTTTAGCAATGGTGATATTTATTGCACAATTTGGCCACTTTAAAACCGATGTCAATGGCACCAGTCAATGGATAACAGGCGCTCCACTTTATACAATGATTGGGTTAATTGTGCTAACAATGGCGATTATTTACATACTGCCAAAGCTCACAAAAGTCATTCCATCTACTTTAGCTGCAATATTAGTTGTATCTATCGGCGTTAATCAATTGGGTATTGAAACTAAAACGGTTTATGACATCGGCGGCTCAATTGCTGGCGGGTTACCTACTTTTCACTTACCACAAGTGCCTTGGAACTTAGATACACTTAAGATCATTTTGCCCTACTCACTTATTTTGGCAGCCGTTGGTTTAATTGAAACATTACTGACATTAAATCTCATTGATGACATGACAGAAACACGAGGTAAGCCGAATCGAGAATCTTTAGCACAAGGGACTGCCAATATCGTCACTGGCTTATTTGGCGGCATGGGCGGTTGTGCAATGATTGGTCAAAGCATGATTAATATTAACAATGGCGCTCTAAAACGCCTATCTGGTATCACTACAGCATTACTGTTACTTTTCTTTATTCTTAAAGCATCTAGTCTTATCGAGCAAATTCCCTTAGCAGCTTTGATTGGAGTAATGTTTGTGGTTTCTGAAAAAACATTTGAATGGGGAAGCTTTAGATTATTCGGCAAAGTCCCTAAAGCTGATATTTTTGTCGGCATATTAGTTGCAGTAATAACTGTTTTTGCTGACTTAGCCATTGCTGTGATTGTAGGGGTTATATTCTCTGCCTTGGCATTTGCTTGGGAACACGCAAAAGACATTCGTGTAACAATAGAGGTTGATCAGTCTGGCACAAAAATATACATCCTGAATGGGTCATTATTCTTTGCCTCCATTGCAGCTTTTCAAAGTTTATTTCATCCAAAGGATGATCCCACCAGTGTAGTGATTGATTTTAAAAATGCAAAAGTCGTCGACCATTCAGCGATAGAAGCGATTGATGCGCTTGCCGCTAAATACACAGCTGAAGGAAAAACGCTTCATCTAAAACATCTAAGCGCTGATTGCTTAGAAATTCTAGATAATGCCAAAGGTATGGTTGAGGTCAATGTATTAGAAGACCCTAACTATCATATTGCAGATAACAAACTAGGCTAATTAAAACAAACTTTGTGGTTAACAAGTTTTACCCTATCATAGCTAATTATGAGTGCGGACAAAGACATTGATGACGAATTAAATTTGTTTAAAGAAGCTGTTAAGGGCGCACGTCCAATTCGAGTCAATCGAGTTGTGCACCCACCAAAAAAACCAAAACCGATTCCTCGTCAGTTTATCCAAGATGAGCGCCAAGCACTTCTTGACTCATTGAGCGACCACTATATTCCCGCGCATGAACTTGAAAGTGGTGAAGAGCTGCTTTATTTACGAGATGGTCAATCGCCTATCATACTTAGCAAGCTCAGACGAGGGTATTGGGTGATTCAAAAGCATATTGACTTGCATGGCTTAGTCAGTGACGAAGCAAGAGCCTATGTATCAGAATTTATATCTGACTGTAAAAAGCGTGGTATTCGTTGCGTCCGTATTGTACATGGCAAGGGGTTAGGTTCACATAATAAAGAACCCGTTTTGAAAAACAAACTTCGTGGTTGGCTTATGCAAAAAGATGAGGTGATTGCCTACGCACAAGCCAAACCTGAAGATGGGGGAAGTGGTGCCGTGATTGTCTTACTCAAAGCTTAAAACATTATGATGTTCAAGTAATCTATCTATTGGCCATAATGCTTACAGTGAGCATATCACTTTCTATCTAAAAAATTGCGTGATTCATTTATACATCAGTTAGACTCTTAGCATGCTCCTAAAACAAATATCTCTTGATTAATATGAATGAAGTTCATCACATTGTTTTATATTCCTTAGGCGCAGGATTGTGTATTCCAATTGGTGGCATTCTGGGCTACTTTGAGCGGATTAAATCTAAATGGTTAGAAAATGAATTTCGTCACGCTGTCATTGCTTTTGGCGGTGGGATTATGTTATCTGCAGTTTCCATGGTGTTGGTACCAGAGGGAACACGCTATATTAGCAACCCACTATTAAGTACAGCCATTGTATTAGCTGGTGGCATTAGCTTTTTCTTTTTAGAAGCTTACTTAGGGGCACGCCGCATAGAAAAGCCGCAATTTACAGCAATGCTATTAGACTTTATTCCTGAGTCTTTAGCTCTGGGTGGCATCCTAGCGGTTAATGCAAAAACAGCACCGCTACTGGCTTTATTTATTGGTTTGCAAAATCTTCCAGAAGGCTTCAATGCATACAGAGAGCTTAAGATTCTAAAAAATGCAAATCCTAAGCATATTTTAACGTTTATGTTTTTACTAGCCCCCATTGGACCAATTGTTGCCCTTATTGGCTGGTATCACTTCAGTGATAATGTGATTTTGTTAGGCGTTACTATGCTATTTGCTGCCGGTGGAATTTTGTATTTGATTTTTCAAGATATTGCGCCTCAAGCACACCTTAATAAACATTGGGCACCTTCTCTAGGTGCTGTGATTGGATTTTGTTTAGGTATGCTAGGTAAGAACCTTATCATTTAATCATTCTCACCCAAAAAACCGCCACTTTGATGTTCCCAAAAGCTTGCATAAAGCCCATTTTGGCGCAGTAATTCTTGATGGCTACCCTCTTCCATTATCTTTCCTTGATCAAGAACAATTAATCTGTCCATTGCTGCAATGGTAGAGAGCCGATGTGCTATCGCCACAACAGTCTTTCCTTGCATCAAGTTGTATAGACTTTCCTGAATAACCGCTTCAACTTCACTATCTAATGCGCTTGTCGCTTCATCTAATAATAAAATTGGGGCATCTTTTAACATAACGCGTGCAATGGCAATGCGCTGACGTTGACCTCCAGACAGTTTGACACCGCGCTCTCCAACATGCGCATCATAACCCACCCTCCCTTTTGCATCTTTTAATTCAAGGATAAAGTCATGTGCTTCAGCACGCTTTGCAGCAGCAATCAATTGTTCTTCTGTTGCATCAGGCCGTCCATATAAAATATTATCTCGCACACTTCGATGTAATAACGATGTATCTTGCGTTACCATGCCAATTTGGGCACGTAAGCTATTTTGTGTGACAGACTTCACATTTTGGCCATCTATCAATATTGCACCAGAATCAACTTCATAAAACCGCAAAAGCAAATTCACGGCAGTTGATTTTCCCGCACCCGAACGGCCAACTAAACCTACCTTTTCTCCGGATTTGATCATTAACTGAAACTGCTCTAGCACCCTTTTCTGTGCTGGATATGCAAAGTTAACATCGCTAAACTCTATATTCCCTTGACTCACTTTTAAGTGTTTTGCATCGGATGTATCAATAATACTATGCTGCATGGAGAGTGTATTAATGCCATCTTGAACAGTACCTACTTGCTCGTAAAGCGATGTCATTTCCCACATAACCCAATGTGAAATCCCATTTAACCTCAATGCCATTGCAGTAATCGCAGCAACACCACCGACGGTGACTTGACCTTGTGTCCATAACCACAAACCCAAACCACCACTTCCAATAATCAGCAACATATTAAGTAGATGATTAATCGTTTCAACGCCTGTCACCAATCGCATTTGATGGTGTACTGTGACTAAAAACTCATTCATCGCACCTTGTGCGTAGTCAGCTTCTCTTCCTGCATGTGAAAACAGTTTGACGGTACTAATATTGGTATAGGCATCTGTGATTCGCCCTGTCATTAAAGAACGCGCATCCGCCTGCTGTTGAGATACTTTACTAAGCTTTGGCACAAAGTAAAAGAGAGCACCAGCATAGAGTGTAAGCCACCCTAAAAATGGAATCATAATCAATGAATTGAAGCTACCAACAATAACAACCATGGTAGTAAAGTAAATAACTACAAACACTAAAATGTCGGCAACAATAAACCAAACATCCCTGACAGCTAATGCTGTTTGCATGACTTTGGCAGAAACTCTTCCAGCAAATTCATCTTGATAAAAACCCATGCTTTGATTCAACATTAAGCGATGAAAGTTCCAACGCATGCGCATTGGGAAATTACCAGCTAAGGTTTGATGTTTAAGCAGACTTTGTAAACCCAACAAAATCGTACTAGAGACAAGTACCAAAGCTAATATCATTAAAGTATGTTTTTCTAAGCCCCAAAACAATGTAGGCGATGTATTACTTAACCAATCAACAACCTTGCCCATCATCGCAAAAAGCAATGCTTCAAAAACACCAATCACACCAGTTAAAAAAGTCATGCATGCTAAATATGGCCGCATTCCTGTTGTGCAGTCCCAAGCAAACGCCCAGAATTTTTTAGGGGGAAAGTGAATTGTAGTTTTAGGAAAGGGGTTGATGTGCCTCTCAAACCATTCGAAAAAACTGCTGAGCATCAAAACTAACGCTTTAATATAAGACAAACGGCCTCAGCAGCAATGCCTTCACCTCGCCCAGTAAAGCCAAGCTTTTCTGTCGTTGTTGCCTTAATATTAATTTGATTAATATTTACTGCACAGTCTTGTGCAATATTCTGACACATCATGCTGGTATGAGGGCCTAATTTAGGTGCTTCACAGATGACTGTTGCATCAATATTGCTCACTACAAATCCTTCATTAACTAACAATTTTACAACTTGCTTTAACAGTGTTCTTGAATCAATACCCTTATATTGGTCATCTGTTGGTGGGAAGTGTTTTCCAATATCTCCTAATGCCGCAGCACCCAACAAGGCATCACAAATCGCATGCAATAGGACATCTGCATCAGAATGCCCATCCAAACCTTTGTGATGCGGAATTTCCACACCTCCAATGATGCATTTTCGACCTTCTATTAGCCGATGCACATCAAAACCATGTCCTACTCGCATGATGCTTACCCTTCTGATTTTTCAAATATCATTTCTAATAAGGCTAAATCTTGAGGATAAGTGACTTTTAAGTTTCTCAACTCTCCGTGGACTAGCTTTGGACTCAAGCCAAGTGATTCAACTGCTTCGGCCTCATCGGTCGGCATCCCTTGAAATTGACTAAGCGCTTGATTTAAAGTTGCATATTTAAACATTTGCGGCGTTTGCGCCTGCCATAAATTTTGTCTTGATATGGTCTTTTCAATCATATTGACTTCATTAGATTTTTTAATCGTATCTGCAACTGGCATTGCCAACAAGCCCCCAACATCATCGTGCTCAAGCGTCTCTATTAACCGATTGAGGGTTGCATTGCTTAACCCAGGCCTTGCTGCATCATGTACTAATATCCAATCATCCTCCGATACATTCATAATATTAAGCGTATTTAAAACCGTTTCTGATCGACTTTCACCACCTGAGTAATGAATATGCAGTCGACTTTCTGGGTTTAAGGTAAAACTACGCCAAAACTCATCTTCGGGACTTAGCGCTAAGTGAATACTGGCAATACGTGGGTTATTAAAAAAAGTTTGGATAATATGAGAAATAATAGGCTTACCCGCAAGCGGTAAGTATTGTTTAGGGAGTACGTTTTCCATCCTAGTACCGACCCCAGCCGCAGGGATAATCACATGAAATAAAGTCATACGTAAGTTTATCATGTGCAAGACACTGTATCTAACTAGAATGATGAAATAAGGCGCATTAACCTTGTTTATTAAGCAAATGTTTTGTTAATTTATACCGATAATGAATGAGTAAATAACAAAAGTTTTTAAGCATATGCCACATAATCAATTATGTAATGTTCTCGATGGAATTATAGAGCTTACCAAAGAACGTGATTCGAACGCGCTCGAATTAACGCTTGCAGAAACGCTTTTTAAATTAGCTGATGTAAATAACTTGACCATGCATACTGCAGGCAATATCAATAGAGTTAAACACGCTATATTAAATAATGAAAAATTACCTGAGGACGAGGAGATTAATCAAGACATTATTGATGCCTTAAGCAATTGTTTAGAAAGTGCTAAAGTATCTAGCATTATTCATAAAAGAAAAAAATTTACTCTTTTTCCTTTATTGTGTTCAAAGAAACAACCATTAGCCGTTATATTAGTTGAGCAAACAAATAATAACAGTGAGAACAATCTAATCATCCAGATATTAAATATCTATCATAACTTTCTTTCATTAATGAATGAAAATGAGCGAGATACATTAACTGGGTTACTCAACAGAAAAACTTTTGAACTAAAAATAAGCCACACCATATTCACGCAACAGCAAAAACGAATAACCGGTATTGAAGAACCAACATTTTTAGCTATCTTTGATATCGACCATTTTAAAAAGGTCAACGACAACCACGGACATTTGATTGGCGATGAAGTGTTGTTAATGTTTTCACATTTAATGGGCAAAAATTTCAGGGATACTGATTTGCTATTTAGGTTCGGCGGTGAAGAGTTTGTTGGCATTTTTCAATGTCCCAACAATGAGGCGATAACTAACCTTTTAAATCGTTTTAGAGGCGTTGTTCAAGATCATGCCTTTCCTCAAGTGGGGAAAGTAACCGTTAGTTGCGGCTTTACCAAAATTGATGAAGATGACATTTCATCCAATATTATCGATCGTGCCGATATTGCTCTGTATCATGCAAAAAACAATGGCAGAAACCAAGTATGTCAACATGAAATACTCGTTGCATTGGGCCTATTAGAAGAAGATATAAGTATTGGTGGAGAAATTGAATTGTTTTAAAAGTAAAATAAAGGCGATAAAAAAAGAGCACTTTAGTGCTCTTTTTTTGATTCTTGAGTATTTAATCTTCTGTGGTGGAGCTGATTTTATGAATACTTAAATCAGCACCTTCAAACTCTTCTTCTTGACTCAATCGAATCCCAACAACCTGTTTGAGTAAACCGTATATGATCGCACTACCAACCAATGCAATTAATATAGCCATACAAGTGCCTAGTAATTGAGACATAAAACTAATACCACCCATACCACCTAAAGCCTTAGTACCAAAGATGCCAGCTGCGATACCACCCCAAGCACCACATAAACCATGTAACGGCCAAACACCCAGTACATCATCAATTTTTAGACGATTTTGTGTCAAAGTGAAAGCCCATACAAATAATGTACCCGCTACTAATCCAGTGACTAAAGCACCCAACGGATGCATTACATCAGACCCTGCACAAACAGCAACAAGTCCAGCCAAAGGACCATTATGGACAAATCCTGGGTCGTTCTTTCCTAATACCACAGCGGCGATTGTACCGCCAACTAATGCCATTAATGAATTAACTGCAACAAGACCAGAAATACCTTGAATAGTCTGTGCTGACATAACATTAAAACCAAACCAACCCACTGTTAAAATCCAAGCACCAAGAGCCAAAAATGGAATACTTGAAGGTGGGTGCGCATACACTTGGCCATCTTTACCATAACGGCCAGTACGTGCACCCAAAAAAATAACCGCTACTAAAGCAATCCAGCCTCCCATGGTATGGACCACAACTGAGCCAGCAAAGTCATGGAAAGGAAAACCAAACTGTGTTGTAAGTATATCTTGAATACCATAGTGACCATTCCAAGCAATACCCTCAAAAAAAGGATAGACAAACCCAACTAGTAAGAAAGTTGCCGCAATTTGCGGATTAAATTTTGCACGTTCGGCAATGCCGCCAGAGACAATGGCAGGAATCGCTGCAGCAAACGTTAATAAAAAGAAAAACTTGA
>CAYGSH010000019.1:0-1916 GCA_964352515.1 uncultured Methylophilaceae bacterium | reverse complement strand
CTTCTGCCCCGCTAAAGAAATTGATGCCATATGCAACACTGTAGCCAATAAAAAAATAGGCAATTGTTGAAATTGAAAAATCAACCATAATTTTAACTAAGGCATTTACTTGGTTTTTATGACGTACCGTTCCAAGCTCTAAAAATGCAAATCCTGAATGCATTGCAAGCACCATAATAGCGCCCAACAATACAAATAAAGTGTCGTTTGCAGCGATTAACTGTTCCATTTCCCCTCCAAATATCGTTATTTTAGTGTTAAAAAATGAAGCAAAACTTAAGCCAAAATATAAGTAATTGATTTATATAGGAATGAAGGGTGGATGGTCTTTTTTTAGCACCTATTTAGTGCATAATGAAGTGCATTGCACATATAAAGTGCAAAAATAACAGATATATTAAAGCATACTGATTGTATTGCCATTCAATATGAATTTTTCAGCTTCAGGATTACCCGACCAAAAATGAAAAAACTCACGCACAACAACCAAAAATATCCGACGGTTCTTTTTTAACTCAAAAAGTGGCAATGTAGCATCGATGGTAGTTCTAAATGCTCTTTGGTCTCGCTCTGGGGCGTCACTTAACCTAACTAATAATATTTTGGCAAGTTTAACCCGCGTATCGATCAATACTTGATCAGCATTTTCATTGCGGAGCGCTTTGGTATACGCTTTCAGTGCCCAACTATCAGTTCGACTAAACTTTTGTTCATCAACGGAATACCATAAATCCGCTAATTGAACTTGCAGTGGTTTCCAGTCAATGGGTAAGGTATCTTTTACTGAACCTTGATTGAGCCGAGCAATTGCTTTGATGTCATTTGCCCAAAAAGGGTAATACTCTCGTGCAACTAATAAGCTTTCAGGCCAATCTTCTTCTTTGATTGAATCCATCAAACCTTCTAATACTAGACGATATACACTACCGATTTGCTGCTTTTCAGCCAACAAAGGCATTAATTTATTTAAAAAGTTAATTCGCTGAACAAATGTTTCTGGACCAAACCCTTTGCTTTTAAGCAGTTTGATATACACTTCTAATGCTTGTTGTTCACGTTCTTGTATTGTCATTTCAAAGAGTCACTTAAACGATAAAATGAATGCAAATGGATAATACCTTGAAATATAACATTTTTGACACAAACTATACACACACTGCTATTTTATAAACCTTTTACGAAATAAATCCACATGTTTGAAATATTATTACTTATTCTTGTATTACTAATTGCATGGTTTTGGTTTGATACAGTCTCTAAGCGTGAAATAGCGATTCGTATTGGAAGAGAGCTTGCTAGCCGTTGTCATTTACAGTTACTTGATGAAACTATTGCATGTAAAAAAATATGGTTTGGCCGAAACCATCATGGTCAGATGCAACTAATACGTCTTTATGAGTTTGAAGTTAGTGCTGATGGCCAAAGCCGTCTCGCGTGCCAATTACAATTACTAGGTAAACAATTGCAAAATTGGCATATCCCACCTTATTTGCAACCCATGCATTAACAATGTATATCGGACGATTTGCGCCTTCACCAACTGGCCCATTACACTTTGGTTCATTAGTTGCAGCAGTTGCCAGTTTTTTAGATGCACGTTCAAACCAAGGTAAATGGTTATTACGCATGGAAGACCTAGACAAACCAAGGGAAGTTGCGGGATCAGCTACTCAGATTTTAAAAACTTTAGAGTCATTTGGCTTTGAGTGGGATGATGACATTATCTACCAAAGTGAACGTATAGATGCATATGAACACGCTTTTTCATTGTTAAAAGAGAAGAAAATAATATACCCTTGTACTTGCACCCGTAGAGAGATTGCGGATTCTGCAGAAAAAACCGGACTTGAAGGCTCTATTTATCCTAAAACATGTTTAACAAAACCTATTAAGCAAAATCACCCTATTGCATGGCG
>CAYGSH010000018.1:9903-32586 GCA_964352515.1 uncultured Methylophilaceae bacterium | reverse complement strand
GCCTTGGGTTCTTTATATTCTCTTGATTATGCAACTGGACGCACATTTTGGCGTCAAGGTGATCTACTAAATAGGCGATTAACGACGCCACTTATTTTAAAAGATTTAATTGTTGTTGGTGATTTAGAGGGTTATTTACATTTTGTCGATATCGAAAACGGAAAGTTTATGGCACGTATCAAAGTTGATAGTGAACCAGTGATGTCCTTAGCCATTGGTATAAATAAATCACAAGTCATTGCAGAAACACGTGGTGGAGGTCTTTTTAGTTTGAGTGTGGATGAAAAAACTCAACCAACTATAGCTCCTGATGAGTTAAAAACCCCTATATTAAACGAAGAGTCATCTGTCGATGATGAGTCTGAAACTTCTAGTGAGTCAGATGGCATGGAAAGCAGTGGAGAGGGTGAAGAGCAACAACGTAGTATTTTATTTGAGAATAAATCAATTTTATTGCCAGATGCTGAAACTAATAGTGGACCAGGTATAACCTTACCTAGGGCAGAATAAGCTCATGTTACCAACCATTGTTTTAGTGGGTAGGCCCAATGTTGGTAAATCAACATTATTTAACCGTCTTACTAAAAGTCGGGATGCGTTAGTTGCCGATTACCCAGGACTGACTAGAGATCGACATTATGGTAGAGGCATTGGTGCTAGCCAGCCTTACTTAGTCATTGATACGGGTGGTTTTGAACCAACAGCTGATAGCGGTATTTTAAAAGAAATGGCCCGTCAAACTTTATTAGCAATTGATGAAGCGGACCTTGTCTTGTTTTTAGTGGATGGTAGAGCTGGATTAACGCCACAAGAATATACTATTGCGGATAAATTAAGAAAGTCACAAAGACCAGTACTGTTGGTTGTAAATAAAACTGAGGGTATGCAAAAAGCTGTTGTTAGTGCAGATTTTTATGCCCTTGGGTTAGGTGACCCATTATCAATTTCATCAGCACATGGCGAAGGTGTTAAAGATTTAATAGAATTAGCATTGGAAAATTTCACTGAGCCAACATCCGTTGAATCAGAAAAAAGAAATAGTCATCCCAAAATTGCGATTGTTGGTCGACCGAATGTCGGCAAGTCTACATTAGTCAATGCTATGCTTGGCGAAAACCGCATGATTGCTTTTGATGAAGCTGGTACCACACGTGATTCTATTTATGTTGACATGGAACGTGACGGTAAAAACTATACGATTATTGATACAGCTGGTGTGCGTAAACGTGGGCGTATATTTGAATCGATTGAAAAGTTTTCGGTTGTTAAAACAATGCAAGCTATTGAAGACGCAAATGTGGCAGTATTAGTGGTCGATGCACAAGAGGGGATTACTGAACAAGATGCACATGTTGCCGCTTACATCTTAGATGCTGGTCGCGCTTTAGTGGTAGCGATTAATAAATGGGATGGACTAAAAGAAGATGAACGTGATTGGATTAAAAAAGAAATTGATCGAAAGTTATTATTTTTAGATTTTGCTAAATTTCATTATATTTCTGCACTACGAAAAAAAGGATTGCCAGAATTATTTCTCTCGATTGATGGTGCTTTTAAAGCAGCGTTTGCAAAATTACCAACACCACAATTAACGCGTGTGTTAGCTGAAGCTGTTATTCAGCATCAGCCACCTATTAGCAAAGGCATAAGGCCCAAATTACGCTATGCACACCAAGGCGGTGTAAACCCACCCATTGTTGTTGTGCATGGCAATCATATCGCTGGTGTCAAAGATAGTTATAAGCGATTCTTAGAAGGTGTATTTCGTAAGACTTTTCAGCTTGTTGGTACACCTTTGCGTGTCCAGTTTAATCAAGGTGATAACCCCTATGCTGAAAGTGATAACAAACGGAAATCAAGTGAAGGCGTTGTAACCATGCGCCGCCGGAAAACGGCAAGGCGACTTGAGTTGAAAGAAAAACGAAACCAAGAAAATAAAAAGCGCTAATATGCTGTGCTTATAAATACTTTACTTGCTTAGTAAATTGGAATAGTCTATTAACGTGTTGTAAATTAATTTACATGGAGTTGGTATGGATAAGCAAAGAGAAGAACAAGCGATTAACGCCTATACTAAGTTTTTACAATCAAAAGGCGTAAGTTCTGACGCAGTTGAAATGCGTAAGCAGTTTGTGAGTAAGCTTATTGTCTTGCTTGATGGTCAAACGGGTCGTTCAGACTATGCAAGAGCTCTCCAAATGATGATAAAGTTTGAAGAAAACATTGATCGTCAAAAACAACTCAACTATGCACGTGAGTTTTACCCGTTTTGGCTTGGCGATATCAAATCAATTGCGAGAATTAGTGAAACGTATGGGTTTGATTTAAATTCAGCCAAATTTAAATCCTTGCCAGCTTCCTTGGCTTGGGCAGAAATAGATGCATTGAATACAGATGAAAAATTCACCTCTCAAGAGAGTAAGTTATTAAGAGATTATGCTTTAAACTTGCAACAGCAAAACATGACAGAAGAATCTATTCAGGCAAAATTAAAGCTAATTAAAGTCATGTTGTTAAGGTTACGTGACATACCAGTTGAACACAGTATGGCTTATCGAATGGCAGTAGATGTGACATTGCCTTTATTTAATTTAGAGGATATTAAGCAAGGTTTTTTATCAGCAGTTAGAGAGTTTTACTATATCTGGATAGATGAAGCCAAACCTAAAGATATAACAGGCACACAAACTGCCTAACATGTTTAATGACATCATAAGATGTCCCAAAACTTCCACCAAACTTTTTCATCACGAACAATTTTACCAGTTATAAGCGGATTCTCTGGATAGTTAGTTTCTAATACTCTTAGACTGTCTTCTTTTAAATCTGTTAAATCCATATAATCATAAGCACTCACCATTGTCATCAATGCTTCTTCAACAGAGGCTGACTTTGGATAGTATTCTAGTACATATTTTGCTCGATTGAGCGCAGCTAAGTATCCTTTACGATCCATGTAATACCTAGCAACATGCATTTCATGTTGAGCAAGTGTATCAACGATATACACCATTCGTAGCTTTGCATCGTTTACATAACGACTATCAGGGTAGCGCTCAATCAACTCTTTTAGCGCCGCAAATGATAGCTTAAGTGCCTTTGGATCACGATCATTAATGTGTTGTCTAGTGAGCTTTTGAAAAACGCCACGCTCGTTAAAAGTGGATAAGCCTTTGAGATAATATGCATAATCCACATTTTTATGATTTGGATGCAGTTTAATAAAACGATCAGCAGCAGCAATTGTTGAAACTGGGTCAGATTTTTTATAGTGTGCGTAAATAATTTCTAATTGCGCCTGCGTTGCATAAACACCATGAGGAAATCGCGATTCTAGGACTTGAAAGTAACGTAAGGCTTCATCATAGTTGCTTTCTTCCATTTTAAGGGCACCTTCTTCATAAATCCTTTTTGCTTGCCAACCTTTAGTATCATCTAATTCTGTTGGATCACCAAAAATAGCACAGCCATTTAAAAAGCTTGTTAGAAATAAAGCAATAAATATAGATTGAATAAGCGGTAAAATAGGTTTCACAAATAAATCTGCCAATTAATATTGCACTATTATAACTTAAGCCTACAAAAATTAAGCAATTCATGACGACGCAAAACAAAATTCAAACATTCATTATTCCTGATGATTTAGGAGGCCAGAGATTAGATTTGGCTTTACAAAAAATGCTACCTGATCATTCGCGGAGTCGATTACAGTCCTGGATAAAAGATGGGTTGGTGAATTTAAATGGTGAAAGCACCACAGCTAAGACTAAAGTTTGGGGAGGTGAATATATTGAAATTGATCCACCTTCCAATATTCAAGAAAATGCATTTCAGCCTGAAAATATCCTTTTAGATATTGTCTATGAAGATGATGTATTGCTGGTTGTCAATAAACCAGCAGGCTTAGTTGTGCATCCAGCAGCCGGTAACTGGGGCGGCACTTTACTGAATGCACTCTTGTTTCGTGAGCCATCACTTGCTGATATTCCGCGCTGTGGCATTGTGCATCGATTAGACAAAGAAACTAGTGGTTTACTTGTGGTAGCTAAAACCTTAGAAGCACAAACAAGTTTAGTGAGGCAACTTCAAGCAAGAACGGTAAAACGTGAGTATCGTGCAGTCGTTTGGGGACAGTTGTGGCGTAATGGTAAAGTAGAACAACCCATAGGCAGACACTCACATGCGAGAACAAAAATGGCAGTTGTACAAAATGGAAAGCCAGCCATTACCCATTATGAAATATTAGAGCGTTTCGGCACGAATACTTATGTTCGCTGTCGTTTAGAGACTGGGCGTACGCATCAAATTAGAGTCCATATGCAATACTTGAAAGCACCTTTGGTTGGAGATCCTTTGTATGGCATTGGGAACATTATTCCACATAAATTAATGGATGAAGGCTTGCGTGATGTTATTCTTAATTTTAAACGACAAGCATTACATGCTATTAAATTAGGATTAATCCATCCAGTTTCAAATGAATGGATGGAATGGCAAATTGATATTGCTGAGGATATGAAACTGTTGCTTGAAGCGATGCGTTTTGCAGAAGTGCCAAAGTCAGAGAGTGATGTTGACCTGTTTGTTGATGAAAATGGCTTATATATTGGTGATGACGATGAAGAATGGGATGAAGAGTTTGACGATGATATGTTAGGTGATGAGTTTATAGATGATGAGTAAACTGATTGATACTTTTATTAAACCAAACTGGCCTGCGCCCACAAAAGTTCATTCATGGCAGACAACAAGATTGGGTGGAGTGAGTTTACCACCTTATGATAGTTTGAATTTTGGGGAACATGTGAATGACCATCCAATCCATGTTGCCAATAATCGACAAAGACTAAGTGCATATTTACCCACAGAACCTGTTTGGCTAAATCAAGTACATGGTGTACGTGTTATCAATGCGGCTGAAAGCCGATGCCTAGAAGATGCCGATGCCAGTTTCGCAACGTTACCAAATGTTGTTTGTGTCACAATGACAGCCGACTGTTTGCCTTTATTGCTGTGTGACCAATCAGGCACAATTGTGGCTGCCGTTCATGCTGGTTGGCGCAGTTTATGTGATGGGATCATTGAGGCAACAGTTAAGCAATTGCCAGTACCAATCAGTACGCTCATGGCATGGCTTGGGCCGGCTATTGGGCCAGAAGCATTTGAAGTCGGAAGTGAAGTGCGAGCAAAATTTATTCATCAAGATAAAAGCGCAGAAAAGGCTTTTGTCCCTAACGGGAGTAAATGGTTAGGAGATTTACATACAATTGCGAAGCAACGTTTGCAAGCATTAGGAATAAATGCAATATACGGTGAAAGATTGTGTACTTATTCTAATCCTAATCAATTCTTTTCATTTCGAAGAGATGGTAACACTGGGCGTATGGCAACCATGATATGGTTAAGCGATTGATTCAGCTATAATGCGGCCTCTACAGATTGGATGATGATGAATTTAATTGAAATGACACCCTTAGCATGGATTGTTACTACCAGTTTATTTGGTGGATTAGTGAGTGTGCTGATTGCAGCGGCTTTTGCATTAAATGCACAGCGAAAATGGGTGCCAATGTTAGTGAGTTATGCTATTGGTGCATTGCTAGGAGCGGTATTCTTAGAGTTGTTGCCCCATGCCTTTGAAGTCGCACCTAATGTGGAGTACATGACAGGTACTATTCTTTTAGGTATTTTACTCTTTTTTACTTTAGAGAAACTAGTATTGTGGCGACACTGCCATGGCGACCATTGCGAAGCACATGCCATTCATGATGAAGCGCATTGCCCAGATAATGAACATGTCAATAATCAGCAAGTAAAGTTTAAACTTGTCAGTCAATCAACACCTACAATGTTGACACATCGGCATGAACATGAACATAGCCATGATGATGGCCGAAGTGGCATGATGATTATGATTGGCGATACTTTTCATAACTTTGTTGATGGTATATTGATTGCAGCAGCATTTATGGTGGATATTCAACTGGGTTTAGTCACAGCGCTTGCCATTATTGCTCATGAGATTCCACAAGAAATCGGAGATTTTTTAATTCTTTTGCATTCGGGCTACAGTAAACAGAAAGCATTGCTTTTTAATATGTTTTCAAGTTTTGCAACACTCATTGGTGGGTTACTTGCTTATAGTGCGTTGCAAACAATGCAAGCATGGGTTCCTTATATATTAAGTCTTGCGGTTGCAAGTATGTTATATGTCGCAGTTGCAGATCTAATTCCTGGATTGCACAAGCGGACAGCAATTAAAGATACTTTGCAGCAAATTTCTCTTATTTTATTAGGTGTTAGTTCTATTTTTTTTGCAAAACTGTTTTTAGAAGGTTAGATTAGTTTATGAGTCATATTCCTAAGGTAGGATTTGTTTCACTTGGTTGTCCCAAAGCGGGGTCTGATTCAGAGCGAATCTTAACGCAGTTAAGGGCTGAAGGTTATGAAATCAGTAGTAGCTATGATCAGTCAGACTTGGTTATAGTGAATACTTGTGGTTTTATTGATTCAGCAGTTCAAGAGTCATTGGATGCCATTGGTGAAGCGCTTGATAAAAATGGTAAAGTCATTGTAACTGGCTGTTTAGGCGCAAAAAAAGAGTTAGTTCAAGAAGCGCATCCAAATGTTTTGGCGGTTACAGGTCCTCATGCATTAGAGGAGGTGATGAGTCAAGTTCATCGAAACTTACCAAAACCACATGATCCTTATTCTGATTTAGTCCCAGCACAAGGAGTGCGCTTAACCCCTAGTCATTATGCGTATTTAAAAATTTCAGAAGGTTGTAATCACCGCTGTAGTTTCTGCATTATTCCAAGCATGCGTGGTGATTTAGTCAGTCGTCAGATTGGTGACGTGATGAATGAAGCAGAGAACCTAGTGAATGCCGGCGTTTCTGAAATCTTAGTCATTTCGCAAGATACATCAGCCTATGGGGTTGATATGAAGTTTCGAAAAGGGTTTTGGAATGGTCGGCCTATAAAAACGCATATGACAGATTTAAGCCAAGCTTTAAGTGAGTTGGGTATATGGGTGAGATTGCATTATGTGTATCCTTATCCGCATGTCGATGACGTGATTCCATTGATGGCGGAAGGCCTGATTTTGCCTTATTTGGATGTGCCTTTTCAGCATGCAAGCCCGCGAATTTTGAAATCGATGAAGCGACCAGCTAGTAGTGAAAATAATCTTGCTAGAATAAAGGCATGGCGAGAAATATGCCCAAATATCACTGTGCGTTCGACCTTTATTGTCGGTTTTCCTGGAGAGTCAGAAGATGATTTCAATATGTTGCTCGATTTTCTAGAAGAAGCGCAATTAGATCGAGTGGGTTGTTTTGCTTATTCAGCGGTTGATGGGGCAAAAGCAAACGATTTAGCAGGTCAAGTACCAGAAGCGATTAAACAAGAACGATTAAGTCGATTTATGCAAGTGCAAGAACGCATTAGCGCAGCAAAATTACAAAACAAAATAGGCACTTTACAAACGGTACTGGTTGATGAGATTACTACAGATGATCAAGATAACATTATTGCAGTAGCGCGTACAAAAGCAGATGCCCCAGAAATAGATGGTGTTGTTTACTTGCAAGATGCTGAGGGTTTAAATCCCGGAGACTTTGTAGATGTAAAGATATTAGCTGCTGATGGTCATGATTTGGTAGCAGGCCCACCAAATTAATAAGCTGCTTAGTTTTTCAGCATTACTCAAATAAGTCTGGCAGTATTGGTGCTGGACGTTCACTATCTGCGCGTGATTCTAAGAAGTCTAATGTATACGGGCAACGCGTCGGTTTTTGTCTTGCTTTAAGGCGTTTTAATTTTACCTTTTCTTTTGATAGCTCAATATAAGGTGTTTGACTGATGCGAATGTAACCTGAAGTCGATAGTTTTTGCGCTGTTGTTTCAAAGAGGCTGAGTGGATTGTCAATATTTTGCAGGGTGATATTTGATTTTGATACTTTAAGAACGTTATACATTACAAATTTGTTTGAAGTTTGCTTTCCGTATATCTCTCCAGTATGAATCATCATGTTATCTCCTGGTTAAAATCCAACGGCGACTTTTACCCAGTCATCATTGGATTCGATTGGATCGTCTAATTCAGTACGTTTTGTTTTACCACCCACATAAACAGTGTACTTTGTTTTAGGACTGTAGTTCACTTTTGGAATGATCATAGTGGCTTGATCTGATATCCCGAGTTCTTTAGGTAAGTAAATGGCAGGAAATAAATTCGTATGAATATGCGTATCATATTGTGATTTGTTGTTTTTGGCGATAGCATTTGCAAAGCTGTTATCTTCATACATGGGTTTTAATTGAGACCAAACAGCTAAATTTGAAATAATTTCAATACCAACCCTAAGTTGATTGCCTTGAGTTGCTTTAACAGCTCTGATAATCCCTAAACAAGTTTTAGTTGGATCGTCATCAAACACTAGTGCAATGAGTTTTTTATGTCTCGCAAGCGTATTTGCGTATTTGTTTACACGAGCACCAAGTCCATGTTTGCTCTGATCGGTAATGATCCATGTGTCTAATGATCCGCTATCAAGTGTTAAACCGCTTGATTGGTTTAAAGTATAGTTACCTAAAAAATGATCATCTAAGGACTTACCTTGTCTAGATAGGGTTAATCCATTATTAATTTGATTAGCATGCAAAACTTGATCACAAATATCGAAAATACCTGCCTTTACTTTTGCATTTTTTGAAGTCGCTTCACGGACCTCACTTCGGCGTTGTCTTATGTATTGATTTTTTGTCCATTCAGCATGCAATATACATAATGTTTCATTTAGTAATTGAGCGTTGGTGATTTTTGAAAAGATTAAATTTTTTGGAAACTCGCCACGTTCAGTTGTGGTCATCGCAACTAATAGTTGCTTCTCAAGATCATCTAACTCCCAGTAACGGCAGTTTTCATTTGGTTCAATATTACGCATCCTTCTAGCTTCAATATCTTTTTCTAAATCAATATAAAATAAGTATTGTTCAGGGTTGTATTGCTGGCTAATATGCGCGTGTGTTATCCATGTACGGATAATTTTGATAGTGGTTTCGATTTGTTGTTTATCTAAGCTTGCATTTTTTAATTGACCAAACATGCAAACTTGAACGAAGAAAGCAGCGAGTGTTGTGGTAGGGCTAAGAGCAAACACTTCAATAGGTGTGCTTAATAAATTTTGTTTATGTGCAATCTTGTACAATAAATAAATCTGTAACCATACTTTTGCAGGTGGATTTTGTTGAACAAATGCTCGCCATTTCAACATGTTTGTTGCGGCATTGATTGTTCTGCCAATTAATAACAGTTGACCCTCATCATCAATTTTTGATTTTATGGGGTTAATCACGACTTCAATGATTTTTAAATGAAAAATATAAGCCTGACGACAATAACTATAACAAGCCTCAGCTAAACTTGATTCCAACTCTGGTTTTATATTAGATAGTCCAACAAATTGGGTCGAGAGTTTCTCTAACCTTAATTGATTAAGCTCTTCAAGTTCAATAATTAAATCGATTTTTTGGTTAATTGAGAGCGATGGTTCATCAAATAATACAGAAAGATGTCTTGCGGAGAGTTTTAAAGCAGCAACGTCATCGATGTCTGCAAGGTCTGCTAACCAAGCAGTTAAGTTTTTTGACTCTTTATCTGCTTTTAAACCTAAAAAACGTTGAAATATTTTTTTCATTAATACTACAGTTACTGTTTAACACAAGTTACGTAATATATATCATAAGTTAATTTAATATACAACAATAAATCATTGAATTCTAAGTTTTATTTATATATTTATGTATTCAGTTGGTTTTTAGTTGGTCAAGCAGATTGTTAGATGCATGTTAGAATATTATTTTTGATAAATTACTTTATATTTATGATGGTAAGAACACGTTTTGCACCTAGCCCAACAGGATTTCTTCATATCGGTGGTGCACGAACAGCACTTTTTTCTTGGGCATATGCTAAGAAGAATAATGGTAAATTCATTTTAAGAGTTGAAGATACTGATATCGAGCGTAGCACCCCAGAGGCTGTAGAGGCCATTTTGAATGGAATGAATTGGCTTGGATTAGCATATGATGAAGGTCCTTTCTATCAAATGCAGCGTATGACCAATTATAAAAGTCATATTGAACATTTGTTAGCAACTGGTAAAGCGTATTACTGTTATAGTACAAAAGAAGAGTTGGATGCCTTAAGAGAACAGCAAATGCAACAAGGTTTAAAGCCTCGCTACGATGGAAAGTGGCGGCCTGAAGAGGATAAAGTGTTGCCAGACGTTCCAAAAGAGGTAAGTCCTGTGATTAGATTCAAGAACCCAAAAGAAGGTGCGGTTTCTTGGGTAGACATGGTTAAAGGTGAAATCAAAATAGCCAATGCTGAGTTAGATGATTTAATTATCGCGCGAGGTGATGGTACGCCAACCTATAATTTTTGTGTTGTTGTTGATGATTGGGAAATGGGGATTACACATGTGATTCGTGGTGATGATCATGTAAATAATACCCCTCGTCAGATTAACTTGTTACATGCCTTAGGCGCCGATGTGCCGCAATATGCGCATTTGTCGATGATTCTTGGGGATGATGGACAAAAGCTCTCAAAAAGACACGGTGCAGTGAGTGTAATGCAATACGATGAGGATGGTTATTTACCTGAAGCAGTGTTGAATTATTTAGCGCGTCTTGGATGGAGCCATGGAAATGATGAAGTTTTTGATATGAAACAATTTTGTGAATGGTTTGATTTAAACCACATCACACCATCAGCTGCTCAGTTTAATACCGAAAAGTTAAATTGGTTAAATGCGCACTATATAAAGTCCGCACACTTGAATGATTTGTCAAAAAACATTACGAAGCGCTTAGAGAAGATTGGCGTAACGGTTCAACATCAACCGCCTCTACATGATGTACTTGCGCTCTATCGAGAGCGTGCAAATAATTTAAACCAATTAGCAGTCGATATTGCTTATTTTTACCAAAAACCAACAGCAAACAAAGATGATGTAGAAAAACATATTACACTTGATGTTCAGACAATCATGCAAAACTTGTATCAAGCACTAATGACTATCGAGTGGAATGCTGAATCAATTCATGCGCTTATTTCACAATCGGTTAAAGACAATGCAGTTAAATTTCCTAAAGTTGCCATGCCATTGCGAGTGATGCTTGCGGGTGTTGCGCAATCGCCAAGTATCGATCAAGTGATGGTGATATTAGGTAAACAAGAAACATTAAACAGGATGGAAGGCTATTTAAAATAAAAAACATGATTTTTGCTCTTGAAATTCGAACAAAAAAGCGCAATGATAGTCCTAAGGTGACAGATAATTCATAAAAAGAGCTATCTCCAATATTATTAAAATTACAAGGAGTATAAAAATGACCCATAAAGGCCAAATGCTACAAGACCCATTTTTAAATGCGCTAAGAAAAGAGCATGTGCAAGTATCTATCTATTTAGTGAATGGAATCAAATTGCAAGGACAAGTTGACTCATTTGATCAATACGTCATCTTGCTTAAGAATACAGTGACGCAAATGGTTTATAAACATGCTATTTCAACGATAGTTCCTGCTCGTGCAGTAGCAATGGCAATGCCAGATCATGAAGAGTCTTAATTTGAATAATACATATTTTAATGCTTGATAGGCCAGAGTTTACTGATGCGGTTATTCTTGTCAGCATCGATTTTAATGAGCCTGACTATGAAGAAAGCTTATACGAGCTGAGACAGCTTGTGGTGACAGCTGGCTTAACTATTACCGGTACCATCGAAGGTAAAAGGAGTGCACCTGATGCAAAATTGTTTATTGGATCGGGCAAAGCTGAAGACTTAAAAGAGATGCTTCAAGCGAGTGAAACTAAACTTGTTGCGTTTAATCACGATTTAAGTCCATCACAGCAGAGAAATTTAGAGCGTCTATTAGATGCTCGTGTGATTGATAGAACGGGGCTCATTCTTGATATTTTTGCGCAACGCGCCCAAAGTCATGAAGGTAAATTGCAAGTCGAGCTTGCGCAGCTTGAACATCTTTCTACACGATTGGTCAAAGGGTGGAGCCATTTAGAACGCCAAAAAGGTGGTATTGGTGTTCGTGGTGGACCGGGAGAGACGCAATTAGAACTTGATAGGCGGATGCTGCGTGTGCGAATCAAGCAACTTCGCGAGAAGCTTGCAAAGCTTAAATCACAGAGAGGCATGCAAAGACGAGCGCGCAAGAGATCAAATCTAATGGCAGTGTCGCTAGTCGGGTACACTAATGCAGGTAAATCAACATTATTTAATCGTTTAACACGTTCTGAGATTTATGCTGCAGATCAGTTGTTTGCCACACTCGATACAACCTCAAGGAAAATGCATTTGCCTGCATTAGAAGGTTATGGTTCAGTACCAGTTGTTTTGTCAGATACAGTTGGTTTTATTAAACATTTGCCAACAACGTTGATTGAAGCTTTTGGAGCAACATTAGAAGAAGCAGCACAAGCAGATCTGCTTTTTCATGTTGTGGATATTGCAAGTACGAATCGTGAAGCACAAATAACGCAAGTTAATAAAGTGCTCCATGAAATTGGTGCTAACAAAGTGCCGCAAATTTTAATTTTGAATCAGATTGACCGAATGGATTGTGAATCAGGGTTTGACCGTGATGAGCATGGTAGAATTGTTCGGATAAGAGCCTCTGCAAAAACAGGGGATGGTTTAGATTTAATTAGGTTGGCGTTGCAAGAGCATTACGCTTATCTAAAAAAATTAAGTACTGAAAAAAGTGCGTATGCCTAAAGATTGGCATAAAAATAAATGAAATATCGAAACTATTAATTCTGGAGCAACAAAAAATGAAATTACCCGCATGGGCACAACGAAATAATGAAGGCCCGCCAGACTTGGACGAAGTCTTTCGAGATTTAAGTCAAAAAATAAACAATCTTTTTGGTAAAAATGGTGGGCGAGGCGGTAATGAAGCACCACCAACAAGTAGCATGCCGATTGAGTTGCCTATTATTCCAATTATATTAATTATCTTTGCTGTTTGGATGGCAACAGGATTCTATATCGTTGATCAGGGTTCGCTGGGTGTCAAACAGCGCTTTGGCGCTTACGTTGAGCCACCTGTTGCGCCAGGTCCAAGCTGGCACTGGCCATACCCAATTGAGTCTGTTACCGTAGTGAATATGGAGCAGGTTCGTCGGTTAGAGGTTGGTTACAGAAGTGGATTGAATGGTATTAAGCAGAAAGTGCCTGTTGAGGCGCTGATGCTGACAGAGGATGAAAATATCATTGAATTACAATTCGCAGTGCAATATAACTTGAAAAATGCAAAAGATTATTTATTCAATAATCGTTCAACAGATGATGCTGTTATGTCTGCTGCTGAGACTGCAATTCGTGAGGTAGTAGGTAAAAATAAGTTAGATGATTTGTTGCAAAAAGGGTTGCAAGACACTTCTGAGCAAATGCAAGCATTGCTAGATTTCTATAAAACGGGCGTTAATATCACTAGCGTATCACTACAATCTGCATTGCCTCCGGAGCCAGTGCAAGAGGCATTTGAAGACGTCAACAGAGCGAATCAAGATTATCAACGCCAAATTAATGAAGGTCAGGCGTATGCAAATGCAGTGGTGCCAAAGGCTCGAGGCAATGCTTCAAGGTTAATTGCAGAGGCTGAGGGTTACAAATTAAAAGTTGAGAATGAAGCAAAAGGTAACGCAGATCGTTTTGAGAAGATATATGCAGAGTATGTCAAAGCACCAGTTGTGACACGCCAAAGGATATTTTTAGAAGCACAGGAACAAATATTATCAAACGTAAGTAAAGTTATTGTGGATCAAAAAGAGGGTAGCAACAGCTTGTTATATTTACCGTTAGATAAGCTGATGCAAGTAACGGGTGGACAGACACAAAGTCAAAACACAACGCAATCTTCAGTTAGCAATGCAAGTGATAGCGAATCAATGGCATCAAAAAATGATGCACGAGCATTACAGCGAAGCCGTGAGAGAGAGTAACTAAATATGAAAAATATTGGATTGATTTTTATTAGTGGTTTATTGCTACTTATTATGTTGAGTATGGCAGCATTTACAGTTGATCAACGTGAATTCGCATTGGTGTTTAGACTAGGACAAATTGTTGATACTAAAAAAGAACCTGGTCTTTATTTTAAACTCCCATTTATTGAGAGTGTGAAATATTTTGATAAACGGATCGTGACGCTAGATGGTGAAGCACCAGCCAAATTTATTACAAGTGAAAATAAGTATATGTTGGTTGATTCTTTTGTAAAGTGGCGCATTATTGATCCAGCTAAATACTATGTTTCAATTAAAGAGGGTGGTGAAGCTGCCGCAGAGGATCGTCTTGCTAAAGTCATTAATGCTGGATTGAGAGCAGAGTTTGGTGTAAGAACAGTTCGCGATGTAATTGCTGGTGAAAGAACAGCAATTATGGATAATCTTCGTGAAAAAGCTGATAAAGAAGCCAATCAAATTGGTGTAAGAATTGTTGATGTAAGACTAAAGCGCGTTGATTATTCAGAAGAAATTAGTAAGTCTGTCTTTGATCGCATGACCTCAGAGCGTAAAAGAATTGCAAACCAACTTCGTTCAGAAGGGGCAGCAGCTTCCGAGAAAATTCGCGCTGATGCAGATAAGCAAAAAGAAGTCATTATTGCAGAAGCATTTCGTGATGCTCAAAAAACAAAGGGTGATGGTGATGCAATTGCAACTGAAATTTACGCAAAAGCTTATGGAAAAAGTCCTGAATTTTACGGCTTTTATCGTAGTACTGAAGCTTACAAAAACAGTTTAAATAGTAAGTCTGATGTAATGGTGTTGGATCCAAACTCCGACTTCTTTAAATATTTACGTTCTTCTGGTGGCGTTAAAAATTAGATATGAAGGTTACTTTTTTTGCGGCACTAGGATTGATGCTAGTGCTTGAAGGTTTACTCCCACTAGTTGCGCCACAAGCTTGGCGTGAAACGTTTAAACGCATGATTACTTTAAAAGATGGTCAATTACGCTTTATTGGTTTAATGTCTGTTGTGATTGGATTGCTCTTATTGTTTTTAAATCACTAAATAATGCGACTTTAGTTTTACGCTGTTTTCTCCGTTTACAAGTATAATACCCGCATGCGAAATTGGTTACTCCCTGAGTTTATTGAAGATGTTATGCCTGCTGAGGCAGGACGTATTGAAACGTTGAGAAGACAACTATTGGATCTATTTAAGGTCCACGGATATCAGTATGTCATCCCACCAACTTTAGAATATGTTGAATCTTTAATTACAGGCACTGGCAGTAAATTAAATACGGCAACGTTCAAAGTCGTTGATCAACTAACTGGCCGTATGATGGGGGTTCGTGCAGATACAACACCACAAGTAGCTCGTATAGATGCCCATATGCTAAATCACGAAGGTGTTTCAAGGTTGTGTTATGCCGGAACTGTATTAAGAACAAAACCTAGTGGTCTTGCCCATACGCGCGAACCATTTCAAGTAGGGGCTGAACTGTTTGGTCATGCAAGTGTTGAGAGTGATGTTGAAATTCAGCGTTTGATGATTAAAGCATTAAAGCTGATCGGCATAGAAAGTCTACATGTAGATTTTAGCCATGTTGGTGTTTTTGAAAGCTTAATCGAAGCTGCAAATGTAAATCAACAATTAGAGAATGAATTACACGCTGCCTTGTTAAGCAAAGACAAGACCCTTGTTGCTGAATTAACATTTGGTTTTGATGAAACAATTAAAAAAGCATTAATTTCATTAACTGACTTAAATGGCGATAAGAGTATTTTAATCAAAGCTAAAACTTTGTTACCAAAACTGCCAAAAATAACGCAAGCATTAGCAGATTTAGAGGCTGTTGCTAATAAGCTAGAAGATTTAAATTTAGATTTGGGATTTGATTTAAGTGAACTTCGTGGTTACCACTATCATAGCGGAATTGTTTTTGCAGCTTATGCACAAAGTTATTCAGGACCTTTGGCATTGGGCGGACGATATGATGAAGTCGGCATTGCTTTTGGGCGTTCGCGACCGGCCACAGGCTTTAGCTTAGATTTGCGTGGTGTTGTAACAGCACTCAATTCAGCGCATTTGGATAAAGCCATTGTTGCACCATTTATAGATGATGATGCGTTAGTTGAAAAAATAGAATCATTGAGAAGAAATGGGCATATTGTCATTCAATTATTGCCTAATGATAAGACGAGTCTTGATGAGCTCAATTGCGACAGAACTTTAGAGAAACACAATGGTGAATGGCAAGTTTTACCATTAACCCAATAAAATTATATTAAATAAATCAATATGACAAATCATTCAGTAAAAAACACAGGTAAAAATGTTGTCGTTGTAGGAACGCAATGGGGCGATGAGGGCAAAGGTAAAATTGTTGATTGGTTAACAGACCAAGCACAAGGCGTCGTGAGATTTCAGGGTGGGCATAATGCCGGACACACATTGGTTGTTGGACAAGGTGATGCGCAGCATGTTTATAAATTAAACCTTGTTCCATCTGGCATAGTAAGAGCTGGAGTCAACTGTTATATCGGTAATGGTGTTGTTTTAGATGTAGGACATTTACTAAAAGAAATTGAAACTTTAGAAAGTGATGGTTTGGAAGTTAAAAGCCGCTTAAAAGTAAGTCCTGGCTGCCCTCTTATTTTAAATCACCATGTAGCTATCGATATTGCGCGAGAAGCGAAACGAAGTGCTGAAAAGAAAATTGGTACTACTGGTAAAGGTATTGGCCCAACATATGAAGATAAAGTGGCACGTCGTGCCTTAAGAGTCTACGACTTATTTTATCCAGAGCGCTTTGCTGATAAATTAACTGAGGTGATGGATTATCATAATTTTGTATTAACCAACTACCTAGGTGCCAAACCTGTTGATTATCAGCAGCAGTTAGATGAAAGCATGCAGCAATCAGCACACTTAAAACCAATGGTTGCTGACATATCTGCTGAATTGTACGCTGCTTATAATAGAGGCGATAGATTGCTATTTGAAGGTGCACAGGGAACATTGCTGGATATCGATCATGGTACTTACCCATATGTAACTTCAAGCAATTGTATTGCTGGCCAAGCCTCTGCAGGCACTGGTGTTGGTGCGAATATGTTGCATTACGTGTTAGGTATCACAAAAGCATATACCACACGCGTAGGAGGTGGTCCTTTCCCGAGCGAATTAGATATTGAAACAGAAGGTTCACCAGGTACGCAAATGTCAGTAGTAGGGCAAGAGTTTGGCACAGTAACTAAACGCAAACGCCGTTGTGGTTGGTTCGATGCAGCTGCATTAAGGCGCTCAGCCATGATAAATGGCTTAACCGGCTTATGTATTACAAAACTTGATGTAATGGATGGAATTGAGTCAATTAATATATGTACTGGGTATGAGTTAGAGGGTCAAAAAATTGATTTATTACCTGTTGGCGCTGATGATGTTGCTGGATGTAAACCAATATATGAAACAATGCCTGGCTGGACTGAAAGCACTTTTGGGGCTAAAACTTGGGATGCACTTCCAAAAAATGCACAAAATTATTTGAAGCGTTTAGAAGTTGTTTGTGGTGTGCCAATTGCAATTGTTTCAACTGGACCAGAGCGCGATGAGACGATTGTGATTCAACATCCGTTTGATTAAATAACATCTAATAGAGAACTAGCAATATTAATGCTAGCATTTTAATTCGTGATAATTTTTTGGTAGATATCTAATGCGATTGAAGTTGGAAAATCCACGTGTTCAAATCGCAGTATTTCGCCAGGCTCTACATTTTTTACGACCTTTATATCTTTCAGTAAGCAGATTGGTACTGCGTCAAGGTTATCATTTAATTGCACAGCAACACCTCTGACATCATAACCACCGGCTCCTCTTGTAATGATTTCATCTTGCTTAATAGGGCGTTTAGCAACTGATGCAACAGTAAGTCTCGGTTTAGCAGAATTGTTTAGAAGCATTGGCTCACCCGCAATTGCTTTTCGCATTGTATTGAGCACTTCAAGGTGACATAAATGATATGGTCTTAACAGAATGTAGCCTTTACCTTTTGTTGTTTTCATTGGACCAACAATATATTTGCCTAAGCGGTCTGCTTCTTCACTTTCAGCAACAATGAGCTCGCCAGGTGGTGCGCCTTTGCACAGGACGAAATCACTAATAGGTAACCCAGCATCATCTGATGCATCGATTAAGTAATCTAAATCATTTAATGTTTCTACTCTTGCACCAAACATACCGTCTGGTGGGATTGTTGCACCCAATCCATTAGCGACAAACGCTTGCTCAATTTGTAATTTTGATCCGTCAGTAAAGGAGACTACTTGCTCTTCTCGAATGCCTTGTTGTTCTGACCAATATTGCATTTCTTTTTTTTCAGGATTTAAATTAATAAATCCTTTTATATTTACATAAGCTTTCGGTTTAAAACCCATTCCTTCAATTTCAGTTTTTAGTCTAGCAAGACATCCTGGCTGATCGCCATCTGCATCAGTGACATAGTGTCCTTGTTGCGTAAAATAGGAGCCAGTTGTGACGTGGAATTCGGCATCTAAAGTGATTACTTTAAGACCAGCTTTTGTTGCGGCTAAAATAGCTTCTGTTGCATGATAAACATCACCTGAACACTCAAAAACAATGTCACAATTATCGATTAACTCGTTTAACGATTGTGTTAAATATTTAGAAGCGACCCAATCGATTGTTTCAATAGGTCTGCGTGTTAAAATTTTAGACACTTCAAAGTCTCTTGAGGCATTTACTAAGCTTAAAAATCCCTGAGCGATAAAACCAGTGCCAACTACGCCAACTTTATATTTTGAGTGATTCAACTTATTTTCTTTAAATTTAATAACTAAAAATTCATCATATAGTATACGGATATCAATCGTCAATTACACATTTGGGTTACTATGACGATTAATAATGATTTAATTGGCGCTTGACTTAAGTTAAACTTAAAAACTCATAAAAATTTAGTGGATAATTCAAGTAGATGCAAAAACGCTTAGCATGGGCAGTAACAGGATCAGGGCATTTTTTACGGGAATCATTGCAAATTCTGAGCACTTTAAAAGAGGTTGATATCTTTTTAAGTAGGGCTGCAGCTGAAATCATTAAACAATATGGATTTCAAGCAGAGCTTGATGCTATGGGACATCGAATTTTTCAAGATAAAACAGCTAGTAGTGTACCTGTAGAATTTTTTTATGAGGGCCATTATCATACATTGGTCGTTGCACCAGCCACTTCAAATACAATCGCTAAAATGGCTTATGGTTTTTCGGATAGTTTAGTTACTAACCTATATGCACAAGCAGGTAAAACACGTGTTGAAACGATTGTGTTCGCATGCGATACGTCACCAGAGTTAGAGTCTGAAGCTCCAAAAGACAACATCGTTAAAGTATATCCACGTCAAATAGATTTAGATAATGTTAAAAAGCTTTCGCTATTTGAATCGACTAAAGTCGTTGCAGATGTTGAAGCATTACACCTTTCTATTAAAAACAAGCTCAATCAAATGGGCCAGTAAATGGATGCTGAAAGTCTACTTTTTGTAACGGGTAAATTGGCTGAGAAAAGCCTTGATAAAGTGTTGAAAAACATTCAGTCCAATACTCAAGTACCACAATTTAAATATCGTATTGAACAAATTGGCGTATCGGTTGCCGCTTTAATGACGCCTGAACTGATTGCAAAAAGGTTAAAAAATACGGGCGATGCAAAAAAAATGATATTGCCTGGATTGTGTCAGGGAGATTTGAGCCTTTTACATCGCCAGTTTGGCATACCTGCTGAAAGAGGCCCTGAAGACTTAAAAGATTTGCCGCAATATTTCGGCCAACAAGGGGTAAAGCCTGACTTAACGCAATACAGCGTAAAAATTTTTGCTGAAATTGTTGATGCGCCAGATTTGACTTTGGATGGTATTTTATCAAAGGCTACTAATTATAAAATTCAGGGCGCAAATGTGATTGATTTAGGTTGTTTGCCTAACAAACCATTTCCACATCTTGCCGAAGCCATTCAAATGCTTAAAGAGCATGGGTTTGAAGTCAGCGTAGACTCAATTCAACCTGAAGAGCTATTAATAGCGGGAAAATCCGGAGCGGATTATCTATTAAGCCTCACAGAAAAAACATTATGGGTGGCGGATGAAGTTTCTTCAACACCAATTTTAATTCCAGCAAACCCAGGGAATATGGCATCGCTGTATCGAGCAATTGATTATTGTCTAAAACGTAATAAAGCATTTTTAGCAGATGCTATATTGGATCCTATTCATTTTGGGCTAGCTAATTCAATTGTCCGTTATCATCAGTTGCGAAAAAAATATCCTAATATTCAAATCATGATGGGGGTTGGAAACTTAACCGAGTTGACTGATGCAGATACCACGGGCATCAATGCAATGCTGTTTGGCTTAATTAGTGAAATGAATATTAATGCTGTTTTAGCTACATCTGTTAGCCCTCATGCAATCAATGCAATTGCTGAAGCGGATAGAGCAAGAAGAGTGATGTATCGTGCCAAAGAAGACAATCGTTTGCCACGTGGCTATGGCAATCATCTCCTAGGCTTGCATGATAGAAAACCTTTCCCATATAGTGCAGATGAAGTAAAAGAAATTGCCAAAGAAATAAAGGATCCAAGCTTTAGAATTATGGTCACTGAATCAGGTGTTCATGTCTTTAATCGTGATGGACATCAAATGGAAATTGACCCGTTTGCATTTTATCCAACATTAGATGTTCATGATGATGCCTCACACGCCTTTTATTTAGGCGTTGAGTTGGGTCGAGCGCAAATAGCTTGGCAATTAAAAAAGCGTTATGTTCAAGATGAAGAGCTTGATTGGGGAATTAATCTTGAAAAAAGCAAGCAGAATAAGCAACAACATCGCGAGGCCTCACTGGCAGAAAAGAAACGACTCAAGCCATGATACTTGAAACAATTATAATTTCTACAAATGAAAAAAATGAGCCTCATGTTACGCCATTTGGCATTCAGTATGTGAATGAAAACATTATCATTTCACCTTATAAGCCCTCAAAAACACTCAATAATATTTTAGAAACTAAAGCAGCAACAATGAATTTGACGGATGACGTTCGTGTTTTTGCTGGCGCATTAACACAAAGGCAGTCATGGCAGTTGTGTAAGCTAGAGAATCGAAATGGATACCGATTAGAGAGTTGTTTGAACCATGTTGAATTAAAATTAATAGATTTCCAAGAAGATGATGTGCGTCCTAAACTGGTCATGCAACAGATCAATAAGCAACATCACGATGATTTTAAGGGGTTTAATCGTGCGCAGGCGGCCGTAATTGAGCTGGCGGTATTAACAAGCCGTCTACATATGCTAACGCCTGAAAAAATTCGTTCTGAGCAAACGTATTTACAAATTGCTATTGATAAAACGGCTGGGCAAAGAGAGCTGGAAGCATGGGGGTGGTTGACTGATAAAATAAATACCTACTTTAAAGAAAATGCACAATGACACAATTGTTAATAAGTGTTAAAAATGTAGAAGAAGCCTTAATCGCTAGGTATGCTGGCGTAAATGTTATAGATTTAAAAGATCCTGACAATGGAGCATTAGGGGCATTGACCCCTGAAACAGTGAGTCAGATCTTGGCGAGGCTAAAAGGTAGTAATGCATTGACGAGCGCAACTGTCGGAGAGTTGCATACATGTGTTGCCGATTTGGTCAAGAGTATTGAGTGCTATGCTGACTTGGGTGTAGATGTTGTAAAAATAAGTGTAAGTGATTTATTTAAGAACCCGCTTTTTATTAAAGAGATGAAGGGGCTAACAACGCGAGGAATTAGGCTAGTTGCAGTTTTTTTTGCAGAGAAAGAAATAGATTCTAAGCTTGTGCAAAAAATATCAGAATTAGGTTTCTATGGTGCCATGTTAGATACCCAAACTAAAAGTCATAGTTTGCTTGATATTCAAACAACAAAAGCATTAAGTTCTTTTATAGCGTTATGTAAAAGTCTGGATTTAGTATCAGGATTAGCAGGGTCAATAAATATGATACATATAAAACAACTGTTGCATTATCGACCTGATTTCATTGGAATGCGCGGTGGTGTTTGTCATGGAAATAACCGTATTTGTGATTTAGAAGAGCTTAAAGTAATTGAGGTAAATCAATTGTTGTTAAACTACAACAAGCAATTGATTGTTAATGAAGTTGTAACGGGGTGAGGTTTGCATATTTAGCCCCAATTAAGTATAGTTTGGTATGTATGTTTAAAAAGTGCTGCTTTGGCAGCTAATTGAGGAGCTTAAAGAATGAATAAAAAGTTGGTTGGTCTTGCTGTAGCGGCAACTCTTAGTTTAACAGCGGTTTCTGCTTCAGCAGAAGATATGTATCGTGGTGCTTGGTACGGCGGTGCTGGTATTGCCGGCATGGATACAGATAATGATCTAGAAGCTGGAAATGGTGTAGGTCCATATTTGACAATTGGTAAAGAGTTAAGCCAAAGCTGGGATTTACAAGGTCGTTTAGGCTATACAACAACTGATGAAGATTTAGGTATAGCTGGTGCGAGTGGCGATTACAAAAGTACAGCTTTAGAACTAGATGCACTTTACATGTTCAGTCGTGATAAGTTCCGTCCTTTCTT
>CAYGSH010000018.1:0-9803 GCA_964352515.1 uncultured Methylophilaceae bacterium | reverse complement strand
TTGGTAATAACATTCTAAGTTTAGGTGGTTTTGTTAGATTTGGTGCAGCTGCACCAGTGGTTGCAGCGGCAGCACCTGAGCCAGCTCCAATGCCTATTGCTGAACCAGCACCTGAGCCAGTAGCAGAACCAGCGCCAGTTTGCGTACCAACTAAAAATACAATTACTATTTCTTCTGAGAAACTGTTTGCTTTTGATAAAGCAGCTATTTCTGATACTGGTAAAGCAGCGCTTGATGAAGCCGCAGCAGAGATTACTTCTCATCCAGATATCAAATTAGTTTTATTAATCGGACATACTGACCGTCTTGGTTCATATGAATACAATCAAAAATTATCTGAGCGTCGTGCGAAGATGGTTGGTGAATATTTAGTAACCAAAGGTGTTGATAGCTCAAAAATCACAACAACAGGGCGTGGTGAAGCAGTGCCTGTGGTGGCATGTGAAGGTATCAAAAATAGAAAAGCTTTAATTGAGTGTTTAGCACCAAATAGACGTGTTGAAATTCTAACAGAGCATTATGAAGTATCTGGCTGTCAATAGTTAGACTGCTTATTTGGAATAAAAAAGCCTCGCATCTGCGAGGCTTTTTTTATAGAGTCATTATTTAAAAGATATAATAGTTGAATGAAAGAATCTGTTAATTTAATTATTGAAGCACGCTGGGTTTATCCTGTAGTACCCAGTCAAATGTTGCTTGAACAACATGCAGTAGTCATTAATGGCGAGGAAATTATTTGTATTTGTCCTATCGCTGAAGTCTATAATCGTTTTCAAGCTGATGAAACCATCCAATTGTTGGATCATGTCTTAATGCCAGGCCTAATTAATTTACATACGCATGCTGCAATGAGCCTTATGCGAGGTTTAGCGGATGGTGTTTCACTAACACCATGGTTAGAAAAACATATTTGGCCGGCAGAATCAAAATTAGTATCGCCTAGTTTTGTTTATGACGGAACAGTTTTAGCCGCAGCAGAAATGTTGGCAGGTGGAATTACAACATTTAACGACATGTATTTTTATCCAGCAGCCACGGCTGAAGCCACTATTCAAATGGGTATGCGAGCCAATATTGGATTAGTTGTGATTGAGTTCCCAACGCAATATGCATCTAATGCAGATGACTACATAAAAAAAGGTTTAGATGTTCGTGATAGTCTAAGAGACCAATCTTTAGTGAGTTTTAGCTTTGCACCACATGCGCCATATACCGTATCTGACAGTACATTTGAACGTATTGCAACTTTAGCAAATCAATTGAATCTTAGTATTCATACACACCTACATGAAACGCAAAAAGAAATTGTAGATAGTGAGCAAAATTATGGTTTGCGTCCATTGTCACGATTGGCAAATTTGGACTTTACAGGTCCAAACATGACTTTTGCACATTGTGTTTATATGGAAGATTATGAAATGAAAATGCTTGCAGATTATGCCTGCAGTATTGCACATTGCCCAAGCTCTAATTTGAAACTTGCTAGTGGTATTGCACCGATTAGCCAGTATATTCAATACAATATTAATGTTGGTTTGGGGACTGATGGTGCTTCAAGTAATAATCGATTAGATATTTTAACAGAAGTGAGGCTTGCAGCACTGTTAGCCAAAGGAGTAAGTGGTGATGCAACGGTTCTCCCAGCTTATACGGCTTTAGAGATGGCCACTATAAATGGCGCTAAAGCATTAGGTTTAGATGATAAAATTGGTTCAATTGAAGTTGGAAAATTAGCAGATTTAACCGCAATTAGAATTTCTGACATTGAAATGCAGCCTTGTTTTAACCCAATATCGCACTTAGTGTATGTGGCCGGTCGAGAGCATGTTAGTCACGTTTGGGTGGCTGGTGAGTTGCGCTACCATAAACCAACAGATAGCCCAGCGGTATTTAGTGGAATAGAACCACGTGAATTGAAAGCAATCGTATCCAAATGGCAACCGAAAGTAAGTGAGTTTACATGACCAAAACAATGAATGCAGATGCAGCTGAACTTAATAAATTCAATGATTTAGCACATAAGTGGTGGGATAAAAACAGTGAATTTAAACCATTGCATGATATTAATCCGCTTAGATTAAATTATATAAATAATGCAGTTTCACTTAAAGGAAAACTTGTATTAGATGTTGGTTGCGGGGGTGGTATTTTGTCTGAATCCATGGCTGAAAAGGGAGCAAAGGTAGTAGGAATTGACCTTGGTGAAAGGGCATTAAAGGTTGCACAATTGCATAGCTTAGAAAGTGGAACTGACATTGATTATCGTTTAATTGCAGTTGAAGCGTTAGCTGAAAAAGAGGCAGTTAGATATGATGTTATCACTTGTTTAGAAATGTTAGAACATGTACCAAATCCAGTCAGTATTGTGGAAGCTTGTGCTAAGTTAGTGAAACCAAATGGTCACGTATTTTTTTCTACGATTAATCGCAACGCTAAAGCGTATGCTTTTGCAGTATTAGGTGCAGAGTATATTCTTAATCTACTTCCAAAAGGAACGCATGATTATGCAAAATTTATTAAGCCATCTGAGTTAGCGAGATGGATAAGAGACAATGATCTTTTGTTACAAGATCAAACAGGGATGAGTTATAACCCATTGACGCGCCATTATTGGTTAGATCATGATATTTCAGTCAATTATTTGATGCATACTATGAAAGCATCTGCATAAATGGTGTCAGCGATACTGTTTGATTTAGATGGCACTTTAGTTGATACAGCGCCAGATTTAGGATATGCACTCAATTTACAATTACAACATCATGGCAAGCCCACATTATCTGATGCTGAAATAAGGCCTTTTGCCTCACATGGATCAAAAGGTTTGCTAGGATTAGGTTTTAATATTCACCCTAATGATACGCATTTTACTGTCATGAAAGATGAGTATTTGAATCTATATGAAAGTGTATTGACTAGAAGCCCTTTATTATTTGATGGTATGCGATTAACACTCGATAAGATTATAGAAAAAGGGCTTAGTTGGGGCATTGTTACAAATAAGCCAGGCCGTTTTACCAATCCACTGGTGTTTCATTTAGGGCTGCATCAGGAAGCCGCTTGTGTCATTAGCGGTGATGATGCGCCAAAACCAAAACCATCACCAGAAACCTTATTGTTAGCATGTGAACGTGCAAATTTACAACCTGAGCAATGTCTTTATGTAGGGGATGCAGAGCGTGACATTCAGGCAGGCAAAGCGGCAGGAATGAAAACCATTGTTGCTATGTATGGCTACATTGACCAAGCTGATAAACCAGAAGAGTGGGGTGCTGACTATAGTATTACAACTCCACAAGAGATTTTGACGTTTATTTAACGAATACTTTTTCGTTCAACAATTGCTTGCGCAAGTGTGCCGCTATCAACATACTCAATTTCACCACCCATTGGTAAACCACGAGCAATGCGGCTTACTTTAATATTGCGTGCTTTCAATAGCTCTATAATGTAGTGCGCTGTTGCCTCTCCCTCTACGGTGTAGTTGGTGGCAAGAATGACCTCTTTCACGGTACCGTCTTGTGCACGTTTTATCAGCTTATCTAAATGAATTTCTTTTGGTCCCACACCATCTAATGGTGATAGTCGTCCCATTAGTACAAAATAAAGGCCATCATATGATTGAGTCTGCTCCAACATCATGACATCAGTAGGCATTTCTACGACACATAATAGTGAGTTATCTCTTTTATCAGCGTTACAGGTGTGACATGTTGGCTGCTCACTAAAATTATTACAAAGCTGACAGTGACCAACTGTTTCTAATGCATCGCTCAAGGCGTGAGCAAGTGAATTTGCGCCTTTTCTATCACGTTGTAATAGATAGTATGCCATACGAAGAGCTGATTTTGGCCCAACGCCTGGTAAGCATCGTAATGATTGAATAAGATGCTCTAATGCAGGTGGATTTTTCACTATAGCGTCAATTTAAAAAGGAAGTTTCATCCCAGCGGGCATTAGGCTACTCATTCGAGCTGTACTGGTTTCCTCAGCCTTTTGGTTGGCGTCTTTTAATGCAATCACTAATAAATCTTCTAATGTTTCTTTATCATCCATAACACTGTCATCAATTTCTACACGTCGCACTTCATTACGGCATGTCATGGTTACTTTCACTAATCCGTTGCTTGCAACACCTTCAACTTCTATATTGGCAAGTTCAGCTTGTGCTTTTTGCATATTTGCTTGCATCATTTGTGCTTGCTTCATCATATTGCCCATACCACCCTTCATACCATTCTCCTTTAATTTGTGGGTTTTATACTATTTGGAATAATTTTTGCATCAAAGTTTTGTATTAAAGCTTGAACAAATTGATCATTCATAATGGCCTCTTCGGCAGTTGACTGAACAACTGCTTTTTCTTCAGCTTGTTGTTTTGCTGGCGTATTAGCTTCACTTTCAATAGTGAAATTTAATTGAATGTTCTGACCAAAGTGAGTGTTGATTGCTGTCGATAATTTTTCTTTATAAGTTGCGCTCACTAAATGTTTTTGTTGTTCAGCTACACGCAGTGTAATGCTGTTGTCATCATAAGCGCACATTTCACAGTGTTGTGCTAAAGCGCGTGCGATTCCAAGTTTTAAATGATTTTCAATTAAATTGCGCCAATTGCCATCAAATGCACGTGATGCTACATCGTTTGTATCTTTTACTCTTATTTGCGTTTTATCTACAATAGTTGAATCTAAGTTGTTAGTATCAATCTTATCTACTTCACTAAGATTACTTTGATTGCGATTGTTTATATTTTGATTTGATGCGGCATTTTCTAATGCAGTCGTTGCTGATTGTTTTGCTAAAGAGTTTTGTACAGTCGTTATATTATTTTTTTTTTGAGCAGAAATTGATTCTGTCGGTGAAAATGCAAGCATACGGAGTAAAGACATTGTAAAGCCAGCATATTCGTCGGGCGCTAAACTGATATCTCTGCCACCAAGTAATGCAATTTGATAATAAAGTTGAAGTTTATCAGCTGATATTGTTTGTGCTAAATCTAATAGCGCATCTTTTTCTGATAAATCATGACTGATACTATTAGGGACAGCTTGTGCAATCGCCACTTGATGGAGTAATTTTGCTAAATCATTCAGTGCAGCTTCAAATGAGATGCTACGCGCTTCCATGTCTTTTGCTACTTCAATCAGCTTAGCACCATTTTCTTCCACTATAGCTTGGATGATTTCAATCAAGTAGGTTTGATCAATTGCGCCAAGCATACCTCTAACATCGGCCTCATTAATAGCTTGATTACCGTAAGCAATTGCTTGATCTGTCAACGAAAGTGCATCACGCATACTGCCTTCTGCCGCTCTAGCGATTAGCTGTAATCCAGGTATTTCGTAAGGAATATTTTCTTGCTCTAAGATATGTTTTAAATGTTCAAGAATAGTCGCACTAGCAATTTGACGTAAATTAAACTGCAAACAACGTGATAACACCGTAACCGGTACTTTTTGGGGATCTGTAGTGGCTAAAATAAATTTAACATGCTCAGGGGGCTCTTCTAACGTTTTAAGCATGGCATTAAATGCACTTTTAGAGAGCATATGCACTTCATCGATAATGTACACTTTAAAACGACCAACCGTTGGCGCATATTGCGCATTTTCTAAAAGCTCACGCATCGCATCCACTTGAGTGTTGCTGGCAGCATCAACTTCTAATAAGTCTACAAAACGGCCTTTATCTATTTCCGTACATGCATGGCATACCCCGCATGGTTTTGCTGTAATGCCTGTTTCGCAGTTTAATGATTTTGCAATAATTCGTGCAAGGGTTGTCTTGCCCACACCACGAGTGCCAGTAAATAAATAAGCGTGATGAATTCTTTTTTGATCTAGCGCATTACTTAACGCACGGACAACATGTGGTTGACCAACTAATGTTTCAAATGATTTTGGGCGCCATTTCCGCGCTAGAACTTGATGTGACATAACACTATTTTAGCTGATAAATGCATGAGGGTAACAGTGTGCTTAAAAGAAAAGTGGCGAGCCTTACCCTCGGCACTTGCGCAATAGTTGTGGCTGCTTGCTTCCGCATCTGACCAGGTTGGCTACTTTACAATGCGAGGAGACCCGCCGCGTGTATTTTACAATAACTTACTCAATAACCGCAGCGTTTAGCTGGGTTTTTTTCTAAATAAGCTAACTCTTCGTCAGTATAAAGCCTGCCACGGGTAATAAATGCCATTCCTGTCCCACAGTCAAGTGAAAATGAGCCACTGGAGCCAGGTACAGCATCTAATATTGTGTGCATGTTTTCAGCAAAAGAGTAATGGCTGTCACTCATATAAAATTTTGCCCCTTCAAGGCTTCCTAATATAACATCCATCGAACTTGGTCGCATTTCATTGGCAGGCATACAAAGCGGTCCGCTGCCTTCGCAGCAACCACCAGATTGTAAAAATGCAATTTCACCATGTTCTGCAGAAAGTTTACGAATCAATTCTTTTGCCGATTCAGTTGCAGATACACGTTCAGCAATCATTTTCATTCCTTTGCGTTTAAATAATAAAAGGGCGATATTATCGCCCTTTTATTTTACCTAAATAATGACAAACCTAAACAACTAGAAGAAACCTAATTTATTTGGGTTGTAGCTAACTAATAGGTTTTTAGTTTGTTGGTAGTGATCTAACATCATTTTATGGTTTTCACGGCCAATACCAGACTCTTTGTAACCACCAAATGCAGCATGTGCAGGGTATGCATGGTAACAGTTAGTCCAGACACGACCCGCTTTAATACCACGACCCATACGGTATGCAGTTGTACCATTACGGCTCCAAACACCAGCACCTAAACCAAATATTGTGTCATTGGCAATAGCTAATGCATCAGCTTCATCTTTAAAGGTAGTTACTGCTAAAACTGGACCAAAAATTTCTTCTTGGAACACACGCATTTTATTATGACCTTTTAATAAAGTTGGCTTCACATAGTAACCTTCAGCAAAATCACCTGAAAGCATATTACGTTCACCACCAATTAGCACCTCAGCACCTTCTTGTTTTCCAATATCAATGTAGTTCATGATTTTGTTTAACTGGTCTTGCGATGCTTGTGCACCTAACATGGTATTTGGATCTAATGGATTACCTTGTTTAATCGCTTTAACACGCTCTAAAACACGCTCCATAAATTTGTCATAAATTGATTCTTGAATGATCGCGCGTGATGGGCAGGTACATACCTCACCTTGGTTGAATGCAAATAATACTAAGCCTTCAATTGCCTTATCAAAGAACGCATCATCTTCATCCATAATATCAGCAAAGAATACATTAGGTGATTTACCACCTAGCTCTAAAGTAGCAGGAATTAAATTACTTGCTGCTGCGCCTGCAATTGCACGACCAGTTGCTGTTGAGCCTGTAAAGCCAATTTTGGCAATACGTTTGCTATTCGCTAGAGGTGCGCCCACTTCACGACCATAACCATTCACAATGTTAACTGTGCCTGGCGGTAATAAATCTGCAATGGCTTCAATCATGATTAAGATAGAGATAGGCGTAAATTCTGCAGGTTTTAATACAACACAATTGCCAGCAGCTAATGCAGGTGCTAATTTCCAAGCTGCCATCAAAATTGGGAAGTTCCAAGGAATGATTTGACCAACAACGCCTAATGGTTCATGGAAGTGATAGGCTACTGTGTCATTATCAATCTCACTAATACCACCTTCTTGTGCTCGAATTGCACCCGCAAAATAGCGGAAGTGATCAACTGTTAAAGGAATATCCGCATTCATTGTTTCGCGAATCGGTTTTCCGTTATCAATGGTGTCTGCTGTTGCAATTAAAGCTAAATTTTCTTCAATACGATCAGCAATTTTCAATAATATATTGGCGCGTTCTGTAGTGGACGTTGTCCCCCATTTATCAGCTGCTGCATGCGCTGCATCTAAAGCCAGTTCAACATCTTCTGCGCTTGAACGCGCTGCTTTAGTGTAATTTTTACCTGTTATAGGTGAAATAACATCAAAATATTCACCTTTTACTGGCGAAACCCACTTGCCACCAATAAAATTATCGTATTTTTCTTTATAAGGGATTGTAACGCCAAGTGCTTTTAGTGTCTCCAAACTCATGCTAACTCCTCTAGGTTTTCTAGTGATTATGTAGGTTTTCTACTCGAGTAACCTCAATAAACAAATTCGTTTTATCATTTATTGCTTTTTAGACGTTTAATCAATATAAAGCTTTGTTGACAAAGGGTTTTGATTAAATGTCTAACATAAGACAATAAACCTAAGTTCGTTATAAATCAATAAAGAATATAACCATATTGTTATTTTTTGTTAAAGCAATGATAGCGAATATTGTATGCATGCGATATAGTTTATGGATTGCTAAATTAAAACAAATATAACTGCATGGATAATTTTAGATGATGGCGCAATCAAAACCAAAATTTGCGGTGACAACAAGAGCATTTTGGACTAGCTTAAGTCGACCAACAGATTCGTTCTTAAGCAAAGCGATTTTATCCATTTTAGTGTTCGCGGAAAGTCTTGTTTCTATTTTCTGGATTTATACACTTTCTGGTTTAGGTGAAGGTTACGCCTTAATGGCCCTTTTTCCTTATGTTTATATTATTGTTTCTTATGTTAGTTTGCTGATTTTCTATCGGTATAAAAAGTTTGAGTACTTCACTTTTACACAACTGATTATGCTGCTGGTCATGCCCTTCTTTATGCAATGGGTTATTGGCGGCTATGAAGCATCAAGTGGCATTGCCATTTGGGCTATATTGTCACCTATTGGTGCGCTGATGATATTAGGTACGCGTCAATCTACATCATGGTTTATTTTGTTTGCTGCTTTAGCGGCAGTCTCATGGTTTCTGAATGATCAGTTTGCTGGCAACTCTTTGCCAATTCCCGCACATATTAAAGACGCATTCTTTTTAATGAATATCATGGGAACAACATGTATTTTATATGCAGTGATGCGTTACTTTCAAAGCCAAAAAGAGCGTACATTGCAAGAGTTGGCGATTGAGCAAATCCGGTCAGAAAAGTTGTTGCTTAACGTGTTGCCTCAGTCAATTGCTAATCGTCTCAAAGACAATGATATGCGAATTGCTGATAGTCATGAATCTGTCACGGTTTTATTTGCCGATATTGCTGGATTTACAAAATTAACCGCCTCAATTTCTCCAACGGAGTTGGTTGAAATGCTGAGTCAATTATTTTCGCGATTTGATCAATTAGCTGAAAAACATGGTCTGGAAAAAATTAAAACAATTGGAGATGGTTATATGGTTATCGGTGGGGCACCAACAGATCTAGATCAACATGCCATCATCGTAACTAAATTAGCAATAGAAATGTTTGATGCACTTGCAGACTTTAATCAGAGTGCCGGGTATGCTTTACAAATGCGCATTGGTATTAGTACCGGACCAGTTGTGGCTGGTGTGATTGGCACATCAAAATTTGCTTATGATATATGGGGTGATCCAGTAAATATGGCAAGCCGAATGGAACAAACAGCACTAACAAACAGCATTCAACTAAGTGCTGCAACTCATGCTTTAGTCAAGAATCATTTTAGCCTTGAAATGCGAAAACAAGTGCAAGTAAAAGGGAAGGGCAAAGTAAATACCTATATGCTTAGGCCTAAGCAAATTTAACGCTATTGAACTTCATAGGTTTTTCTTTTTGTTTAATTTTATGGCATCAGCTATAATCCCCTCCAGTTTTTGCCAACCAAAACGGAGAGATGGCTGAGTGGTCGAAAGCGCCACCCTGGAAAGGTGGTATAGGGGCAACTCTATCGAGGGTTCGAATCCCTC
>CAYGSH010000017.1:0-32676 GCA_964352515.1 uncultured Methylophilaceae bacterium | reverse complement strand
GTCCATGCACGAACTTCATGTACACCTGCAGTAAAGTAAGTTTGTAGGCCTAATAAATTATATGCAGCACGAATAACACGGTTAAGGCCAGGTTCTTCTTGACCTAGCTCCTCTAAGAATATTGCTTTGTCTTCTTCTTCAAGTTCAGAAATTTCTGCTTCAATTTTGGCGCAAATGCAAACCACTGGTGCATTTTCCTTTTGCCCTAGCGCCATGACTTTGTCTAGGTAAGGGTTCTTTTCAAAACCAGCCTCATCAACATTTGCAATATATAGAACTGGTTTAACAGTGATTAAGCACAGTGGTTTAATTAACTTCATTTGATCTGCATCTAAACCCATTGTACGGACGGCTTGACCTTGATTAAGATGTGCTTGTACTTTTTCACAAAGGTCGATTAATGCAATAGCATCCTTATCACCTGATTTAGCTTTTTTTGCCTCTCGGTGAAGTGTTTTCTCGATGGTTTCTAAATCAGCTAACGCAAGTTCTGTATTGATGACTTCAATATCAGATAGTGGATCAACTTTCCCCGCCACATGGACTACGTTTCCATCATCAAAGCAACGCACTACATGGGCGATAGCATCTGTTTCGCGGATATTAGCTAAAAATTTATTACCTAAGCCTTCACCTTTTGATGCGCCTTCTACAATACCTGCAATATCAACCATTTCAACTGTTGCGGGCAAAGTACGCTCTGGATTTACAAGGTCAATTATGGGTTGAAGGCGTGGGTCTGGCACTTCAACGATACCAATATTAGGCTCAATTGTACAAAAAGGGTAGTTTTCTGCTGCAATGCCTGCTTTGGTTATGGCATTAAATAAAGTTGACTTGCCTACGTTTGGTAGACCTACGATCCCACACTGCATGCTATTCCTATCATCATTTGCACATATATTGCGCTGTCTTTAATCAAAAATTCTGGCTATTTTTTGGTGTGCAATTTTAACATTGCTTGCTCAAATTTACCGCTAACTAGTTCGTTTAATACTTTGCTACTGTCATCAATGCTGTCATCGATAGCTTTTTGTTCCGCTTTGGTTGGCGCTTTTAACACGTAATTAACAACTTCATGCTTTTGTCCAGGATGATCAATCCCGATTCTTAAACGCCAGTAGTTTGGCGTACCCAAAGCGGCATGGATATCCCTTAAACCATTGTGTCCGCCATGTCCACCTCCGTATTTTAACTTGCTTTGTCCAGCTGGTAAGTCCAGCTCGTCATGAATAATCATGATTTCTTCTGGCATAATTTTGAAATAATTTGCCAAAGCGGCTACTGATTTTCCACTGGCATTCATATATGTTGTAGGTTTAAGTAGCCATACATCATCATGAAGATTAAGCTTGCCAACTTCACCAAACATTTTTGCATCTAATTTAAGTTGGCTATTCGTTTGGGCTGCAATTAAATCAATCCACCAAAAACCAGCATTATGACGGGTCGCTATATATCGATCTCCTGGGTTGCCGAGCCCTGCAAAAAGTTTGATGTTTGCTGTCATTTGTACATGTATTCGCTATAAATAAAAAACGCGCGTTCTATTACTAGAACACGCGTTATTTTACTGCTTATTGTTTACTCTGAGTCACCTTCAGCTGCGTCATCTGCACTTGTTGCAGTTGATGGAGCAGCAGATGTTTCTTCAACAGCTCCACCGCGTGGTTTGTTGACAGAACTTACCGCTGGGTCAGCACCGTGTGCTAATTGAACAAACTCAACACCTTTTGGCAATGTAATTTCTGATAAGTGGATAGATTCACCAACTTCAAGTTTACCTAAGTCTACTTCAATAAACTCTGGCAAATCTTTTGCTAAGCAGCTTACTTCTGCTTCATTTAAGATATGACCTACGTTACCCCCACCAGTTTTAACGCCTGGGCAAGTATCTTCATTTATAAAGTGGAATGGGACTTTAACGTGAATTTTTTCAGTAGTAGAAACACGTTGAAAATCAACGTGTTGAATTGTATTGCGCACTGGGTGTAATTGATAATCACGCAACAACACATCTTCCTTTTTACCGTCTACTTCTAGACTTAAGATTGAAGCGTGGAAAGCTTCATGACGAAACTCCATAAACAATGCTTTATGATCGAACTCTAACGCTTGAGCTGCTTCAGGACCGCCATAAACTACGCCGGGTACAATGCCAGCGCGACGTAGGCGGCGGCTCGCACTCGTACCTCTGACGTCACGTTTGGTTGCTTTAATATTAATACTCATTTTACTACTCCTTATTGGTACTACTTTAAAATCTGCTAACCGCGACCAGATAGCAGGGAACTTATTTATTAATCCATAAATAAAGAAGATACAGAGTCTTCTTTACTTATTCTGCGTATTGTTTCAGCCAATAAAACTGCTGCGCTTAGTTGACGTATTTTTTTACAAGCTTTTGATGGTTCACTTAATGTAATCGTATTTGTAACGACTAATTCATCAAGCTCTGAGTTTGCAATTCGATCAGCGGCTGTGCCAGAAAGAACTGGATGTGTTGCATAAGCAACAACTTTTTTCGCACCTTGTTCTTTTAATGCTGACGCAGCTTCACATAATGTATTTGCAGTATCGACCATATCATCCATGATGACACAAGTTCTGCCTTCCACATCACCAATAATATTCATTACTTTTGCAACGTTTGGTTTTGGTCGACGTTTGTCGATAATGGCCAGGTCAGAATCTAATTGTTTTGCTGCAGCACGAGCACGTACAACACCGCCGATATCGGGAGAAACAACCACTAAATTCTCATAGTTCTGTTTCTTTAAATCATCTAGCAAAATAGAGGTTGCATAGATATTGTCTACTGGTATATCAAAAAAACCTTGAATTTGATCTGAATGTAAGTCCATCGTCAAAAGACGATTAACACCAACACTAGTCAGCATGTTGGCAACTACTTTTGCAGTAATGGCGACACGCGCTGAACGCGGACGACGATCTTGTCTAGAATAGCCTAAATATGGTATGGCTGCTGTTATACGGCCTGCTGAAGATCTGCGAAGTGCATCTACCATCACCATCACTTCCATTAGATTATCATTATTTGGATGGCTTGTTGATTGTAAAACAAATACGTCTCGACCACGCACATTCTCGAGAATTTCAAGCATGATTTCACCATCTGAAAAGCGACCAACATCTGCACGACCTAAATGAATCCCTAAAGTATTCGCAACTTCTTGCGCTAAAAGTGGATTCGCATTTCCAGTAAATACCATCATGTTGCTAGTAGTAGACACATGCATCCTTATAAAATTGAAAAGCGTGTAAATTGGATTAATCTACACGCTTAAGCTATTAAATATTGGCTGAGGAGGAAGGATTCGAACCTTCGCATGCAGGGATCAAAACCCTGTGCCTTAACCAGCTTGGCGACTCCCCAAAAAACTTTACTTTGCTAATTCATACAAAGGGTGATGACTTAAGCTCTTTGCAATAAAACCGTTGATATTATGTGGTTTTTTAGCAAAAATTGCCTTTGCCTTTGCCAGTGAATCAACTGCTACAAATACAGATGCACCTGAGCCACTCATTTTGCCATGGCCATACTGTTTAAGCCATGCGAGTGCTGTTGCAACTGCTGTATATTCTTCACAAACTACTTTTTCAAGGTCGTTTCTAAACTGTTTAGAACTTTCACCATTTGAAAAGTCCGCTATTTTCAATGGTTTCGTGTCTTTTGTCAATCTAGAATTGGCAAATATTTTAGCTGTTGATACATGTACATCTGGGGTGAGAACAATATAGTAGTGATCTGGTAGTTTTAACGGGGATAATTGCTCTCCAATGCCTTCAGCCCATGCACTTTGACCATAAATGAAAAAAGGGACATCCGCACCGAGCGTTAATCCAATTTCGATTAATTCTTTTCGACTTAAATTAAGTTCCCACAAGTGATTCAATGCAAGCATTGTGGTTGCTGCGTCTGAACTGCCTCCACCCAAACCACCCCCCATAGGGATGCGTTTGACGAGTTCAATTTCTACACCATCACTACATCCTGAGAATTGTTGTAAAGCTAGAGCTGCTTTTACGCACAAATCATCTGAGGCATTAACCCCTTCAATCAATGTTGTTCGCTTTATAATCCCACTTTTATTGACTTTTAAAGAAATCGTATCGTGATAATCTAATAATTGAAATGCTGTTTGTAGGTTATGGTAACCATCAGAGCGCTGGCCAATAACGTGTAAAAAAAGATTTATCTTTGCTGGGGCTGGGTATTGATGGGTATCAGACATGCTTATGGTCGCGCTACTGCTTAATTGTGACGTCTGGCAGTTGTGATGCAAGGTTGGACCACTCGTCTACAATCAACTTTAATGTAATCTTCTCATTCGTTAGCGTGATTTTTTTTGGTAATAAATAACCTTCAAAATCAACATAGTCTTTATATTCAATATTCCAAGCTTCTTGTATGATTTTATCTATTCTACCATATTGATCCCAAGTAACCATTTCTGCAATACTATTGTGATTTGGTTTCCCAATTGCCCAATAACTTAGACCTGAAAGCGGCAAGCTAAAGCCTAAATGCTCTCTTGTTAAGGTTTCTGCATCTTCTGCATAGAGTACCTTTTGTTTGTTATCTGTCAGTGATACCTGTTTTGAGGTCTTAGTAATATTGGCAACTTTTGAACCCAAAGGTGAGTAAATATCAATATTGTCAGTTTCGGGCAGGTGTTGCCATAACATTTTTGCCGTAAAGTTTTTGGGCTGCGTAATCACCCCAATTCTACCTTTGATTGAAAATTGCTTAATTTGACGGAGGTTTGCCATATGCAGCTTATGTAAATCAGATGGCTTTGATGCGATCTTTGCTGAGGGTGAATCTGATATAGTTGCACAGCCGCTGAGAATAAATACAATTATTAACCATGCGAAACGCATGCAGATCAAAGTTTTTCGCATATTAACTAAATGTCAGATTGGTTAGAGTTTAAATCTATTGCTGGTGCTGACCAATATATTATTGTCTGGGAAATCTTTTAACGCGTTATCCCATATTTTTTTAGCTTCTTCTTGTAATCCCTGCTTCCATAAGACTTCGCCCAGATGTGCAGAAATTTCGGGGTCAGGTTGAATATTATGCGCTTTTCGCAAATGATCGATTGCCACTGCATAATTACCTAAACGATATTCTACCCAACCTAAACTATCGAGAATGTAGTGGTCACCTGGCGAAAGTTTAAGCGCTGTTTCAATCAAGGTTTTAGCTTCTGTTAAGTTAATATTGCGATCCGCAAATGAGTAGCCTAATGCATTATAAGCAGCAGCATAGTCTGGCTGTAATTGAATCACCTTACGTAACTCAGTTTCCATCACGTCGAGTTTGCCCACACGTTCAGCTGCCATAGCATAGTCATAAATAAGCTGCGGTGTGTTAGGAACAGTGTTCACTGTTTTTTTAATCAGCTCATATGCATCTTCGTGGCGGTTTGCTTGTGCAAGCATCGCAGATTCAGCTTGAACCACAGCAAGTCTTTGTTCAATGTTGAGCTCATCAAGGTTGTCTAACATTTCAATAGCAGCATCAAGCCCTTTTGTACGAGCAATAACGTTGGCTGTAGAAAACTTAGCTTCTAAATAGTGATTGTTGTTTACTGGCACTTGATCGTACCAATGTAATGCTTGGGTATCATTTTTCTTGAGTTCTTCAGCCCTGCCTAAATAAATATAAAGTTGCTCTCTATCCTCAAAGCCATTGTCAAGTGCTTGTTGAAGATACTTTTCTGCCATTTCTAACTCATTTGCCTCTAATGATAAAAGACCAACAACGGCACTGGTATCCGGATTGTCTTTAGCGCTATCAGCTAATTTAATAAATTCTGGTTTGGCTTCTTTATGTCGTTTTAAGCTGACCAATAGTTTTGCATAGTCCATACGGACTTTGTTGGCATCTGGGTGACTATTAAGAAAGGTTTTATAAAAATTAACAGCATTTTCAGGCGATTCAGTCGCAATAATTTGGCCTTGCATAATTGCGCTTGGTTCCCAGCCAGGATTTAATTCATTTGCTTTAGATAGAGCTGCTTTAGAAGCTCCAATATCCTTAGCTAACCAAGCGGCTCTTGCTAATGCAAATTGTGCTTCAGCCGATTGAGGATAAGGTTGTGCAAGTTCTTTAATAATGGCATATGTCTCTTGCTTATCGTTTAAATGGCCCAGTAAGTCATTAATAGTTAAAAAACCTTCTGCACGCATGGTGTCTTTAGACAGTAGCTTTTTAATGTATGGAATAGCACTTTGCACATCGCCAGATGCAATTAACATTTGACTAGATGCTTGCTGAGCTTCTAATGATTCTGGATCTAATTCTGCCCAAAGAACTGCCGCATCTAATGCTAAACGTTGCTGTCTAGCATAGGCTGCAGACCTCGCGGCACGCTCAGCAAGGCGCGGATCACGCGTCTGTTTTGCTAAATCGAGAAACAATTGGCTTGCAAGTGTTAAATCGCCGCGTTGTCCCGCAATTTCACCTAACAAGTATTTGTAAACAAATTCTGCGTTTGCTGTTGTAATTTCAGGCGTTTTGCTGGAATCAGCATTGGCGTTACTCATTACTACTGCTGCAAGCAATAAGGGCATTAATAATTTTTTAATTTCTATCATCTAAGTAATATCCAACATAAGAAGCCTAAAGTATTGTTTAGTCCGTGACAGTTTGCACAAGTTCATCCATAATTAAGGGTTATTAAAAAATATACCTAAATTTAGGTTTCTATTAATCGTACTATAACTTTTTGCTTGAAACTTATCCAGCAATTTAGTTTCATAGGCAATGCGTTATTAAAAAGTGTAATAAATATCTATGAGTGATTTTACAGTTGAAGCAATCGAGCTGACTCGTCTCTATGGCGGTCGAGCAGCGGTAAGTAATGTAAGTTTTAATTTAGCCAAAGGGCAGGTGCTTGGCTTTTTGGGGCCAAACGGCGCAGGTAAATCAACAACCATGAAGATGCTAACAGGGAATTTAGCACCTAGTATGGGCAGCGTTAAAATCTGTGGCGTTGATATGATAGAAAACCCTAAAGAAGCTAAATCATTAATTGGCTACCTGCCAGAAATGCGACCTTTATATAAAGAATTTACGGTTGATGAGTATCTAACGATTGCTGCACGTCTGCATAATGTAAGTGCAAAAAACATCAAAAAAGCGGTAGAGATGGCAAAAGATCGTTGTGGTTTAGGGCACATGAGTAAGCGCTTAATTGAGAATCTATCAAATGGATATCAGCAACGTGTTGGTATTGCGCAAGCGATTATTCATAATCCAATGGTTGTTATTCTAGATGAGCCGACAGTTGGTTTAGACCCCATTCAAATACGCGATATACGCACATTGATTAAAGATATTGGAAAAGAACATAGTGTGATTGTATCGACTCATATTCTCCCAGAGGTTGAAATGGTTTGTGATCATGTACAAATTATTGATCAAGGAAAGTTGGTTTTTAATGGCGACATTGATGTTCTAAAACGCCAACGAATGGGTAATAAGCTTTTAGTTGGCTTTAAACAAGTGCCTACGATTGAGGATATTTTGAAAATCCAAGGTATTGATGATGCTGAACTAACAGAAAATAATATGATGGTTATTCGAATTGCTGAAGGTGCTGAGCCACATGAGGCGATTGTTAATGCGTCGGTGAAAAATGGCTGGGGCTTGTTTCAAATTTCGCCAGATCAAACAAGTTTAGAAGATGTATTTGTTCAGTTGACCTACCATGATGGTATTCAGTCTGAGGAAGAAAAAGCCGCTTAGTTTTGCTGATTTAAGGGAATTGATTAATGGTATTTAATATTGCAAGAAAAGAATTAAAGAGCATGTTTGCATCACCAATGGGTTGGATTATCTTGGCCTTGTTGATGTTTGCATTTGGAACTTATTATTTAAATGGGGTTAATAATTATTTTGAAGTGATGTCCGGGTCTATTCGCCCAGCTGAACGTTATGGGGTAACGCAGTTTGTAGGACAAAATGTTTATGGATTAGCATCTTTTATTATGCTTTTTGCTGTGCCGTTACTGTCTATGCGACTGATTTCAGAAGAGCGACGCAACCAAACGTTACCTTTTTTATTTAGTGCTCCATTGTCTATTGTTGAAATTGTTGTAGGTAAATTTTTAGGTTTAGTTATTTTCTTAAGCATTTTGATAGTCTATATAGGACTGATGTTATCAACACTTAATATATGGTCAGATATAGATTTCGGCTATATTTTATCTAATTCTTTTGGTCTGTTTTTATTATTGGCAAGTTTTTCAGCATTGGGTTTATATTTCTCAAGTTTAACTTCACAACCAGTGGTGGCAGCAATTTTGACCTTTATCGCATTGTTTGTATTGATGATTCTAGATCGCTTTTTTGCAGGTGATCCGAGCAGTACGATGGCGCAATTATCCTTTATGAAGCATTTCCAATCATTTGCTGGCGGGTTAATTGATAGTGCTGATATTGTTTACTTTATTTTATTTATCGCAACTTTTTTAATTTTAACGATTCGTCGCTTAGACGCTGACCGTTTAAGAGGCTAATCAGGTAATAGTATGAAAATGAATCGTAGTTTGAAGCTCCAAATTTTGGTGCAAAGTTGGTTTTTTGTTATTTTATTTTTAGCGCTTGTGGTTATTTTAGGATTCTTAGCACATCAATATCGGTTTGCAAAAGACGTGACACAAGCAAACCGTAATATTTTGACGCAAGGCAGTGTGAATGTGCTCAAGCAGATGAAAAATCCTGTCAATATTACTGTTTTTGCTACTAATGATGATGCAAGTAGAGGTGATACGTTCCGAAAAGGAATGTTGGATTTCATGACGCGATATCAGCGTGAAAAAAAAGATATTAAGCTGACGTTTATTAACCCTACCGAAGAGCCTAAATTGGCGCAAGAAGCCAATATTAAACAAGATGGTGAAGTCGTTGTTGAGTACAACAAACGCGTTGAACATATCTTTCCGCCCATTGTTGAACAAGATATGACTAATCTATTAGTGCGGTTATCGCGGACAAATGAAAAGCCAGTGATGTTTTTGGATGGGCATGGGGAACGCCACCTTCAAGGTGTTAAAAATCATGATTTAGGTGAGTTTGGTAAGCAGCTAGAAGAAAAAGGCTTTAAATTTGCGAATCCGGATTTAACTATTGCGCAAGCAGTGCCAAGTAATGGTGCAATGCTAGTGGTAGCAAGCCCGCAGGTAGATGTTTCAGAGGTTGAAGCTAAAAAAATATTAGCCTATGTTGAATCCGGGGGTAATTTACTTTGGTTGTTAGATGATAATAATTTTCATGGTTTAGATATCGTTGCAGATTATTTAGGGGTTACCGTTTCTTCAGGTATTGCGGTTGATATGTCTGCAGCGCAATACGGCGCAGATGCAAAAGTGGCTTTTGCTAGTGCATATGGCGATCATCCTATTACGCGAAGTTTCCAGTTACGCACATTATTTCCTGAGGCAAGAGAAGTCGATGCAAAAGCATCTTATGATTTAGGCTGGAAAGTAGGGCGGTTAGTTGATGTTGCACCAAATGGGTGGTTGGAGTCTGAAGCGATTGCGCCTGGGGTGAAAAATCAAAAAGTCACATTTGATGAAGGCCAGGATAAACGTGGCCCAATTAATATTGGTGTTGCATTGGAGCGAACCTATGGTAAGAAAGGTCAGAGGGTGGTTGTGATAGGTAATGCCAACTTTTTATCAAACACTTTTGTAACAAATGGCGGCAATCTTGATTTCGGTATTAATATTGTTAACTGGTTAGCTGGTGATGATGAGTTGATTACAATACAACCAATGCCGCTTAAAGATGCGAATGTAACCATACCGAATACAGATACTGGTCGCGCAATTGCATGGACTGTATTCCATGGTTTTCAATATTTCATTCCAATTGGTTTCTTTATTGCAGGTTTTTGGCTGTGGTGGAGACGCAGAAAAGCTTAATTTACGGTTCTTACTAGTTAAGATAAAAGATAATGAAAAAAAGATGGATACTTAATTTAATCATGCTGGCTTTAGTAGCTGGTCTTGTCTTATTTTTGTACTTAAGACCTAAGGCTGAGCTTGAGGCTCAGGCAACTTATGAAATTTCTCAACTGAAATTAGCTGATATTCATACGGTCAAAGTCGATTTTCCAGCAAAAGCTCCGGTTGTTTTTGAAAAAGAAGATAACTATTGGGTGATGAAAAAACCTTATACGCAGAGAGCTGATCAACTTTCAGTTCAACGTATATTGTCTGTCATTGCCGCAAAAACAGAAACAAAATTGCCAGCAACTGATTTGGCTAAATTTGGCTTGGAAAAACCACTGGTAAGACTCACCATGATCAATGGTGAAGGAGATCAGCAGTTTGTATTTGGTACTTATAATACAGTTACGGATGAGCAATATGTTGGATTTAATGGACATGTTTATTTATTGAGCGCAGCTTATTCAGAGGCAGCAAGTACACAACCAATTGAGATGGTGGATAAAAATAGTCTTGCCCCTGTTGAAGCTAAGCATATCGTTGGATTTGATTTTTCACATTTAGAGCAATGGGAAGAAAGCGGCTTGAATCTTGATATTGACGATAACCTGTGGAAAGTTAGTATCGATATAGCTAAACCAGCCCAAAATGATTTAAATGAATGGTTAGAGTTTAGTTGGAAGCAAAACCCAGCTAAATCTGTTCAGCTGTACACGCCTAATCGCAATGTGACTTATCCTTCTTTTAAAGTTAAATTAGACAATGGAAAAACAATTCAATTTGATAAAGTAATGGAGTCGCCAGAGTTACAGTTAGCGCGTCCTGATGAAGGGTTGGTCTATCATTATAGTAATGATGTTGGGTTTACCATGCTTAATCCACCACTCAATTTAAATTAACGGCATCATGCCAGAGCTGCCTGAGGTTGAAATTACGCGGCAAGGCTTGTTGCCCTTGCTTAATCAAACTGTCTCAAAGGTAATTATTCGCAACCATGCAATGCGCTGGCCAATTCCCAATCATCTACCAACAACCCTAGAAAACCAAAAGTTACATGATTTAAAAAGACGTGCAAAATATATTATTGCGGAGTTTGAAAATGGAACGCTGCTATTGCACCTTGGAATGTCAGGCCATATTCGTTTGCTAGATAGGGACTATCCACCAGAAAAACATGATCACTTTGATATTCAGTTCCAAGATAAACAAGTCTTGCGTTTAACCGACCCACGTCGGTTTGGTGCGGTGCTGTGGACAGAGATGGAACCTGCAACACATTTTTTACTTAAATCGCTTGGACCAGAGCCTTTAGATGATGCCTTTAATGGTGATTACTTGTTCAAACAATTACAGACCAGAAAGTCTGCCATCAAGCAAGTGATTATGAATGCGAATCTAGTTGTGGGTGTTGGTAATATCTATGCAAACGAATCTCTGTTTCGTACAGGCATTCATCCCCAGTTTCCAGCCAATAAATTGTCACTTAAAAAGTGTGAAAAATTAGTAGCAGAAATAAAAGCAACCCTTACTGATGCACTTAAAGCTGGCGGAAGTAGCTTGCGAGACTTTTCTGCTGTTAATGGACAGTCTGGCTATTTTCAACAAACATATTTTGTTTATGCGCGGGCAGACAAGGCGTGTAAAATTTGCCACACTTTGATCAAATGTATTCGTTTGGGTCAGCGCTCTACATTTTATTGTGAACAATGCCAAAAAAGGCAATAAACACGATTAAACAGTCAGTGCACTAAAGATTCACGTACTTTTGCACATTTGCTAGATTTAAAAGATCTAGTTTTTATAATAGGATCTGATAAATCATCGGATGAATAAGCGAAAACTAGGTTTCTGCCCATATTTTTTGCATTATACATTGCCTGGTCAGCATTATTGATAATCTCATCGATGGTTTCACCAACATCAGCTACACCAAAACTTGCAGTCATTGCGATCACTTTATTCCGAGAAAATGTCACTGGTGCTGAAGCAATTAAAGCCTTTAACTTTTCTGCCGTCATAACTGCTTCTTGTAAGTTCGTGTTGGGTAATAGAATAGCAAACTCCTCACCTCCAAAACGACAGCTGATATCTGACTTTCTGAGGTTACTACTCAATAGATCGGCAACATGTTGTAGCGCGACATCACCACCAGCATGACCAAACTCATCATTAATTTTTTTAAAATAATCAATATCAAACATTATAATGGTGGAAGGTAATTCTTTTTGGTGGCAATAGCGCATTAAATTGGGTGCCTTATCAAAAAATGCACGACGATTGTTTAATCCAGTAAGTACATCGGTGCGGGCCATTATTTCCGCATCTTTAATAGACTTTTCAAGATCGTATGCAAGTTCCAAATTACCATTTAGTGTTTTTTGAAAAATATGACTAGTAGAAATGCAGGATATAAACATAAAGCAAGCGGCAGCGCCCACCCACAATGTTTCAGGTTGACCATGGGTTAGTAACACCGTAATGATTGGGATAAGGGCCATACAAATAGTGCCTAATTGGATGTAGCGAATATGTCCGTACCAAGAAATTGCTGCGGCTGCCAATCCAATTGAAAAAACACTTACGATGAAAATTGAAGAAAGATTGTCTCTAGGGGTAACCATTAGCACCCCAACACTCCAAGTTAAAAATACAGCAAACAATGAAATGGTGAATGGTTTTTCCCATTTTAATATTTCTTTGCCTTTTGGGTTTTTTTTCTTAAAACTAAGTAACAAAGAAACGCGAATGACAGCCAGAATCAATGTGATTGACAGCCATGTTAGCAATGATTGGTGATTTGCTGAACTCCATAAAGCTGCTACAAGAAAAATAGCTGCAACACCGCTAAGCATCGCGGGCGTCAAACTATTGATGTAGAGTAGCCTTATTTTTTCAGTAAGAACTTGTTGGTTTTTTTCTCTCACTTTGAAATATTACATAGTCACTAAAACGAGTAATGTATCATACGCTTGATTAATCAACAAAATAATGATTTCTTATACGACTGTATTTTGATATTAACGATTAAAAAAGTAACTAAGGCTTAATTTTCTTTTGAAAGAATAAGTACCCAATCTTTATCATTTGCAGCATTTCTACCTGGGGGTCTAATTTTTAAATTTTCACCATTAAAAAGTTTGGCACTAAATATTTGATAGATCCTACCATCTGTTGGATCAAACCAAAATCCATTCATTGGGAACTGATAAGCATGCGTATTGATTTTCACTGATTTAAGGTTTAAAAAGTAAGAAATAAAAAGGTGGCATTTGGGTGATTTAGCTGCTGAAACTGGTTTTTGATACCTAACAAAATTTGATAGCCATTGATCAAGTTTATCCCATTTAGGTTGCTTTTGTACATCTGCATGTAATGTATGCCAAGGTAAAGTTTCTAGCATTTTTATTGCAAGAGACATATGAGTTGAACCAGGTGAATGCATTGCTTTTTTCCAGGGAATATTCCCCCAGTTGTGACCATTCGGTGAATTTCCAAAGGGGTTGCCTTCTAAATTTACTTGCCAAATCCCATTGGCTCCATATGTATGCCCAGCACAGCCGCTATTAAGCAGGTGCGCCCAAAATGCCTCTCTTGAATCAGCAGTTGTTACTTTAGGTATAATATCTAGCCCTTCATAGCGAGATTCGCCACTAATGACAGGCATTGGAGGGTTTGTTTGCCAACCTTTTAATGCCTTTTTAGCTTGACTGGTAGTACGTGATCTGTGCCCCGTTTGTTGCATTTCAAAGTCAACTAAATTGGCTTTAATGACTGAATCTCTAGCACTTTTAATGGGATGGGTTGAAATGATTCGATTAAAACCATTGATGTCATGCATGTATTGTATGACTTTTGACCATTCTTCTTTTAACCACTGGCTTTCATTTTCTCTGTTATTAGAAAGATACCAAGGCATCGTTTGTTCACCAGCGGCAATCCAAATCACTGGTAATGCACCCCAGCGTGCCATAATATATCGCCAATGGAGTTGCATTTTTTCTATGCCTAACCATTTTAGGTAATACCCCCATGCGCCTAAGATACATGGGACAATTCCTTGTGAGACAAGATGCAGAATGCGTTGGTCTGCTTCATCAAAAAAAGAAGGATTTATTGTTTTGAAATCACACTCCCAAGGAAATCCATGCTCGCTTATACCTTTTGGGTCAAAAGCTGCCATATCTGGATAGAGCCCAGCAACTAATTGTATGACGGTAAATCCCTTTTTTTTGCGGTCTTCGGTGAGTATTTTAAAGTCATCTGGCCATCCCAATCTTTTTGTTAAGCCAAGCCACCAAGTGTCTCCTAGCCAAAAAAAAGGTGTTTCATCAGCATGACAAAAGTGATGATTATCTGCAGAAACTTTAGGTGCGCCATGTATTAATAATGAATTGTCTTCATCATAAGGAGTAATTTCAACAAACCCCGTTACTTTATGAAGGTTTGTGTTACTGCAGTCATTGCATGATGTAATGTAAGTATGTTTGCCAACGATTGTTGAAGAATAGCGTACCGCCCAAATATGACCACCAGTCCAAAAAGCGGGAACAGTTAACTTTTTTCCTGAGGGATCGGAAAATGAAACATCAAGATTGATGTCGAAAAAAGGATTAGAATAATCAGATGTGGAATCAAATTTAATTTCGATTAAATGGTTTGCTTTTGCAGTTTTTGTTGTGATTTGCATTGCCTAGTCGTTATATTTAAGAGGTTTAAAGTATCATAACGACAACAAATATTACTTGCATGAAGATAACAGCTATAAGCGTAAATGTGAGTCTTTTATACCAGTTGACTTGCTGCTGTTGTACTTGGGTTAACTTAAGTATTTCTGCACGTAAGGGTGAGTCCGATTCTTGTTCAGTTTGTTGATTTAAAAATTTGTGAACTAAACGAGGCATTTCGGGTGCTGTTTTTAGTATAAACGGCAACTCTTTTTTGAATGATTTTGCAATTTTACGCCAACCTAATTGCTCACTCATCCATCGCTTCAGAAATGGACGTGCAGTTTGCCAAAGGTCAATGTTTGAGTCTAAGTCACGTCCTAAGCCTTCGATATTGAGTAAGGTTTTTTGCAACATCACCAATTGTGGTTGAATGATGACCCCAAAACGTCTAGACATTTGAAATAGACTAAGTAACGTTCTTCCAAATGAAATGTCTTTTAGCGGTTTATTAAAGATAGGTTCACAAATGGCACGTATTGCAATTTCTAGCTCTTCCCTATTGGTATCTTTAGGCACCCATCCTGAGTCAATATGTGCTTGAGCGACATCACGATAGTCTCGATTAAAAAAAGCTAAAAAGTTACGAGCAAGATAATACTTATCTGCATCATTAAGATTACCCATAATACCAAAATCTAATGCAATGTAGCGGCTATCTTCGGCAATCTGAATATTGCCAGGATGCATATCAGCATGAAAAAAACCATCACGAAAGACCTGTGTAAAAAAGATCTCAACACCATCATGCGCTAGTTGAGAAAGATTGATACCTTTTGCCTTTAATGTTTCTATATCTCGAATAGGCGTGCCATGCATCCGCTCCATCGTCATCACAGATTTTCGACAGTAGTCCCAGTACACTTCTGGAATGAGAAGACGCTTGTCACCAAAGTTACGAGCTAGTTGGCTGCAATTAGCAGCTTCGAGAGTCAAGTCTAGCTCATGCTTTGTGTGTCGAGCAAACTCATCAACAACTTCTAATGGCTTTAAACGTTTACCTTCTTTTGAAATGCTTTGTACGAGACATGCGATTGATTTTAAAATGGATAAATCTTGTTCTATAACCTTGCTAATGTTAGGCCGTAGTACTTTAACCGCAACATCTTCACCACTGGTTAAGCGCGCAAAGTGTACTTGTGCAACTGACGCACTCGCTACACATGTGGGCTCAAAATGCGAGTAAATGGTATTCAGTGGTTTGCCAAATGCCTCGATAATAGTTTGTTCAATTTCATCATAATTGATAGGGGGTACTTGATCTTGTAATTTTGCTAATTCGTTAGCGACGTCATCTGGAAGTAAATCTCTTCGGGTAGAGAGCATTTGACCAAATTTAACAAAAAGAGGCCCCAACTTTTCTAGTGCTAGTCTAAGACGAACTCCGCGTGATTCTTTTTTACTACGCCAAAAAAGACAGATTTTAATCAGTATGTGCAGTGGATGAAAGCCAGACTCGTGAGTGATGAAGTCATCTAGTCGAAACCATGCGGCAACCCAAACAATATAGATTAAACGGAAATAGTGCATAGTTAAGCAGTTTGGCTTTCTTTAAGTTTCTGTTGAAGTTTTTTTAGTTTTTTATCGAGCCTAGTGACATCGCTTTTAATAGTGTCAACATCTGCATTAAATTTTTCAACTTGCCACTTCTTTGCCAAAATCGGCTTCTCTTCTTGCCAAAATTCAGCCAACATTTCCACCATATTGATGGACTGTTTTTTCGCTAATGTAAGTGCGTTCTTAGAAGCTGAGACCATTTTGTTTGCAGGGATGTCACCGATTGCTTGACTCAAATCTTCTTCAACATCCCATCGCATATACTGCATGACTTTACCAAGCTCAGTTGCTAGATGGTTATCGCCATCAATTTTAATGAGCATTTTAGCTGCTTCATCTTTAGCTGCGAGTCTTAATGCTAATGTTGGCGGTATATGAATAACTGAATCAGCAGTGGAATTGTTTGACGCAAGGCATAAACTGCCATCTTCTAATATTACAAGTTTTATTTTGATTAATGCGATATTGAATTGCACAATTTTACCTGCGTGAGGCATAAGGTGTTTACGTGACCAGTTATTTTGGTTTGTAAGGTGTTGCAAAAATTGTGAAGCAATGGCTTTGAACATGTTAAATGCTAATATAATTAAAGTTTGTAGCCTTTATGTAATGCGACGATGCCAGCACTTAGATTGTAATAATCTACTTTACTTAATCCAGCATCTGCCATCATTTCTTTTAATGTTTCTTGATCTGGATGCATGCGAATTGATTCAGCGAGGTACTCATAACTTTCTGCATCATTGGCAATCAGTTTGCCCAAAAAAGGTAATAATTTAAAAGAGTAGGTATCATATGCTTTACTAAGAGGAGACCAAACCTTTGAGAACTCAAGCACAAGTAATCTTCCGCCAACTTTAAGTACACGATGCATTTCTTTTAACGCTATGTCTTTATGTGTCATATTCCGCAAGCCAAAAGCAACGATCACACAATCAAAACTATTGTCTTTAAAAGGTAATGTTTCTGCATTGCATTGAGCAGCGGGCACTTTCAGCCCAGCATCAATCATATTGTCTCTTCCCACTGCAAGCATAGAGGCATTAATATCAGTAAGAATTACTTGTCCAGTTGCGCCAACTTTTTCACTAAAAAGTCTTGATAAGTCGCCACTGCCGCCAGCAATGTCTAATACACTATCGCCAGCTTTGACCCCACTGGTATTAACTGTAAACCGCTTCCATAATCTGTGCATGCCCGCAGACATCACATCATTCATGATGTCATATTTGCTTGCAACAGAATGAAAGACTTCTCCCACCTTTTTTTGTTTTTCATGTTCTTTAACTGTTTTGAAGCCAAAGTGCGTTTCTTGTTCACTCATGCTGTTTCCTTCTTACTGCGATGATATTCTTTTATGACCAGCAGCATCTAATTTCCCAATATACTCTAACCAAAGCGCCTGATAGTTTTCTGCTAAATAGTAGAGGTAATCCCAAGAATATAAGCCAGTATCATGACCATCAGTGAATATTAATTTGACTGCATAATTACCGACTGGTTCTATGCCACTGATATTGACATTTTCTTTGCCAATTTGTAGCACTTCTTGTCCTGGCCCATGTCCTTTCACTTCAGCTGATGGGGAGTAAACACGTAAAAACTCACATGAGAGCATACATTCAGTATTATTGTCGAATTTAATTTCTAAAAGTCTAGAGCTTTGATGCAATTTAATATCAACTGGTTTGGGTGTGTTGGCGTCTAAACCACTCATTGTATTTTACCGTAAAATTATATGTTAATTGAATGATAGCAGAACATTGTAAAACCTCATGAAATTGAATGCTTGTATGATATAGATGCTATGAAAATGACCGTTTGTCGTACAAAAGCCACCTTTTGTCAGAATTTAGATTATTTTAATCATAAATGTATATGATTTAGTTGAATTTTCTTTTCTTCATGATACAGTGATATCAGTAAAAATAAGCCAATTTTAAGGAATTATTACAATGGCAAATAACGATTTAGCGGTTCAACTTGCTAGTTACTCCGAATGGAGAAAGGCGCTTGTTGATAGCATCTGTGACTATCGTAGCTGGTTAAATGAACAAGAGCTAAATGATGCGCAGATTGATCAGCGCATCAGCAATTTGCTTGAGCGTTTACGTGAAGATAAATTAAATGTGGCTTTTGTTGCTGAGTTTTCACGTGGTAAATCTGAACTCATTAATGCTATTTTCTTTGCAGGTTACGGACAACGCTTGCTACCTTCAAGTGCAGGCCGTACAACGATGTGCCCGACAGAATTGTTATATGACTCCTCAAAACCAAGTTCATTGCAATTGCTACCAATCGATACACGTGCTTTAGATGCAACCACAACTGAATATAAGAAATATCCTGAAGAATGGACTGTAGTAGAGTTTGATGTTAATTCAAATGCAAGCATGGCTAAAGCTTTTGAACAAGTGAGTCAAACCAAACGTGTCACTCTAGAAGAAGCAGAAAAATATGGGCTATTTGATCCAAATAGCAGTGATGATGCGATGAGCGTTAACAAAGATGGTTCCATTGATATTCCATGTTGGCGTTATGCGGTCATTAACTTTCCCCATCCTCTGCTAGAGCAGGGTTTGGTTATTTTAGATACACCTGGTTTAAATGCAATCGGTACCGAGCCAGAGTTGACCCTTAATATGCTTCCTAATGCACATGCCGTATTATTTATTTTGGCAGCAGATACTGGTGTTACCAAATCTGAGATTGATGTATGGCGACAATATATTAGTGGTACACGTTGGAAGCAAAAAGGAAGGATGGCTGTTCTTAACAAGATTGATGGCTTGTGGGATGAATTAAAAACGGCAGAAGAAGTTGAAAATGAAATTAAAAAACAAGTCAGAACTACTGGTGAGTTACTAAGTCTGGATGAAGATCATATTTTCCCAACTTCTGCACAAAAAGGTTTGTTAGGAAAAGTTAATGGCGATGAAAATTTAATTGCACAAAGTCGGATATTAGATCTTGAAAAGGCTTTATCAGAAGAGCTGATCCCATCTAAAAAAGAAATTGTTCATGATAATACCAAGAATGAGATTGAGGATTTAATTGGTAATTCCAATATGATACTTGAGTCTCGTGTTTCAGGTGTTATTGACCAACTAGAAGAACTTCGTGGATTAAGAGGTAAAAACGAAGATGTTGTTGAACATATGATGAATAAAGTTAAGCAGGATAAAGAAAACTTTGAAAAAGGACTACAAAGATTTCAAGCATTGAGAAGTGTTTTCTCACAACAAACCAATAAGCTATTTACTTTGTTGGGAATGGAAGCATTAAAGCTCAAAGTGCACAATACACGCGAGTCTATGGTCAATGCGAAATTTACTAAAACCATGCGTGATGCAATGGATGGCTTTTTTGAAGAGTTGAAAACACGGTTAGTTTCATCAGATGAGCAAATTGATGAAATTAAGAAGATGATGGATGTGATGTACGATAAGTTTTCAAAAGAGCATGGTTTACGTAAAACAGAACCACCTGCTTTTTCAACTTTACGCTATCAAAAAGAAATTTCTAAATTAGAGCGTGCATATAAGGAACAATTTAATACCGCCTTTAATATGATTGCGAATGAAAAAATGACGCTGACAACAAAATTCTTTGAAACGTTGGCCAGTCGAGTAGTGCATGTTTATGAAGTCGCAAATCGAGATGTTGAAAATTGGCTTAAAGCGGTCATTTCTCCAATGGAATCACAAGTGAGAGAGCACCAATTGCAATTACGTCGTCGTCTTGAAAGTATTAAGCGTATCTACAAGGCAACAGATACTTTAGAAGATCGAATTTTAGAGCTTGAAAATATTGAAAAAAGTATTCGTTCGCAAATGGATGATTTGCAAATTTTAAAACAGCACATGACCAATGCACTTGATATTGAGATAACAGCTGAAGCATCTGCCGCATAGATTTATATCGGAATGCTGTTTCAATAAAAAAAGCCGCTGTTAGCGGCTTTTTTTATTTTATCGAGCTTTAATTGGCTAATGACAACATGATTTTTTTTACATTTTGCATTGCTTTCTGCTCAATTTGACGAATGCGTTCAGCAGAAACACCATATTCACTTGCTAAATCATGAAGAGTACTATTACTACCCTCATTCAACCAGCGTGCTTCTAATATTCTTCTACTTCTATCATCAAGGCTTTCTAATGCATTACTTAATGCAGTAGATTGAATCATTTCATTCTGCTCATCTTCTAGGAAAGTTGATGGCTCAGGCGTTTCTGACTCCAAATTTGCAATGGGGTTATAAGTTTCTTCACCATCAGCGTCCATTTGCAAATCAATTGATAACTCTTGGCCATTGAGGCGATATTCCATTTCCATCACTTCTTCTGGTTTTACATTGAGCTCGCTAGCAATCCGATTAACTTCATCTGGGTTCAGTGTGTTAGCATCTTTTTTCATGCTTCGCAAATTAAAGAAAAGTTTTCTTTGCGCCTTTGTTGTTGCAGTTTTAACTAAGCGCCAATTCCGAATTACGTATTCATGAATCTCAGCTTTAATCCAATGCATTGCAAATGAAACTAAACGTACACCACGATCTGGATCAAAACGTTTTACCGCTTTCATGAGACCAATATTGCCTTCTTGAATTAAATCTTGTTGCGGTAGTCCGTAACCGGTATATCCTCGTGCAATACTTGCCACAAGTCTAAGATGTGAAACAATCAGCTTTTGTGCAGCGTCTAAATCATTGAATTTTTTTAGACGTGTTGCATAATCATATTCTTCCTCTGCCGTTAGCACAGGAAAAGACTTAATAGCAACCATGTATTGGTCATAACTATCAAGTGACGATATCGATGGTATTGTTAACGCGGTTATAGTCATACTCCTTTTTTTAAAATCAATTCTATTTTAGCACTCTTGGTATGAGAGTGCTAGTTTTAAAAAAAGTTGCAAAAAATCTTTAATTTATCGATTTAAAAAGAGACTTTGAAACGGTCAGATAGGCAGATAGGAAGCCGATGGCCGCTGCAATTAAGCAAGTGACAATTGAAACATTTATATTGGGTAAATGTAGACTAAAATTGGTTTGGTATTCATTTGCCAGTGCAGATATCGATTGATTAAAAAAGAGTATTACGCCAGTTGAAATCATTAATGCCAATAATCCGCCAAACAACCCATAAGCAACACCTGCAATTAAAAAAGGTCTACGAATGAAGCTTTTTGTCGCGCCAATGAGCTGACTTACTTCAATTTCTTCATATTGCGTGAGTATCTGCATTCTAATGGTATTTCCAATCACGGCAAAAAGTGCAAAACCGAGTAGTAGTACAATAACAATCATCGCTTTCTTACCTATCATAAGTAAGTAATTGAGTCGTTTAATCCATGCATTATCAATTTGAACGGATTCAATACCATCAAGCTGTCTGAGTTCTTTTTGAATAGTGGAGATGGCATCAGCATCAAGTGTAGCTAATTGAATAAAAAAAGCATCAGGTAATGGGTTGTTTTCTAAACCTGCCAATATGTTATTGTTATCCGTTGTTTCGATCAGCGTTTCTAAGGCTTTTTCCTTTGAGATAAATTCAAAGTGTGCAATTTTGTTATTGCTGGCTAATATGTTGTGTATAGTGTCTCGAGTGGTTGGGTTGATATCTGACTTTAAAAAAATATTGATGTTGGATTCATGTTTGATTGACTCTGTAAGACTGCTAAAACTATCAAGAATTAGATACATAATTACTGGCAATGCTAAACTAACAGCAATAGCAAGGGCAATCAATAGTGTGCTAAATAGGTTTGTTTTAAAACGATAAGTCACTAGCTTTATAGCCTGTGCTTGTTGACTTAACCAGACGCTCATGCGAATAACTCCGGCTTTGTTAATTGACCATGATCTAAATGTAAAATTTTGTGCGCTTGATTTGCTGTACCTAATGCATCATGCGTAGCAATAATAACGGTAACGCCTACTTGCTGAAAAGCGCTAAATAACGTCAAAATATCATCTGCATAACTCTTATCCAGATTACCAGTTGGCTCGTCTGCAATCAAAATAGAGGGTCTAGATACAACGGCACGTGCAATTGCTAATCGTTGTTGTTCACCACCTGAAAGCGTAATCGGCATGGCTTTTTCCTTGTGTAATAAGCCTACTTTATCAAGTGCCGCTCGAATTCTTTTACCAGCATCAACTCCAGTAATGCCATTGATTGATAATGGTAAAGCCACATTATGATAACAATTTCTATCATATAGTAATTTATGGTCTTGAAAAACTAACCCAAATTTACGTCGTATGAAAGGCAGTGCAGAGGCACGTAGTTTGCTAACATTTTGATTGTTTATGAGAACTGTACCAGTTGTTGGTCGTTCAATTGCAGCAATAAGCTTTAATAGTGTACTTTTGCCTGCACCTGAATGACCTGTGACATAGACCATTTCGCCTTGTTCAATGCTAAAACTAGCATTGCTAAGCACTTCTTGGCTGCCCGGATAACGTTTTGTTACATTGTCTAAAACAATCATAATTTGTTAAAAATTCTAGTTATGAGTACGATTTAATCATCAAAAAGCGCATTAACAAAGTCATTTGCACTAAATGGACGTAAGTCATCAATTCCTTCACCAACACCAATGAAACGAATTGGAATCGGTCTCGCTTCAGCGATGGCGGTAATAACACCACCTTTAGCCGTACCATCTAACTTAGATAATATTAAGCCTGTGACATCAAGTGCATCATCAAATGCTTTTACTTGACTTACGGCATTTTGACCAGTGTTAGCATCAAGTACTAACATAATCTCATGTGGCGCACCAGGATAAGCTTTATTAATAACACGTTTAACTTTTGCAATTTCATCCATTAGATGCATTTGGGTGGGTAGTCGTCCAGCAGTGTCTGCAATCACGATATCAATTTTTTTGGCAACAGCAGAATTAACCGCATCGAAGATAACTGCAGCAGCATCTGCACCTTCAGAGGCCACAACATGAACGTTGTTTCTTTCACCCCAAACTTGCAATTGCTCTCTTGCTGCAGCTCTAAAGGTATCACCTGCGGCAATTAGAATAGACTTTCCTTGCGCTTGATATAATTTTGCAAGTTTGCCAATTGAGGTTGTTTTACCAGCACCATTGACACCTGCAAGCATAATAACAAAAGGAGTTTGTGTATTTGTGTCAAGTGGAACTTCAAGCGGAGCTAGAATAGACAGAATTTCAGATTTCAAGGCACTTTTAAGTGCTGTTGTATCTTCCAGCCGTTCTTTTTTTACCCTAAGCTTTAGTGCATCTAATAGTTTTTGTGTTGCCGAAACACCGATATCTGAGGTCAAAAGAATGGCTTCTAACTCCTCATAGGTATCTTCATCAATTTTACCACCACTGAATAAACTCGCTAATTGACCACTTAATTGTTGACGTGTTTTACTCAGGCCTCTTTTTAAGCGTTCAGTAAAGCTGTTTTTTTCAAGCTCAGTTACTGTTGTTTCCTGTTGAGAAATCGTTTCCTCAGCCGGTTTATTTTGTTCTTCTTGCGTTGGCTTAGACTTTTGCTCAGGATCAGGTGATTTGTTTTTCTTAAAAAAATCAAACATGATGACTATTTTCTATTGATGGGCTCTTCATAGCCTAAATTTTAAGCTAAATTTGTGGTTAATATGTTTTGATTATAGGTTATTTAATTAAAATTAGCGTATTTAGGTCAAAATAGATGCTTAGCTAGCATCACCAGTAGATGAACTGCTGTGGATGTTAATGGTCTGAAATGATTAACCAATGAAAATTTTAAAAGATTTTAAAAATGGAGAAGAAAAAATTGTTGAAAAAATTATTATGTTTACTTTTGTTAATCAATCCAATTCTGGCTTTTAGTGAAAACGCTGTTAAAGAATATCAATTGGAAAATGGGCTTAAGTTACTTGTAAAAGAAGACCATCGCTCGCCAGTTGTCGTTTCTCAGGTTTGGTATCGTGCAGGGAGTATCGATGAAGTTAATGGCAAAACGGGTGTTGCACATGTGCTTGAACATATGATGTTTAAAGGTACTAAGACAGTTGAAGCAGGCCAGTTTTCACATCTCATTGCTGAAGTCGGCGGTAAAGAGAATGCATTTACTGGCGCTGATTATACTTGCTATTTTCAACAATTAGAAAAGTCGAATTTACCGCTTGCATTTGAATTAGAGGCTGATCGAATGGCAAATCTGGTCATTACGGATGAAGAGTTTGCTAAAGAAATTAAAGTGGTGATGGAAGAGCGACGTTGGAGAACAGATGACAAACCACAATCTATGGTTAATGAACAATTTCAGGCCATGGCTTATCGAGCACATCCATATAGCAGATCAGTAATTGGGCATATGAATGATTTGGAAAATATGACGGCTGATGACGCAAGAGAATGGTATCAGCATTGGTATGCACCCAATAATGCAACAGTTGTAGTGGTTGGTGATATTAAAGCAGATAAGGTATTGGCATTGGCAAAACAACACTTTGGCAAACTTAAGCCACGGCAATTGCCAGAACGGAAACCACAAGTAGAGCCACAACAAATTGGAGAGCGTCGTGCGATTGTTAAAGCTCCTGCAAAATTACCCTATATTATTATGGGCTTCCATACACCTACATTATCTGTTGCATCAGATCAGATAAATAATAATTGGGAAGCCTATGCACTTGATGTTTTAGCAGGTGTATTAAGTGGAAATAACTCCTCAAGACTTAATCAAAGATTAGTCCGTGAAACAGCCATCGCACTTGATATTGACGTTGGCTATGAAAGCACCAACAGAGGTAAGCTTTCTTTGTTCGAAATTGTTGGAACACCTTCACAAGGCAAAACGGTTGATGAGTTAGAAAACGCTTTTTTTGCTGAAATAGAAAAAATAAAGAAAGAGGGCGTTACGCAAGCTGAACTTGACCGTGTCAAAGCAGCGGTTATTGCAGCAGACGTTTATGAAAGAGACTCTATGTTTTATCAAGGTATGCAAATTGGTCAATTAGACACAATGGGATATAACTGGCGATTATCAAATACTTACTCTGACCAATTAAAAGCTGTGACATCAGAACAAATTCAAGCAGTTGCTAAGAAATATTTGGTTAAAGAAAATATGACTGTTGCTACGCTTGATCCGCAGCCTATTGACCCGAACATAAAACCAGTCGGTAAACCCCATATTCATTAATGATAACAATGGAATTAAGATTGGGTTGCACATTACGTTGTAGATAGTGGACGCCCAAGTTTCGTAAAATGCTTCAATATAATGAAGCCGTACTTATAATAATTTTAAGGTTTTGGAATGAAAAAAATACTAATATTTATATTTTTAATCAGTAATTTAGTGGGATTAAGTAGTCAAGCCGCAGTAAAGATAGAACATTGGCAAACAACTGCGGGCAGTCATGTCTATTTTGTAGAGAATCATGACCTTCCGATGTTGGATATTAGTGTTGGCTTTGCTGCTGGAAGTGCTCGCAATACAAAAGAAAGCGCTGGCTTAGCCGGTGTTACGCGGCATATGATGGGGCTGGGTGCTGCAGGAATGAATGAGGAAGATATTACCAATGCATTTGCTGATATTGGTGCGCAATTTGGTGGTTCATTAGACTCAGATCAAGCCACTTTTACATTAAGAACGTTAACCAGTAAGCAAGATAAAGCATTATCTGTTTTTAATAAAGTACTACATCAACCTGATTTCCCAGAAGCGATTTTAGATCGAGAAAAAACACGCATTATTGCAGGCTTACAAGAAGCGGCAACGCAACCAAGTTATATAGCAGATAAAGCTTTTACCAGTGCCTTATATGGTGATCACCCTTATAGCTTGCCTGAAAGTGGCGAAGAAACAACCGTAAAATCAATGAAGAGAGATGATTTAAACTCTTTTTATCAGCAGTATTACACTGCAAAAAGTGCTGTCATTGTTTTGATTGGTGATATTGATAAACAAGGAGCGGAACGCATTGCAGAGCAAGTGTCAAAAGGGTTGCCAAATACCCAGGCTGTTCAGCCGCTGCCGCCAGTTACTTTACCCACTTCGGCAAAAGATCAAAAGATTGCACATCCAGCAAGCCAAGCCCATATTTTACTCGGTTATCCTGGCGTAAGCCGTGTCGATCCTGACTATTTTCCTTTGTATGTTGGAAACTATATTCTCGGTGGTGGTGGCTTCGTGTCGCGATTAACTGAAGAGGTTAGAGAAAAACGCGGGCTTGTCTATAGTGTATATAGTTACTTTATTCCTATGGCACAAAAAGGTCCCTTCCAAATAGGGCTGCAAACTAAAAAAGAACAAGCGGATGAGGCATTAAAGGTCGTTAATCAAACGCTAAAGCAGTTTATGGAACAAGGTGTAACTGAGGCAGAGTTAAAAGCTGCCAAATCAAATATTACTGGCGGTTTTCCAATGCGCTTGGATAGTAATCGTAAGATTTTAGGCTATCTTGCCATGATTGGTTTCTATCAATTACCATTGACCTATTTAGATGATTTTAATCAACAAGTGAATAAAGTCACCGCAGCACAAATTAAAGATGCATTTAATCGTCGAATAAAGACGAATGATTTTGTTTCAATTGTTGTTGGTGCGCAATAAACGATTGATTTATTAATCACGATGAAGATGAATCAAGTCCGTATTAATGCAGGTGTTTGGCGCAGCAGACTATTAAAGTTTCCTGATGCGATTGGGTTAAGACCAACTTCTGACCGGGTGCGTCAAACAGTCTTTAATTGGTTGGGACAAGACATGACAAGTAAAGTCTGTTTGGATTTATTTGCGGGGACTGGTGCAATGGGTTTCGAAGCATTGTCAAGAAATGCAAAGCACTTGACTATGGTCGAGTATGATCAGTTAGTTGCAAAATTTCTCAATGAAAATAAAGCGTTACTAAAAGCTGATAATTGCGAAATTTTACAAATGGATGCAATGCAATTTCTTACTGCAAATAAACGGCAATTTGATATTATTTTTTGTGACCCTCCTTTTAATAAACAATGGTTAGATAAGTTATTACCAGTTTTGTTTAAGCACTTAGCTGATGATGGTATTTTATATGTTGAATCTGAATATAAAATTATCTCGAATCAAACTTGGCAAGTAATAAAAGAAAGTAAAGCAGGTAATGTGCATTATCATTTGTTAAAATGCCTTAACTAGTTTGAGGCTAATCATATGAGTAAAAATCGCATTGCTGTCTACCCCGGAACATTTGACCCAATCACATTAGGACATGAAGATATTGTGCGCCGTGCGGCGGACTTGTTTGATGAAGTAATTGTTGCCGTTGCTGGGAGCACTAATAAGAATACTTTGTTTAGTTTAGATGAGCGCGTTGCTTTAGCAAAAGATGTTTTCGACTTATCAAATATTCGGGTAATAGGTTTTGATGGTTTGTTAATGCAGTTTGTACAAGCACAAGGTGCGCAAATGGTGATTCGTGGTTTACGAGCAGCAAGTGATTTTGAATATGAGTTTCAATTGGCAGGGATGAACCGCAAACTTTACCCAAAACTAGAAACATTATTTTTAACGCCGTCAGAACAGTACATGTTTGTATCATCAAGTTTAGTACGTGAAGTGGCGAAACTGGGTGGTGATGTTCATCAGTTTGTGTCACCGAACGTGGAAGATGAGATTAAAAGAAAATTAAGCTAATATGTCTTTAATGATTACCGATGAATGTATTAACTGTGACGTTTGTGAGCCAGTTTGCCCCAATGAAGCCATTTATCAAGGCCAAGAGATTTACGAAATTGAACCTAATTTGTGTACTGAGTGTGTTGGGCATTTTGAAGAGCCACAATGCGTTTCGGTCTGTCCGGTAGATTGTATTCCAATCAATCCTGATATGGTTGAGACAAAAGAGCAGTTGTTAACAAAATACTACCAAATAACAGGACAATAGGAGAGTTTTTATGCGCATTTTACATACAATGTTACGAGTAGGCGACTTAGAACGCTCAATTGATTTTTACACTAACGTATTAGGAATGAAGCTTATTAGAGAACATGATTATCCTGATGGTGAGTTTACGCTTGCTTTTGTAGGGTATGGCAATGAGTATGATAATACGGTAATTGAGTTAACCTATAACTATGGAACGAACACTTATGATATCGGAAATGCTTATGGCCATATCGCCATTGAAGTAGATGATGCCTATGCTGCATGCGAAAAGGTAAAAGCAAAAGGCGGTAAGGTTATTCGAGAAGCGGGACCGATGAAACATGGCACTATTGTGATTGCTTTTGTAGAAGACCCTGATGGGTATAAAATAGAATTTATCCAAGCAGGCACAATCGAATATCCGCGGTAATCTGAGAAAATGTTTGGTAATGCTCAACACTTAAAACAGGCTGTTCAATTAGCTATAGAAGGTAATTGGGATGCCTCTCATAAAATTGCTCAAGATTACGCTGATCCAATAGCCAATTGGCTTCATGCCGTCTTGCATAAAATTGAAGGCGATGAGTGGAATAGTAAGTATTGGTACAAAAGGACTTCTGGCAGGCATTATGAAGACTATGCTGATCCGCAAGAAGAGTTAATTGCGATTCAGCATAGTTTATAGATTAACTCCTTTTTATTGTGCAAGTGCAACATTCGGATTGATATAAAACATCCGCTTCCAGCCTTGGGTTTCTAGCGTAATTTCTGCTGGATTCGGTATCAAATTTAAGATGCTGTAATGTAAATGCGGCGGTTTTCCTGTTGCATTGCCTGTGTCGCCGACTTCTCCAATTTTCTCACCTCGGCTAACCCATTCTAAAACATGAACATGATACTTATTTAAATGAGCGTAGTAATGAATATGCCATTTAGAGCCAAGGATAGCAACGGCATTGCCACCGCGATTAAGTGTGCCTTTGAAAAGGACGATGCCAGTTGTGCTTGCTAAAATTGGTGTTCCATTCTTAGCGAAAATGTCGATACCTTTATGTACGTCTGATGCACCCCATGGCGACATCCAATAGCTGTGTTTATGCCAGTCGTTGGTTGTCGCGCCTTGTACTGGGATGGTGTGAGTCACTGGTAAGAAAGCGCCAGTGAGAATGATGGAGGCAAGTATTAACGTAATTTTTTTCATGTTAACTTCTCCTTTAGGAGTTTTCTTAGAGCACCCAACCATTAGTCGGGTGCTTTTCTATTTGAGATGAGTTATTTTTGCGGACTGAGTGCGTACCAGTCTACTTTTCTAGTAATCACCATCGTTACTGCAAGTAAACCGAAAACAAGGAGAGAGCCCATGATGAGCGCATTATCTTCCGAGGCTAAAATCCCATAAAGTGCACCATATAAAGCGGTTAAGAACCCAGCAAATGTAAAACCATTCGCTTTACTTTTAAGGACGTAACTGAGGTAGTAACCTAAGAGTAATATGCAGGATACACTGGCACTTAAATATGCATAAGCAAATCCAATGACTTCTGCAAATGAAACCAGTAACAAATAAAACATGGCCATCGCTAAACCCACTAAGGTGTATTGTGCAGGATGAATGCGCAGTTGTTTAAGCACCTCAAACAAAAAGAAGCCAATAAAGGTTAAGCCAATAAAAAGTAAGCCATATTTGGTAGCGCGGTCTGCTTGGCTATAGACGTTAATTGGTTCAATAAAATTAATAGCGAGAGTCTCTAAGTTTCTGTTGGGTTGTTCATTGTTATAAAGTGCTTTGTTGAAGTGCGCCTGATTACTGCTTGATAATGATGAAATTGACCAGTTTCCACTAAACCCAGAAGCGCTAATTTCTTTGCTGATGGGTAAAAAGCTGCCATTGAAGCTAGGATGTTGCCAACGCGATTGCAAGGTGATATTGTTGTTTTCTGCTAAAGGCGTAAAGCTAAACCTTTCCATTCCCCTTAGGTTAATCTTGAACTCAAATGGTAGTGATTGTTCTATTGTTGAATTTACATTACCCACCAATGCATGAATGCCATTACCCAGTGTTTTAATGTTGCTACCTTGTTTAAATTTATAAGATTTGTTGGAAAAATTGAAAATCGGTTTCCCATTAATGCCACGCGTATCACTAATCCCAAAGCCAATATAGGCAGGGTCGAATTTGATGATGCCATCCTTATGCTCGGGCGTAATATCTAAGTTGGGTGGTAAACGAAAGTTCCCTGTAATGTTGCCATGCAGTTGAAACATAAGCGCTTTGTAAATTCCTCGCTTTTTATAGTCGTTATCAAACTGACCACCAAGCTTGATATTTTCAGGTAAAAAGTAAATGATGGAAGCATTACGTTTCGTGATTGGCTTTAATGTTTTTTCACCTTTTTGGTTAAATTCATTAATGTAATCCGTATATTCTTCCACATAAGGAACCGCTAATACGGGGCCGAGGATTTGTTGCGAATGTACTGAGCTTCTTGCAATTTCTTGTTGCACGCTCGTTTGATTGCGTTGTCGTTCTAAAATGATGTTGTTGATATAACTAACAGCAAACGCCATCAGTGTAATTAGTGCCAACATCCCGATGATTTTTGTAATAAATGATTTGTTCATGATGCAACCTCCTTTTAATTAAGAGATTGCAGGATAGACGACGTTTATGAAGCGTTAATGCACTTGTGTGAACTGAATGTGAAGTCTAAGCGCTAGGTAATGTTAGGATTGCTTCTACCCCAGTGATGGCTGAGTTGTTAAGCTTTAGGTTTTTAATGCTAATACTGCCACCATGTAATTTGGTGATTTCTTGCACAAAATTAAGTCCTAACCCAGTGCTTTTTAGTTTGGTCCCTGGTCTTGGTAGCGAATAAAATTTATCAAAAAGTTTATTTAACGCATAGTCAGGAATCCCCTCGCCCGCATTCTTAATCATGAGTTTTCTATGATGTGGTTTATTAATTAAGGCTATCTCAATGACACTGTTGGCGGGGCTGAAATCAATGGCGTTTTCAAGTAAATTATAGATTGCTTGTCCAAGTAAAAAAGCATCACCTTCAATGTGTACCGGTGATGATTTAACGAAATTGTATCGAATATTGTTTTTTTCCGCTTTGCTTCGTAAGAGGTCTAGCTGTGTTTGTATTAACGCGTTTAAGTTGATATTGGTTTTATGTTGCAATTTTTCTTGATGTTCAAGCTCAGCTAATCCCAGCATGTTTTGGATGATGGTTTGTACACGGTTTGTCTGAGCTTTGATTTGTGCCATAAACTTTGCTTGTGATTCTGCAGCCATGTTAGGTGAAATTAACTCTAGCGCGCCTTGAATCGCGGTAATTGGACTTTTTAATTCATGCGTTAAATGCTGCACAGAATCTTGAATATATTGTTTGCCATCAAGTTCAGTCCGCATTGTTTGCATCGCCATTGCGAGTTCGGATAGTTCATCATTGCTTGAGGTTGGTACTGTAGCTTTTTTGCCATTTGAAACCCGCAAGGCATATTCTCGTAGTTTGTTTATTTTTGAGGTAAATCGCCAAGTAAATAAGCCACCAATGACTAAAGAAAGAATGAATAGTAATGTGCCCCAGCGGATAATTTTTTGTTGTGCTCTCTCGATAAAAGGTAATAGGGTGCGATTAGGTTTTGCAACGGTCAGGCTACCAATAATCCTTTCATTTTTTTTAATGGGCGCAGCTACATACATTACTGTATCACTATTTTTATCACCTGCTACTTCAGCGCTGGAGCGTACACCGTATTTTCCTTGCAGCGTTAAGTAAACATCATTCCAGCGACTATAATCTTGACCCAATGCTGAGTCAGTAGAATCAAAAATCACGATACCTTTGTTATTAGTGATATAAACTCTGTAGTCGCTAGATTGCTTTTTTATTCCCCAAATATTAGCTGTGTTTGCACGGTTTTGGTATGCATGTAAAGCCCTTGCAAACTGACCCGCTTGAATATTACCCGTTTCAACATCTTCTTTGGCTAGTTCGGCTAAAACATTAGCAGTGTCAACCAACGCATCCTCCATGGCTTGTCTTACACCAGGTTTTACTTCATCAACAAATATTGTCAGCACAAACCATGCAGCCAGCCCCACAAGGATAAAGTAACCTAAAAAAATCTTCAGGCTGATCTTGATTTTAAATGGCGTTTTCATGCTAATAAGCTATACCCCATACCACGGTGTGTCACAATTGCATTTGTATTAGCATCAATAACACGGAGTTTGCTCCGTAATGTTTTGATGTGTGCATCGACGGTGCGTTCTAAGGTTTCCACCGCATCTATCCAAACGATATCCATTAATTGATCACGAGAATAGACACGTTTTGGCTGTTTAACGAGTGTTTTTAGTAGAAGGTATTCATAACGGGTGAGTGTGAGATGCTGCCCCAAGTATTTGATGCGAGAGGCCTCTTCATCGACTTCAAATGGTATTGCTGATCCTTCCAAGTTGCTTTCTTTTTGGCTATGGCTACGTCTTAAGATGGCATGAATGCGCGCAACAACTTCGCGTGGAC
>CAYGSH010000016.1:11471-32982 GCA_964352515.1 uncultured Methylophilaceae bacterium | reverse complement strand
CCACCTTTATCCAAGATTGCACGCATTTTGGTTGCATTTGATGAGGCAACATCAGTAAAAGTGTTTAAACCATTTTCTTTAAATAAGTCATTTATTTTTGGACCAATGCCTTCAATAACAGTCAAGTCATCGGCATTCTTAATTTTAAAACCGGCCGTTTTTGCTGCAGCTACGTCAATTGGAATATTTTTTGCCGGTGATGGTTTTGGTTTTGCTGCTGCTGGTTTCTTCTTAGCCGGAGCTGCCTTAGGTTTTGCTGCTGCTGGTAAAGGGCTTGCGGCTTTCATTACTGGCGCTGTAGCAACTGGCGCTAAGACTTCCTTGCTAGCAGGTGGTGAAGGAGGCGGTGTTAAGTGATTATTAGTTGCATTGTTTTTGCTTTTGCATGACTTACATAATAAATAATTTAAAAGCCATCCAAGAAGTGCACCCAATAATAGCCACCAAATACAACATCCAAAAGCACTCATTTTTACTCCCTAATTCATAAAAATAGCAAATAATAAAATTAATTTATAATCACAACATTACTATTACTGTCTTTTAATAGAACGTCAAGCCCCCATTTTAGTGAGATGATTAAAAAACATTAATTATTATCGATTACCTTCATATGTAAATTGGCCATTCAGTAAAGTGTATTTAACTTTTCCTATCATTTCCATATTTAAGAAAACGGTGTTTTTACCCTGACTTTTTAATTCATTCGCTTTAACTTGCCAAATACTGTTAGGATCAAAAATAGCGATATCTGCATTCGCACCCAAGCTTAAGTGTCCACTATCAATGCATAAAATTGATGCAGGTTTCTCTGTGATTTTTGAGACAGCCTCAAACAGAGAAGTTTTATTATCATTTGCCCATTTAAGTGTTAAGGGCAGTAATAACTCTAGCCCTGTTGCGCCTGCTTCTGCAACTGCAAAGGGTACCAACTTCGCATCGTCATCTACTGGGGTATGGTCTGAGCAAATCGCATCGATTGTCCCATCTTTAACTCCCCTGCATAATGCCTCTCTATCACGACTGGTTCTAAGTGGTGGTTTTAGGTGTGCCTGCGTATTAAAATAGCCGATGTCATGTTCTGTTAAATGTAAGTGATGTACACTCACGTCAGCAGTAATGGCAACCCCATTTTCTTTCGCTTGTTTGATTAAGCCAACACCCTCAGCTGTAGACAGGCGGCAAAAATGGATCTTGGTTTTGGTTTCAGCAGCAATGCGCAAAATAGTCGCGATGCTTAAAGACTCGGCTGCACTCGGTATCCCCTTTAAGCCAAGCCTTCCAGCTACTTCACCATCATGCGCAACACCATCCAACGTTAAAAAAGGTTCTTCTGGTCTTAAGAAAATGGTGTAACCAAAAGTTGCTGCATATTCAAATGCACGCCATAACACTTGGGTGTCAATAATGGGCATATTGGCTTGTGTAAAACCACAACAGCCCGCCTCTGTTAGCTCACACATTTCTGTAAGCGTTTTACCTGCAAGCTTTTGAGTAAGTGCCCCTAGAGGATAAATGCGTGCTAAATTATAGCGCCATGCACGTAACTTAAGCATTTCGACTAAACCAGGCTCATCTAACACTGGATCAGTATCAGGCGGGCATGATAGGCTAGTTACACCTCCTGCTGCGGCGGCCTGTAGTTCACTTTCAAGTGTTGCTTTATACTCATCGCCTGGTTCACGTAAGCGTGCACTTAAATCAACAAAACCTGGCGTTACAATTAAACCTGCTGCATCGATCACATGGTGAGCAGAAAAGTCTTTTGGCATTTCACCAATGCCTGTTACTTTACCAGCTGCAATAAAGAGATCTAGTTTTTGATCGATATTGTTTTTTGGGTCAATCAGATGACCATTTTTAATATGTATTTTCATAATGAACCTCCTGCAAGGATCGCCATAGTAGCCATTCTGATGGCAATGCCATAGGTCACCTGTGGCAAAATCACGGCTTGACTGCCATCGGCAACTCGCGAGTCGATTTCGACGCCCCTATTCATTGGGCCTGGGTGCATCACAATTGCATCTGGTCTTGCTAATGCTAGTTTTTCAGGTGTTAATCCAAAAGTCTTAAAGAACTCTTGTGTGCTTGGAAGCATCGCGCCACTCATGCGCTCATTTTGAAGACGCAACATCATCACTACATCAACATCTTTGAGTCCGGCTCTCATGTCATGAAAGACATGAACCCCTAGTTTTTCAACTTCGTTTGGCAGTAATGTTTTAGGCGCAATCACACGAATTTCAGGCACACCTAAAGTGGTCAAGGCATGAATCTCACTGCGCGCTACTCGGGAATGCAGAACATCACCCACAATGGCAATTCGTAAGTTATGCATATCCGGTTTATAGCGTCGAATCGTAAATACATCTAGAAGTCCTTGTGTTGGGTGAGAGTGCCTACCATCACCTGCGTTCACAACACTGATATTATCGGGGACATGTTGCGCAATTAAATGTGCAGCCCCACTTTGGCTGTGCCTTACAATAAACATATCTGTATTCATTGCGATTAAGTTGTTGACCGTATCTAAAATCGCCTCACCTTTTGATTGTGATGAGGTGTTGACATTTAAGTTGATTACATCCGCAGATAAACGTTTTGCTGCAATTTCAAAGGTTGTACGCGTGCGCGTGCTATTCTCAAAAAAGATGTTACAAACTGTTTTGCCACGCAATAGGGGTACTTTTTTTACGTCTCGCTCAGCAATACCAACAAAGGACTCTGCTGTATCCAGAATATGTAATAGCACTTTTTTAGGCAAGCCTTCGATACTCAATAAATGTTTGAGTTGGCCTTCTTTGGTGAGTTGTGGGTTATACATGATCACCATCCTCTTTATTTTCTAAAATTAGATTGAGTTGACCTTGATTGCCTTGTGAAAGCTTGAAATGTTGATTCATGGTGAGCGGCAGTTCAGCACCCACAATTTGAGGACGAATTGGCAACTGCGCACCACCGCGGTTAATGAGAACTGCAAGCGTAATATGCGCAGGTCTACCATAATCAAACAATTCATTAATGGCAGCACGTGTTGTGCGGCCAGTATAAAAAATATCATCAATTAATATAATCTGTTTTCCAGTCACATCGAAAGGGATATTCGCCGGTTTGGTTTCCGTTTTTAAACCCTTTTGCGCATAATCATCTCTATAAAAAGCAGCATCTAAAGTGCCATATGGAATGTCTTTTTTAATTGATGCTAACATTCTTTCCATTAACCAAACTCCACCGCTATGAATGCCGACAAGCACCGTATCTGGTGTCATGATATCTTCAACTTTTTTTGTAATGTCACTCAGTAATGTTTCTGGGTCAGGTAGTTGCATGATTTATGTTGTATGTATTGAGTCGAAATAAGATTGTAATATGACTTGAGCTGCTACTGCATCAATCTTGGTTTTTTGTTCTTTCCCCTTTATACCGACACTAGATAATTGATGCGATGCTTCATTTGAGCTCAAACGTTCATCTATCATCATCACAGGTAAGTTAAAACGACCTTCTAGACGCTGCGCAAATTTTTTTGCTAATTGTGTAATTTGATGTTCTGTACCGTCTAAATAAGTTGGTAAGCCAACGATAAGTAAACTTGGCTGCCATTCTTGTATGAGCTTTGCAATGTCGGCAAAACGTCTTTCTTTAACTTCGTTATCAATGGTTGTATGAGCGTGTGCTGTTTTTAACATCGTTTCACCAAGAGCTACACCAATACGTTTTTCACCAAAATCAAAAGCTAGCACAGTCCCTGTAATGTCTGGGTAGTTACGTTTAACAATAGGGAGGTGGCTTTGACTTAATATTTTAAGCATGACCTGCTACATCAGATAAGTTACTTAATGTTAAGCCCATCATTCGCATTGCAAGATTAAATCGATCATGAAAAGGCGTGTCAAATATAAGTTGATGTAAGGCTTCATCATGATTGGGTTCAAGGTTTAACCAAGCATTTTGACCCATCTCATCTTCTAGCTGTCCAGCCGACCAACCAGCATAACCTAGCGCAATCATCATTTTTTCAGGCGCTTTATTATTTGCGGCAGAAATCAAGATGTCTTTAGAGGTTGTTAGGCTAATTGCATCGTTAATTTGTATGGTTGAGTCGTATTCTTCGTTGGGGGCATGAAGTACAAAGCCACGCTCTTTTTGGACTGGGCCACCTTCATAAACAAAGTCTTCTAACAAAGGAGAGGGTAGTGCTTCTAATTTTAATTGACTTAATAATTCAGCAATACGATGTTGAGAAGGTCTGTTAAGCACAATACCCATCGCGCCATCTTGATTGTGTGTGCAAATAAAGGTGATTGTTTGAGAAAAACGCGGGTCATTCATGCTAGGCATTGCGATGAGAAACTGACCTGTGAGATTTAGATTTTCCAATAACATAATGTTAACACAATTCTAATGATCAACGTTTTGAAAATTACTGGGTTATGAGGTAAACCAACTTTTAATCATTATGTTATCGCAACGCTGTATTATTTATTTGATTCAATATACCCAGTAATTTCCAAGCCAAAACCATCCATACTGGGCATTTTACGTGGCGTTGCCATTAGTTTCATTTTTTTAACGCCAATATCTAATAAAATTTGCGAGCCAATGCCATAGGTTCTTAGCTCTTGATTGTAACGGATTGGCTCATCCGCATTTTGGATGCGCTTGATTAAATCGGTATCAGACTCACTGTGGTATAGCAGAACCATTACGCCGCACTCAGCATTGGCAATTGTTTGCATAGCCTCTAGCGTATTCCAACTGTGAGATAAGCTAGAACTGTCTAGTAGATCGAACACAGACAGTGGTTCGTGCACGCGCACAAGTACATCAATATCAGAAGTGGGTTGGCCTTTAATGATTGCAAGATGTGTTTCTTGTGCAATTTTATCGCGATAGGCTATAAGCTTCATTTCACCATAAGGCGTTTTGATTTGACGTTCTACGGCTCGTTCAATTAGTGTTTCATGTTCGCTACGATAATGAATTAAATCGGCAATGGTGCCAATTTTAATTTGATGTTTTTCTGCAATTTCAAGCAAGTCAGGCAAACGAGCCATTTCACCATCATCTTTTAGTATTTCACAAATCACGCTGGAAGGTAATAGGCCAGATAATGCTGCCAGGTCTGAGCCTGCTTCAGTGTGGCCAGCACGGACCAAAACTCCACCATTCATTGCTTTTAGCGGGAAGATATGGCCAGGGCTTACAATGCTCTTTGCATTTGCATTTTTTGCTACCGCAGCTTGAATAGTCTTTGCGCGGTCAGCTGCGGATATCCCAGTAGTCACTCCTTCAGCAGCTTCAATCGATACTGTAAAGTTGGTGCCAAGTCGCGTGCCGTTATGGTCGACCATTGGCGGAAGATTTAGCTGCTGACATCTGGCTTCATCCAGAGTAAGGCAAATTAGGCCGCGACCATGCTTAGCCATGAAGTTGATGTTCTCTGCTGAAGCATACTCTGCGGCTATGACAAAATCACCCTCATTTTCTCTGCTCTCATCATCAACTAAGATGACCATTTTGCCATTTCTAATATCGTTAATAATTTCAGCAATAGGACTAATCTGTTTATACGGCATTCTCTACGCTTTCATTTTCCCACTGTTGCATTCTCTCAACATAACGCGCAATTTGATCTATTTCAAGATTGACTTGGCTCATTGTTTTAAGGCTACCTAGGGTTGTTTTTTCTATTGTGTGCGGGATAATATTAATGCTGAATTGATCTTGCCTTACAAGATTGACGGTTAAGCTGACACCATTAACGCAGATGGAGCCTTTTCTTGCAATATATTTTGAAATGGCATGCGGTGCTTCGATCATTAAAAGCCAACAATCATTAATCGGTTCAAATTGTATCACTTCGCCGATACCATCAACATGACCACTCACCAAATGACCACCGAGTCTGTCATTGAGTTTAAGTGCTTTTTCTAGATTGACTGGGCCCACCCTATTGAGTCCAGTTGTCACATTTAAGGTTTCTTTTGACACATCTGCAGTAAAGTGAGTTTTGCTTAAATGGGTTGCCGTTAAGCACACGCCATTAACAGCGATACTGTCACCTTCTTTTACATCATGCAGGCCAAGTGTTTCAGCATAAATGCTAATTTTAATGTCACCAGATAGTGTTGTAATCTGATCGATATGACCAACGGATTGAATAATTCCTGTAAACATAACTGTATTTTAACAGTTGTCATTCAATTTTTTTTAAAGTATTCAATAACGAAAATAAAATTTATGATAGAACTGGTACGTTATTTGCATAATTGACTACAAATAGTTTTAATTGGAAGTATAAAGTTAAGATGTTAAATGGTTTCATTCATACAGTTCAACAAGCGTTAAATTATCGCGGCTCATCAGAGGACCTTGATTGGCTTGACACGCTTGCAGGTATGACAGACTTAGATGCCTTGATAGCCATTAAAGATGAGCTATCTAAAATCGACTTTTTCTTCCCTAAAAACCTTAAATCTAAGATTGACTTAGTGCTAAATGTCGATGAAGAGTCATATCAAAAAGTTAAAAGAGTTACACATAACTACTTGATTAAATTAAAAAATGACAAAGACATTAAGGAGGATGTACATGTTGTTATGTATGAATATTTGCGTCAATTGTATGGCGCTTATTCACAGATTTTAGATGCATACAAGGCGCAAGGCAAACTTAAATTAAGTCCTGAAAAAATAAATCTTTTATTAGCACGCTATGTAAATGCGGCATTTATGATGTCTAAATGGCGCTACTTTGAGGATCAGCCAGCTCCTCATGGCGTCTGGGATAATGTTCATAAAGTCATCAAAATTGCGGAAGAATTGTCAATTTTAAATAAAAATTTATTTTTATATAGCTTCCAAATCAAAGAAACGAGTATTGCGACCATCTTAAAACGTGGTTTTATGGTGGATACTTTACATAAAGGTAATTATTCCCCAGTAGAAATAGAATTAACAGATCGCATATTAAAAATATGGGCAACTAATCCACTGATTGTGAACACCTTTAAGCCCAATCGTTATCATTTCTTTATTCAACTAGAAGATAATAAAGGTCCTGAGCGGCTTCGCGTTCAGGAGCGATTTTCGAATTGCCGCTATTGGCGAACAACGAGGTTGATTGATTTAATGGAAGCCTATCTATGTGCCGTTGATATGCAAAAGCCACTTAGAGAGTTTGGCTTAGAAAAAGTCGCTCGCTCAACATTTATTGTTAAATTGTTTAAAAAATTAAGAATAGATTGGTGTGTAGAGGGTTATTCGCGGCAACGCAGAGCCGAAAAAAGGGTGCAAAAAAATAGCCTTATCAATGTTAGTTATGGTATCCCTGTCATCCATGACAGATTAATGCGGATACAAGCAAAGCAGCAAGCACAAGAGCGAGATGTTGAACAAGATGGTTTTACTTTTGAATTAAAGGTTGCATCCCATGATGTTAGGAACACATCAACAATTCAATCGGGTTCAAGTGCACTTGGTAATGAGAACTGGTGGATGGTTGATGAAAGTAAAAGTGGCTTTGCGGTTGATTTTGGTCACGATCCAGCAAGTTGGGCTGAGGTTGGTTTTTTAGTTGGTTATTCTGAAATGGGTTTCAAAGATGCTTTTAATTTGGCTGAAATCAAGAGCGTAAAAAAACTTCAGAATGGTTCATTTAGAGCAGGTTTTAAAAAGATTTCTCAAAATGTAGCTGCTGTACAATTGACTTTAGTTGATAAATCATCGATTTCTCAACCAGTTGATGGTTACTATTTAGACGATGGGGAAGGAAATGTGCATCACTCAGCACAGTTCCCTGGTTTTCTTGTCGATAATGATGCAAGCTTAGCCCCAAAACTGCTTATTGCAAGAGCGCAATTTAAACGCGGCAAAACCTATAATATTAATATTGAAGGCGATCAACATTTGATTACTGCAGGTAAGGTAATTAATAAGCATCGAAACTGGATATTATTCGAAGCATTGTTGTAAAAGTGAGTCAATTTGAATGGTCACTTGATGAACGCCTAATTATTTAGTGTCATAATCACCTTAATTCAAAACTCACATCAAAATTTCACTCATTTCTTAGCTGGTATGTAAATTGCAACAGTAATGGCAAATAGCCATTATTTAGGAGTTAATTTGCAATGTTAGGGAATGTAATACAGAAAGTGCATCAAGTGATTGTACCAAATCAACTTGAGCCAAAGTCAGATTGGAAGGATTCGCTTTCAGCTATGACTGAGATGGAGCTTTTAAAGGAAGTCAAAGAACAGCTTATAAAAGCTTGCTTAGTCGAGACGAAGAAACTAGATAAGAAGATTGATTTTGTATTTGAAATGGACGAGCGAGCTTATCCAAAGTTGCAGAGTCTTGCTCATAACTATCTGAAATCAATGAGTAAAAATGAATTCTTAAAACAAGAGGTGGAAGCTACCGCACATGATTATCTCAGGCAGCTATACACAACATACACAACTATTCTTTCAGAATATCAAGGTAATAATAAAAACGGCTTAACAAAAGATAAAATAAATTTAGTTTTAGCGCGTTATTTAAACGCGTCATTTATGATGGCTAAATGGCGATACTTTGATGATCAACCTGCGCCATTAGGCATGTGGGCAAATGTTCATAAAGTCATCAGACTTGCGGAAGAATTGTCAATCATGAATAAAAATTTATTTTTGTATGATTCACATAAAAAAGAAATGAGCGTAGCTACACTTTTAAAACGTGGCTTTATGCTGGATACTTTGCAACGTGGAAGTTACACGCAGCTACAAATTGAATTAACAGATCGCATTTTAAAAATATGGTCAACAAATCCAATTATCACCAATCGATATACTAAACAAAAAGAATATCAATTTTTTATCCATTTGGATGGGGATCACCGACCACAAAGAATTAGAGGCGCCAAGCATCACCCAGACTTTAGATATTGGCGTACATCTCGCATCGTTGACGTTATTGAAAACTATTTGTGCGCTGTTGATACGCGCAAGCCTTTAGATGAGTTTCATTTATTGACAATGGCCGCAACAGAAGATGTGGTGAGCTTATTTAAAAAGTTGCGTGTTGATTGGTGTGTAAAAGGTTATAAAAGGCAGCGTAGAGAAGAAGAACGTGTCGAAAAGCTAAGCCCGATAAAAGTGTATCATGGGATTAATCATATACATGGGCATATTCGATTCTTACAGAATAGGCCTAAAAGTAAAAACTCAACTTATGAATACCAAAGTTTACATTTGGTTGATGGTCATCAATCAATGCAAGGTACAAACACCAATGACAACGAAACCTGGGTAATGTTAGAAGAAAGTCAACTTGGTTTTTCTGTTCAGTTAGGAACAGAGCGTGTGTCATGGTTGAAAGTGGGGGCTTTGGTTGGATATACAATGGCTGAAAATTCTAATTCGATAGCGCTCGCAGAAATTAAGACGGTCAGAAAAAGAACCAATGGCACCTATAGAGTTGGATTAATAAAAATAGGTAAAAAAGCCATTAATCTTAAAGCCAAACGGGTGCAGAAAAATATAACATTTTCATCTGCAGCCGGTTATATCGTCAATGATGGTGAAGATAATATGACACTTGCAGATGAGTTTGCAGGTTTGTTTATTGAAGGTGAAGTGCAAGAGCGACCAAAAATTGTCGTGCCACGCTATCAGTTTAAGCGAGCCAGTCGTTATCAAGTAAACATTAATGGTGATCAACATATGATTTTGGCTGGTGAAGTGCTCAGTAATCATCGTGATTGGGTTTGTTTTGAAGCGATAGTTTAATTTTTTGCATCATTTAATGAAATCTTGGCAGCATATGCTGTTAAGATTTCGCAATGTCAGTTTTTAGCAGTTTTTTTTCAAATATTAAGCTCCCTTATGAGCTTTTTGTTGGTTTGCGATATACGCGCGCCAAGCGTAAAAACCATTTCATCTCCTTTATTTCAATGACCAGTATGGTTGGGATTGCGCTCGGTGTAGCAGCGCTAATCATTGTTCTATCAGTGATGAATGGGTTTCAAGCTGAGCTCCGCAATCGCATATTGGGTGTTGCCTCTCATATTGAAATCACGGAATTTACTAATCAATTAAGTCAATGGCCTGCGCTAGCAGCACAAGTGCAAGAGCAGCCAAATATTAAAGCGTCAGCACCTTATATCATGGCGCAAGGCATGTTAAGCAATGGTCAAGCTGTTCAAGGTGCATTAATCAGAGGTGTTTTACCAAGTGAGGAAGATAAAGTCGCTGATCTTGGTAAAAGCATGAAAGTTGGAAAGCTCGATGACTTAGAACCAGGTGCATTTAATATTATTCTAGGTTCAGATCTTGCCTATACTTTAGGGGTTAATGTCGGTGAAAAAATTGTTCTCATGGCACCTCAAGGACAGTTTACGCCAACTGGTGTGGTGCCGAGAATAAAACAGTTTAGAGTTGTTGGGTTATTTCAAATCGGCATGTATGAATACGACTCAGGCTTAGCCCTAATTCATTTACAAGATGCAGCCAAACTGTATCGAATGGGAGATCAAGTATCAGGTTTGCGATTAAAGATTGATAACTTGTTTGATGCTCCTGTAATGACAGCTGAGCTGACTAAATCACTGACACCATTAGGTGCTTATTACATTACTGATTGGACGCAACAACACGCTAATTTCTTTAAAGCGATTCAATTAGAAAAACGCGTTATGTTTATTATCCTTACTTTAATTGTTGCAGTTGCTGCTTTTAACATTGTTTCTACATTAGTGATGGCCGTGACCGATAAAAGAGCCGATATTGCCATTATGCGAACATTGGGAGCAAGCCCGCGTAGCATCATGCAAATCTTTATTATCCAAGGAGCACTAATTGGCATTATAGGTACTTTTTTTGGTGCGATATTAGGCATTGTGATTGCATTGAATATTGATACCATTATTCCTTTTATTGAAAATCTATTTCAAGTACAGTTTTTGGCAAAAGATGTTTACTATATCAGCGAGCTCCCTTCAAAATTGGAGTGGAGTGATACCACAACCATTATTATTACCTCAATCATACTCAGTTTATTAGCAACATTGTATCCAAGCTATAAAGCCTCAAAAATTAATCCAGCGGAGGCCTTGCGCTATGAGTAGTATTGTCAGTTGTCAAGATTTAACAAAAATATATGCTGGTTTAGATGTCGCTGTTTTAAATGGTATTGATTTACATGTTGGTCGTGGCGAGCAAATTGCCATAGTAGGTGCCTCTGGTTCTGGCAAAAGTACCTTGCTACACTTGCTTGGTGGTTTAGATACACCAAGTAGTGGTTTGGTCGAGCTGTTGGGCAATAACCTAAATGTACTGTCTGAAACGAGAAAAGGGCAAATTCGTAATGATTCACTTGGATTTGTTTATCAGTTTCATCACTTATTACCTGAATTTACAGCAGTAGAAAACGTGGCAATGCCACTGCTGATTGGACGTTTGCCAAGAGAGCAGGCGCTTGCAAAAGCAAAAACGATGTTAGACAAAGTGGGATTGTCACATCGATTAGAGCATATGCCTGGAGAACTTTCAGGAGGAGAGCGCCAACGCGCTGCTTTGGCGCGTGCATTAGTCACTGAACCAGATTGCATTTTGGCAGATGAGCCAACTGGCAATTTAGACCGAGTGACAGCTAATCAAGTTTTTGATTTATTGTTAGAAATTAATGCCGTTTTAAATACCAGTTTAATCGTAGTGACCCACGACTTATCACTAGCCAGTAAAATGGAGCGGCAATTCAAATTAGAAGATGGCAAGTTAATTAATATCTAAATTAGTCAATCAAATCATTAACGGATTGCAAACACTTAAAAGCTTCATCATTATACAAAACCAAAACATTCACTATTCTTATACGGTCATATAAAGTGTAATATTGTAAAACTTAATCGTTAAACAATAAAAATAATGATTTCAATTGCACTTGGCTTTGTTGGTGGCGCTTGGCTACTGCAACAGCAATCTGTTCTACCAAGCATGCCGATGACTCTATTCCTTTTGTTATCGGCATCGACCTTTAGTTTAGCTGACAAGCTACTACATATCCAATCAAAAGCTTATCCATTATTTCGAACAGTTCGTGTATTAATTATTGGATTTATATTGGGGTTTGTCTATGCAGCTATCTCTGCTGAGATAAGACTTAGCGACGAGCTGCCTAAAGGATGGGAGCAAAAAAACATTCAGGTTGTTGGTGTTGTTGCTAGTATTGTAAAAGTGAGTCCCAGAGGTGAGCGCTTTCTATTTAATATTGAACAAATTATTACGCCAAATGCTCAAGCGCCTACTAAAGTGTTATTAAACCATTATCAGCAAAATACTTGGTTCAACAAGTCGGATCAGATAGAAAAAAAGACGTTATCAAAACCTGCAAAGTTTTCGGTAGGTGAGCGATGGCAATTGACAATAAAACTAAAGCGACCTCACACAAGCTATAACCCGAATGGCTATGATTTTGAAGCATGGGCATTAGCCCATCAAATCAGAGCGATGGGCACGATTCGAAGTAAAAGCGGACTGAAAAAAATAGCAGACTATGTATGGCACCCGCGATATATGGTTGAATTTTGTCGTGAGAAGGTAGCAAATCGGATTACTGCTATATTAAAAAATAAACCTTATGCAGGTGTTATTCGAGCCTTAGTTGTGGGAGATGATAGCCAAATTAACCATCATGATTGGCAAGTCTATCTGCACACAGGTGTTAATCATTTAATGAGTATTTCAGGCTTGCATATCACCATGTTAGCTGGATTAGCATTTGCCGCAATCACTTATATTTGGCGGCATTTTCCACACTTGGTTTTATGGATGCCTACACGTAAAGCGGCGACATTGGGTGGTGGATTGATAGCACTGTTATATGCATGTTTGGCAGGCTTGTCAGTCCCTACGCAACGGACTTTATTTATGCTGGCAACATTTGCCATAGCCCTATTGCTTAATAGGAAAATCACGATTGCTCGAGTATTAGCAATCGCACTGATGGTGGTTGTTTTGTTTGACCCTTGGGCAGTCGTTTCACCAGGATTTTGGTTGTCTTTTTCCGCTGTTGCCTTTATTGCCTATGCAACGGCGAATCGATTAAGAATGCGGCACTGGTTAGCTGAGGCAGTCAATACACAATGGTCTGTAACGTTGGGCTTGTTACCGTTTTTACTTGCCATGTTTGGTCAAGCCTCTATTATTTCCCCCGTTGCCAATGCATTTGCAATTCCTGTCATTAGTCTGCTTGTTGTGCCTTTGTCTATTATTGGTGCATTGTTGCCATTCGATTTTATTTTGCAAATCGCACATCAAATACTGGTTATCTGTATGATTGGCTTAAACTGGTTGTCAGAACTCCCATTTGCAACTTGGCAACAAGCACAAGCGCCCAACTGGACAATTGTTTTGGGTTTAGTAGGCGTGCTATGGTGGTTATTGCCTCGAGGTTTTCCACAGCGTTGGTTAGGCTTTATTTTAATTCTGCCAATGTTGCTTATTCAACCCAAGCCATTGTCACAAGGTGAAATGCGTGTAAGCGTACTTGATGTTGGTCAAGGCCTGTCTGTGGTTATTCAAACTGCGCGTCACGTGATGTTATACGATACAGGGCAAGAATACTCGCAAGATACTGATGCAGGGTCAAGTATCATTGTGCCTTACCTGCAAAGTCAGGGGGTGCAAAAATTAGATGCGCTGGTAGTGAGTCATGATGATAATGATCATAGTGGAGGCCTTGCCTCAGTCTTGATACAAATGCCTGTGGAATGGATTGCTGCTTCTTATACACTACCTAATGACGTCATATCAACCATTACTCAGTCAGCATTGCCAGCACAATTACAATGTTATGCAGGGCAAAAATGGTTATGGGATGGGGTCAGGTTTGAAGTGCTTTATCCAGACAGTAAAAGCTACCAAGATGCAACTATTAAAGACAATGACAGAAGCTGTGTGATTAAAGTAACCAGTCGCAATGGCACATTATTGCTTACTGGCGATATAGAAGCAAAGGCGGAAGCTGCACTATTAAAAAACTATAAATACAAACTTAACAGTGATGTTCTAGTTGTGCCACACCATGGTAGTAAAACATCCTCCACAGAGGCATTTATCGCATCTGTTTCTGCAAAATATACGATATTTACAGTTGGATACTTAAATCGTTTTAACCATCCTAAGCCTCTAATATTGAGCCGATATTTAGAAAATCGATCTACGCTTTATCGATCAGATTACGATGGTGCAATTTTGATTGATTATTTAGAAAATCAAGCAATACAAGTACAGGCTTGGCGAAAAGAGAATGCAAAGTACTGGCATGATAAATATTTATAACGTCAAACTTGCCCAATGGTGCGCTTGTACGCTAAAGTAGCGATAGTTTTGTTTTGAGTGAATTATTTAAGGAGTATCCACTGTGTGGGAAATTATTTTAGCTGCTGGCTGGCCAATCTGGCCGTTAATATTTGCTTCAATTATTGCATTAGCAATTATTGTTGAACGTTTTTGGGCATTAAGAAGTGAAGTTGTCGCGCCAAGCAACCTATTACCAGAAGTGCAAAAATGGATGGGTCAAGGCGCCATCAATCCAGATAGTCTTGCAAAGCTACAAGGGCACTCCTTGCTTGGCCGTATTTTTGCCAGCGCTTTAGCCAATGAAAAAAACTCACGTGAAGTTACTAAAGAGTCAATAGAAGAAACTGGTCGTGCGGTTGCACATAGCTTAGAAAAGTATTTATCAACACTAGGTACCATTGCAACTGTTGCCCCATTGCTCGGTCTGTTAGGTACTGTTATCGGGATGGTTGAGCTTTTTGGTGCGTTTACAAATTCAGGTCATGATGTTGCACAATTTGCACGTGGTATATCAGTTGCGCTTTATAACACTGCTGCTGGTATTATTGTTGCGGTGCCTGCCATGATTTCATATCGTTACTTCCGTTCAAAAGTAGATACTTTGCTATTGGATATGGAGCAGCAGGCCATTAAATTAGTTGAAATTCTTCATGGTGAGCGCTAAGCGGCGATAAACAGAATTAAGGAATAGGTAAAATGAATTTTCAACGAGGTAAAAATCACGAAGAGTTAGAAATTAACTTTATCCCGTTAATTGACGTATTGCTGGTGATTATTATCTTTCTAATCGTTAATGCGACCTTCTCCCGGACCAGTGAGTTACAAATTAACTTACCAACCGCTGAAGCCAATGCGCCAGAGGATAAACCACTCATTATCACAGTCGATGTAGATGCGACTGGCCGTTATATGGTCGATTCGAAAGAAGCAGGGGATAGTATCGACTCGATTGCAAACGCCTTAAAAGCTGCAGTAGGGGATGGAAAAGAACCCACGATTGTTATTAATGCTGATGCAAAATCAACACATCAATCCGTCGTGAATGTGATGGAAGCAGCAAGAATTGCGAATTACACGCATATTACTTTTGCAACGCAAGCAGGATCAAGCAATTAACTACGCCCATTATCTTGATCTGTTTCTTCAAGGTTAGTCATGTCGAAACGTTCACGCAAAAAAAACGACTTACCTCAACTTAAAAATCCCAAGGCATTGTTTTGGAGGATATTCTCTTATGCTTGGGAGCATAAGTATGTCTTCGCAGTGACCATTATTGCAACGGCAATTCTTTCGCTTAGCAACACTGCTTTCTTAGCTTTAATTAAGAAAGTTACAGATGAAGGCTTCGTCCGTCAATCTGAATCGCAAGTATTACTATTACCTGTGATGTTATTTGCGCTAATGGCATCTAGAGGGGTAGCGGGATTTGCATCCATGTACAGTATTAGGTGGATTGCGCGGCAAGTGGTTGCCAAATTAAGATTTCAAGCATTTGGTCGGCTGATGCAAATGCCAGTCAGTTTTTTTGATTCACAATCAACAGGTATTATGGTTTCTAAGCTGACCTATGATGCAGAGCGTTTATCAAGCGTATGTACACGAACAGCAATGAATGTATTTAGAGATATTCTAACCGTCATTGGGCTTGTCGGTTACATGTTATATCTCGATTGGAAACTGACCTTAATTTTCGCCATAGTGGCTCCCTTTATGGTGCTCTACTTAAGAAAAACAACACCAAAGTTACGTTCAAATGCTAGAAAAGTACAGTTAGCGGTTGGGGAGATGACAAAGGTTTCGGAAGAAGCGATTTCTGGTCAGCGAATCGTTAAAATTTTTGGTGCGCAAGATTATGAAAATCAACGATTCCTAGATGTTGTCACTAATAACAAAGATTTAGAGCTGCGCTCCGCTCGTATAGCTGGGCTGAATAGTTTTGTGATTGAAGTGTTAGCAGCGCTTGCATTAGGCCTAGTTGTCTATTACGCATTAGGTAGTTTTTCTGTTGGTGAGTTTGCTGCCTTTGTTGGCGCATTGTTAATGATGATATCGCCAATTAAACATATCACATCAGCCAATGAAGATTTGCAAATTGGGTTAGCTGCTGCGCAAAGTGTATTTGAGGTAATTGATTCACCAATCGAGACAGATGAAGGCAAGCGCGAACTAGTTAAAGTGAAAGGTGAAATAGAGTTTAAAAATGTCAGTTTGCGTTACGAAAATGCCAAACGCTTGGCCCTAGACGATTTAAGTTTTACCGTTAAGCCAGGTGAAAAAGTAGCTTTAGTGGGTCGGTCCGGCGGAGGTAAAACCTCACTAGTTAATTTGCTACCCCGATTCTATGAGTTGCAACAAGGACTTATTTTATTAGATGGTATGGATATTCGAGCGTTCTCACTAAAAGACTTACGAGCGCAATTTTCATTAGTTAGCCAAGATATTATATTATTTAATGACACTATTTTTAATAACATCGCCTATGGCGTATTAAGAGATACCAGCGAAGAAGAAGTTATTAATGCAGCTAAAGCAGCCAATGCCTGGGAATTTATTCAGCAAATGCCGCAAGGTCTGCAAAACGAAATAGGCGATAGAGGGGTCAGGCTATCAGGTGGGCAACGTCAGCGTATTGCCATTGCCAGAGCGATATTAAAAAATGCACCTATTTTGCTTTTAGATGAAGCAACCTCAGCACTGGATACCGAGTCTGAGCAGCATGTCCAATCAGCGTTAGATGTATTAATGCAAAACCGCACAAGCATCGTTATTGCGCACCGACTCAGCACTATCGAAAACGCTGATAGAATACTGGTGATGGATAAAGGGAAAATTGTTGAATTTGGTTCGCATAAATCGCTATTACAAAGCAATGGATACTATACCAAGTTATATCAAAAAGAGTTTGAAGAGTAGGGTGTAGAGGTCCTAATGCATGACCTAATCTTACGCGCATGGCAAAACAAGAACCTTTTTTTCTATCTTGTTTTAATCCCACTGTCTTGGCTATTTGCAGGTGTTACAACATTACGTCGTGGCTTATTTAATATTGGTATATTAAAGTCTTATCGCTTAGCTGTGCCTGTGATTATAGTGGGCAATATCAATGTGGGCGGGAGTGGCAAAACGCCAGTGGTGATCTGGTTAGCTGACCAGCTCAAAAAAAATGGATTTAGGCCTGGCGTAATCAGTCGCGGTTATGGTGGAGATGTAACCGAACCTACTCGTGTGAGCCCAGATAGTTTAGCGCAGATAGTTGGCGATGAACCAATACTCATTGCCAAAAAGACTGGTTGCCCTGTTTGGGTTTCGGCTAATCGTGTTGATGCAGGCAATGCGTTATTAACAGCACACCCTGAATGTGACATTATCATCAGTGATGATGGCCTACAGCATTATCGTTTACAAAGGGATATAGAAATTGCTGTAATTGATCAACAATCGCAAAAAGAGCAGCGCTTACTACCTGCAGGGCCTTTAAGAGAGTCCTTTTGTCGATTAAATACAGTTGATGCAGTTATCTCTAATGGATTCAAAACAATTGCTACAGCACATGAAATGCAATTGCTCGGATTAAGTTTTTATAATTTACGCAACCCAGACATTAAAAAACCAGTAAGCTACTTTAATAACATGCGAGTAACGGCCATTGCTGGTATTGGTAAACCAGACCGATTTTTTGATTATTTAAAAAAAATAGGCTTACAATTTACAGCAATACCATTTGATGATCATTACGCATTTACTATAAAAGATATAGCTAATATAGAATGTGAAGCAATTATTATGACGGAAAAAGATGCAGTTAAATGCCAACCATTTGCCGCACCACATCATTGGGTATTGCCAGTGGAGGCAACAATCGATGCCTCGTTTTTACCAATGATATTATCAAAATTGCAAAAAATTTAAATGAATAGAGGTACAGGATGGATCCAAAATTATTAGCAATACTCGTATGCCCAATTACTAAAGGGCCGTTAATCTACAAAAAAGTGCAAAATGAATTGATTTCAAAATCAGCTCGTTTAGCTTACCCAATTCGTGATGGCATACCTGTTTTGCTAGAAGAAGAGGCGCGCAAAATTGATTCTGATGAGTTAGAACGTATTGAAAAGGATCAATAGTGTCATTTAAAGTTGTCATACCAGCGCGCTATGCAAGTGCTCGTCTGCCAGGCAAGCCATTGTTAGATATAGCAGGAAAGCCCATGGTGGTAAGAGTTGCAGAGCAGGCCAATAAAAGTGGTGCAAGCCAAGTTGTGATTGCCACTGACTTTGAAAAAATCATGGAAGTGGCGCAAGAAAATAAGATAGAAGCCATCATGACTAGTCTGCATCACTCCTCTGGCACAGATAGAATTGCAGAAGTTGCCCAAATGCTAAGCTGGCATGATGATGATATTGTGGTCAATGTGCAGGGTGATGAGCCGCTAATTGACCCACAACTGATTCAAGAAGTCGCGCTTACCTTAGGCCACAGTCGCAATGCGGTCATGGCCACTGCTTGCCATGCAATTAACGATGAAGCCGCCATGCTAAACCCCAATATTGTAAAAGTGGTCATGGACATTGATGGCAATGCACTTTACTTTAGCCGTTCTCCAATCCCATATCCAAGAGATGAAATTAGCAAACAGAATATAAAAGCACATCGTCATATTGGTATTTATGCTTATCGCGTTGGCTTTTTAAAGCAATATGCGCAACTGAGTGTTACAGAGCTAGAACAAATCGAAAGTTTAGAACAACTTAGAGTGTTGCATCATGGTTATAAAATAGCCGTTACAGTTACAGACAATGCGCCTGCAAGTGGTGTGGATACGCAAGCCGATTTAGACTATGTGCGTAGTGTGTTTGCAGAAAACTAATCTTACTCTTGAATGCTTAATGGTTGCCCTTTAACACCAGCATAAAAGACCAGCATCACTACTGGTTCGGTGCCTGCATTAATGCCCTTATGCCATTGATCAACTAGCTCAATCACCGCTTCACCAGCATTTATTACCGTTGTTGCCCCTGTTTTAGAAGTCACGGTTACCGCTCCACTTAACAATACCCCTGCATTAATCATAGGGTGTTTATGCATACCAATTGCTTTTCCTGGCGGAATCACCACTTTTAAGACTGTAATTTCAGGCTCACCATTTTGATAATGCGGCAAAGAGGCCCCATCCCAACTCACATCACTTTTAATCAAAGTTTCAATATGGATATCAGTATGTTCGTCCGCATAGGTGATAGAACAAATACATAATAGCAACAGTAATAAAAACGGACGTTTCATCATTAAAGCTCCATTAACTGATTGATTCATAGCATGAATCGGTAAATCGTGGAGTGCAAATGGCAAGAAAAATTAAATCTTCTTTCCCAATATTGGTAATTCTTTGGCGTTGCATAGGTTGAATAATCACCACATCCCCAGTTTTAACTGTCTTACTAGGTTCGTCACCCACTTCAGCTAACCCTGTACCTTCTAAAATACAATATCGTTCAGTAATGCCTTTAAGCCTATGCCAAGTAGTGGTCACGCCTGGCGTCACTCTGGCTTTTGCAATAGACACCGCCGGGTCAGTAGGCATGTTTGAAAGCTCAGTAATATAACAGCCCTCTACTTTAAATAAATACTCTTCTGGAGGGTGAGACACATGATTAGTCATAAAATAGCCTGCCTATTATTAGGGTTTATTCTTTATCAAAACTATCCACAATAATCGCACCCATTGAGGCAGGCATCGTAATCACAACAAGCCGCTTTAATGCAATTAAAGGTTCTGTAAGTAAAGGGAATTTATTTAAAGCAATTAACACAAGTGCCACCACTAAAGCAGCAATCAAGTAAGCAATCACAATGCGGATTAAAAAAATGGGCACACGATATTTAATATTAGCCTGAAACACATTTTCAAAAGCAAAAAAGCTTAAAAAAATAACAGACAAAACAAAAACCATCACCATATTAATCAGTGGTAACGTTTCGCCAAGCTTCCAAGCCTCTTCTGAAAAAGAAACAGGGACAGCAAGCGCAAAAGCACCAATCGCCACTTGGCTTGCATCTTCTAAATTAAAGTTCAGCTTCATAAAGGCATTATAAACTAAGGGCTGATTTAAGCGCTTGCATTTACAACCGATTCGGCAATCTAAATGGTATGTTTGCTTTCTAAGGCATTAATATTACTTTTGACCTGAACGTTCTTTTTCATATTCCTCATAGGTTTTATTGTTCAACTTATCTAAACAGCGATTAACTTCGCTCGGAGGCTGATTGCGGCAGTTGTTATTTGCACCTTCTTTTACGCCTTCGTACCACGCTTGAGAAGTGCAGCCACTCATTATAATCATAACAATACTAAACAGAATAAACCCCACAATTTGTTTTGTATACATGATTAATTACTTATTGAGTGATAGACGTAGAGGAATCATAGCGGATAACCCAAAACCATGTTTTTGATAAAAACGTTGAGCTGATTCATTAGTTCTGTCAGTTAGTAAAGTGATACGTTTGCAACCGTTTGTTCGTGCAAAATGAATAGCTTGTTCAATTAAATGTGAGCCCACACCGTTGCCGCGAGCATTCGGTAAAACGACCATATCTTCTAGAAGCGCAACCCGCTCGCCAAGTGAGGTAGATATGGTGTAGAGAAGACTAACCATACCAACAATTTGGCTGTCTTGACGAGCGACAAAGATAAGTCCAATTTCGGGGTTGCTAATAATGTGAGTCAAGCCACGGTATTGAGATTTGTGATTGGGTTTAAACTCTTGTTCTTGAGAAAATAAAACGTTCAACAATTCACTAAGTGCGGGAATGTCTGAAATTTTAGCTGGAGTAATTTGCATGGTTCAATTCACTGTTTTTAATTCTCAACACCCAGCTCACTGTGGGAGGAATGGTTAGTTTTTCAATATTTTATAACGACATGCCAAGGGATAGCCGGCTTCTATGCAAAGTTAGTCACACCTAATCCTTAAGCTATAATTTTGACACTCATTTACTATATTTAGAAGGGAGATATGATATTTTAAATGTTCAGGAGCTGTTGGAGTAGCAATGTGACTAGGCCAATTATTTATACCCAATGGCTCAATTAGGCGGGCGTTGTGTGAGCAGCCCGCTTGATGTGATTGTTTGAAGTGATTATTTAATGCTAAATAAGAG
>CAYGSH010000016.1:0-11371 GCA_964352515.1 uncultured Methylophilaceae bacterium | reverse complement strand
TTTAAATCGCTTCGTCGCCTGTTTCGCCAGTTCTGATACGCAACGCTTGTTCTACACTGGATACAAAGATTTTACCGTCACCAATTTTGCCTGTGTGCGCTGATTTTACAATAGCATCCATTGCTTTATCTAGCATGTCCTCTTGTACTACGAGTTCAAGTTTTGCTTTTGGTAAAAAGTCGATTGTATATTCTGCACCACGATATAACTCTGTGTGACCTTTTTGACGGCCAAAGCCTTTTACTTCAGTAACGGTTAAACCATTGATGCCGATTTCGGCAAGCGCTTCTCGTACTTCTTCTAATTTAAATGGTTTAATAATAGCTTCTATCTTTTTCATTTCCCTCTCCTGAAAACACCATATTTATTGTACTACTAATTAAAGTTTAGTTTACAAGTAATTGGGTATCTTCTGTCTTTTCCAAAGCCTCTTTGCGTAATTCTGACACCAATGGGTGCTTGGCGGCGCTTATATTCATTTATATCAATTAAACGTGTGACACGTTTAACGTCTTTTTCACTATAACCTCGCTGGATAATGTCATTAGGGCTTAAGTCTTCTTCAACATAGGCTAACATAATGGCGTCCAGAATTTCATATGGGGGTAAGCTGTCTTGATCTTTTTGATCTTCTCTGAGTTCAGCACTAGGAGCGCGGGTAATAATCCGCTCTGGTATTACTGGTGAGAGGCTGTTGCGGTAGGCTGCTAGTTTATATACTAATGTTTTTGGTACGTCTTTAATTAGCGCAAATCCACCGGCCATGTCACCATACAAGGTGCTGTAACCAACGGCTGTTTCTGATTTATTACCCGTTGTAAGTACAATACTACCAAATTTATTGGATAGTGCCATTAAGAGCATGCCTCTGATGCGCGCTTGTAGGTTTTCTTCTGTGGTATCTTCTTTTTTTCCTTTAAACTCATCTGCTAATGCTGCTTTAAATGCTTCAAATAAAGCTTTAATGGGAATCTGGCTGTAGTCAACCCCCATTGTTTCAGCCATTTCTACCGCGTCATCAACGCTCATGCTGGCCGTGTATTGTGATGACATCATTAGGACTTTGACACGGTCTGCACCTAATGCATCAACCGCAATGGCGAGTGTGAGGGCGGAATCGATACCACCAGAGAGTCCTAGCACCACACTAGGAAAACCATTTTTATTAATATAGTCTGTTAAACCTAGTTTTAGCGCATGATAAACCATTGCTTCTAAACTTAAGGGCGTAATGATTTCTGTTGCTACGGGTTGTTTATTCTTAAGTTCAACATAGCTGAGGTCTTCGACAAAAGAGGGAAGCTGATGTGTGACTTTACCCTTACTATCCAGTACGAATGAAGCGCCATCAAAAACCAACTCATCTTGTCCGCCAACAAGGTTGGCATAAAGCATTGGTAAGCCAGTTTCTTTTACACGGTCTTTTAATACCTGATAGCGCGTATCGAGTTTTTCCATGCGGTAAGGCGACGCATTAATAGAGATTAGAAACTCTGCACCTGCTTTTTTGGCTTGTATGGCTGGTGCTGGTTCCCAAACATCTGCACAAATCATGAGCCCATATTTTACGCCATCTATGCTAAAAACTAGGGGCTCATCGCCTGCATCAAAGTAACGTTTTTCATCAAAGACGCTGTAATTGGGCAGTACTTGTTTATGATAGGTGCTGACTATTTTTCCATCTTGCAGCAAGCTAGCTGCATTAAATAACAACTCATTTTTTTTATCTGGGTGACCAACAATCACGCTAATGCCAAAGGATGATTTTGCAATTTGTGATAACGCTTTTTGATTGGCTTGTATAAAATCTTGCCTAAAGAGCAAGTCTTCTGGTGGGTAACCGCATAAACCTAATTCAGGGGTAACAATTAAACAAGCGCCATGATGTTTTGCTTGCGCTGCTAAAGCGATAATCTTTTCTGCATTGCCTTTAATGTCGCCAACAGTTGCGTTGAATTGAGCGATTGCAATTTTGCTCATTTAGTATTTTCCACCAGCATCTTTGATGAGTTGCGCGACTTCAGAATTTCCTTTTTTTAACGCATAAACATAAGCAGTAAGCCCATATTGATCACGAGCCTTTAAATTAACCTTGTTCTCAATTAAAAGTTGCATTAGCGAAACAGAATCCGCATCTACAGCTCTTAATACCAATGGTGTGCCGTTTGAATCTTTATGATTTACATTTGCACCACTTTCGATTAATAGCTTGGCTGCTGGGTATTGGTTTTTGTCAACGGCCCAGGTCAGTGCGGTCCATTCAGAGTTATCTTCTGCATTGATTTTTGCACCTTTGTTTAAAAGCGCTTGCGCTGCTTCTACATTGCCTAGTCTTACCGCATAAATTAAAGCAGTTGCCCCTAATCTATCTTGTTTGTTAGCGTCAGCACCATGTGCCAGCAAAACATTGATTGTAGGTATGTTGCCACTTTTTGCAGCATGCATTAATGCAGATTTTTGGTCATCACTACTTGTGTTTGGGTCAACGCCATACTCTAATAATAGTTTAACCGATTCACTATTGCCTGCAGTGGCGGCCATGCCAAATGCACTCCATCCCCCAGGGTCACGTAATACTGGATCTGCACCGTTTTTTAATAGTGTTCTTATGGTTTCAATGTGTTCTCTTTTGGTAGCAAACATGAGCGCTGTCCAGCCGCCTTTGTCTTGCACATTCACCTTAGCCCCCTTGCTTAATAACAGATCAACTACCGCGGATTGATCCTTACGCGCTGCATACATCAGTGCAGTCACCCCATCTTCATCTTGTGTGTTTGGGTTTGCGCCACTTTGCAGCATTGCTTTTACTGTTGCCAAGTCGCCTTTTGATGCGGCTGTTAATAAATAGCCTACATCCTCAGCTAGACTGATTTTGCATAGTAAAGATAGACTGAAGAAAAGGAGTAGACTAATTTTTTTCAAAGGTTAACTTTCTTTGTTTTTTATGGCTTGTAGCACAGCCTCACCAAGTCCTGCCGGCGATTTTGCGACAACAGCGCCTGCGCTTTCCAGTGCGATGATTTTATCTTCTGCTTTACCAGAGCCACCCGATATAATGGCACCTGCATGGCCCATACGTTTACCCTTAGGGGCTGTTAAGCCTGCAATATAGGCAGCAACAGGTTTGGTGACATGGTGTTTAATATAGTCAGCAGCAGCCTCTTCATCACTCCCACCTATCTCTCCCACCATGATAATCGCTTCAGTTTCAGGATCAGCTTGAAACAATGCTAAGCACTCAATAAAGTTAAGCCCTTTTACTGGGTCGCCACCAATACCAACACAAGTGGTTTGCCCTAGCCCAAGTGCTGTTGTTTGCTGAACGGCTTCATAGGTTAAGGTGCCTGAACGCGAAACTACCCCAACTTTGCCACGTAAATGAATGCTGCCCGGCATAATGCCAATTTTGCATTCGTCTGGTGTAATAATACCTGGGCAGTTTGGCCCAATTAGTTTTGTTCCATTTGCATCTAAGGCTGCACGAACCTTAATCATATCCAATACAGGAATTCCCTCAGTGATACAAACGACAAGTTCAATGCCTGCATCACTTGCTTCTAAAATAGAGTCTGCAGCAAAGGGTGGTGGTACATAGATTACGCTGGCAGTTGCTTGCGTTTCGCGAACGGCTTCTCTCAAAGTATTAAATACAGGCAATCCCAAGTGCCGTTGCCCACCTTTGCCTGGTGTAATACCGCCGACCATGTTTGTACCATAAGCTATGGCTTGTTCTGAGTGAAATGAACCTTGCTTACCAGTAAAGCCTTGGCATAAGACCTTAGTGTCTTTATTGACTAAAATACTCATGACACCGCCTTTACTGCTTGTTCAGCCGCATCTGTTAAGTTTTCTGCAGAGATAATATTTAAACCACTTTCTCGTAACATTTGTTTACCTAGTTCAACGTTTGTACCTTCTAAGCGGACGACAACAGGGATTGTCATTTCAACTTCTTTTACTGCAGTAATAATGCCCGTAGCAATAATGTCACAGCGCATAATGCCGCCAAAAATATTGACTAAGATAGCTTTTACATTTTGATCAGCCAAAATAATTTTAAATGCTTTAGTTACTGTTTCAGCGGTGGCGCCACCGCCAACATCCAAAAAGTTAGCAGGCGTTCCACCATGCAGTTTGATTAGATCCATGGTTGCCATTGCTAGCCCAGCCCCATTGACCATGCAACCAATATTGCCATTTAAAGCAATATAATTAAGGCCTGAATGATGCGCTTCTGCTTCTTTTTCATCATCTTGTGACCAGTCACGTAAACCAGCTAAGGTTTTTTGACGATATAGGGCATTGCCATCAACTGTCATTTTGCAATCCAGTGCCACTAAGTGACCGTCCGTGGTAACGACGAGCGGATTAATTTCTAGCAAGGCCAAGTCATTTTCAGTAAATAACTTATAAAGCCCTTTGGCTAGTTTTGTAAACTCAGCAATTTGATCACCTTTTAAGCCTAATGCAAATCCAATATTGCGTGCCTGAAAACCCATTAATCCATTGAGTGGTTCGCAAACTTCTTGTAATATTTTTTCAGGTTCTGTTGCGGCAATTTCTTCAATATCCATGCCACCTGCAGTAGAAGCTACCATTACCACTCGGTCTAGCGAACGGTCAACTAACATAGATAAATATAGCTCACGCGCTATAGGAAGTGTTTGCTCAACCAACACGCGATGAACAGGTTGCCCATCTGGTGCGTTCTGATAGGTGACCAAATGCTTGCCTAATAAAGCACCGGCAGTGGCTTGAGCTTCTGTGGCAGATTTAACCAGCTTAACACCGCCTGCTTTGCCACGTCCGCCTGCATGAACTTGAGCTTTGACGACCCAAGCATCGCCTGCAATTTGTTTTGTTGCAGCCGCTGCCGCTTTTTCTGATTGCACCACTTCTCCAACAGGCGTGGCTACCCCATATTGTTGCAATAATTGTTTTGATTGATATTCGTGTAAATTCATTATGATAATTGGATTAATTGATTTTTATGCTAGCCATGTATTTTCTCGCAAAAGTTACTTTCAAGCTAGTAAAACAACGATATCCCAATTTTAATAAGCGTTTTTATGAAAACAAAATCGATAGCCTGTTAGGACTAATTAGCCAATATGGGGGATTGTGATCCTTTGAAGTGCAAGGTAAAAGATATCTTGGACTATAGTATATTTAATAAAATCAATAAAATAATGGGAAGTTGTGATTATGACTGACAATATTTCTGCTAAGACTTTTATCCATCAAGACGGCTCACGCTTGTTATTTATGGATGGTTTAAGAGGCATCGCCATAATGTTAGTTTTTTTATACCATGGCTTTTCTGATCTGTGGGAAAACTTTACGCCTTATGGGGATAAGTTTAATCATTTCTTTTTATTTCGTTATGGTGAATATGGTGTTCCTTTATTCTTTTTAATTTCAGGTTTTGTTATCACGCTGACTTTAGAGAAATGCCAATCATTTGGCGGCTTTATGCTACGCAGGTGGTTGCGCTTATTCCCAGGGATGTTAATAGCCACCGTAATCATTTTTATCATGAGTCATTTTATTAATCAGCGTCCTTATGGACCGCCTATTTTACAAGATGCTATTTCAGGACTATTGTTTATTCAGCCTGAGTTGATAGATTTGTTGGTAGGTAGAAATCAAAGGATGCTGGAACCTTCTTTTTGGTCCTTGTTTGTAGAAATGAAATTTTATTTTGTATCTGGTTTCTTGTATTTTGCATTTGGGCGTAAAAGAATGATTGTTGTGCTGATTTGCATGTATTTGAGTTATGTTGTGTTTGATTCAACCAAAAACATTCTGCCTGTTAACGTTGTTGAAACTATTCAATTATTTTTTAGATACTCAGATTATTCTTACTATGGCTGGTTTGCCGCAGGCGCATTATTTTATGAGTATCATAATAGAAAAGAAATGAAATATTGGTTGCTTGCCGTTATGATTGCATTGCTATCTGCAAGAGGGTTAGGTGGTTTGATGACCGAGTCTATGCTATTTGCTACGGCGATAGTTTTACTGTTTGCATATTCCCTAAAAGTTAGTTTGATTCAGAAACTACTTTCTAATAAATTATTAATATTTTTTGGGTTTATTAGCTATCCACTTTATCTAATTCATGTGTCTTCTTTAGTTTCAATGATTAGCCAATTGCATACGCTAATGCCATCGATACCGCACTGGTTTTTGCCCATAATGCCAATTGGATTATTGTCAGGAATTGCATGGGTAATTGCGACTTATCTTGAACCAAGGCTAAGAGATGTAATTAAAGTTTACTTAAATAAAATAAATTTTAAGCTATTGTTTAAAAAAGTTTTAACTGAATTTAAGCAAAACAAAGCCACAGATATTTAGTGGCTTTGTTAAGGATGATTTATAAGTCTTGTTCCCAAGCGTTACCATAAACATTACCATTACGAGACAGAATAAACATCTGATACATACTGGTAAACCACATAAAGGTTGAAGCAATACTGTAACCAATACCACCAATAATTGTTAGATATGCAAAACCTGGAGACAGTTTAGTTAGCCACCAAGATAGTATGTCGACGATTAAGAACCCAAATGGGAAAGCAATAGCTAAGATTTTTAACTGTTTGGGTATACCTACAGCAAAGCTAAAAATTAAACCTATAAAGAAAAAGATAAAGCTAATACCAAATAAGTGAATATGTGAAACACGCGTTAATGTTTGGAAGCTTGCACCATCGCCTGTTGCGGCTACTTTTTGCACTTCTTCAAAGTTTTTAAAGTTTGGGATATTGGGCACAACGCTATGGCATGCTACACAGTGTTTTTCAAATACGCCTTTAAAATGATTGTCCCAGTCATCCTTTGGCGCACCTTTATGTACCCATTTGATAATGTCCGCTCTTACTTCATCTGGCGCATTCGCTTTCATTGACCCGTTCAGTTTGTTTTCAAGCAAACTATGGGTGCGATCACCATAATAACTATAGACAATATCATTTTTGGACAAGCCTACCTTTCCATCAGCCATACCATGTGTCATCATGATTTGTAGGCCTGCCATCATTAAGCCAACACCAACCACTAATAAATAACCTGTGAATAAGGCTTTAATTGGCGCTGGCATGTTGGGTAAGTTTAACCAAGTCATATTAGAAGGCGTATATTTCATTTAATAACTTTCTTTTTTTAACAGGGTAAATCATAGCATTCAAGTCTATTTTCAACCAATCAAATAAAGGATGAAAAATAGCTTAGATTGCATGAATACAGTGCATTCAATGAACTGTTATAATTTGTTTTTTAATATTTTCTAAGTTTAATTCATGCGTTTAGTTGTTCAAGGTCAAGCTCTTAGTATTGCCCATCTCACTCATATCCATCAATTAAGTGGTGTCAATACACAGTTTATGCAAATAGGTGAGCATGCTTATTATTTGCCAGTACAGTCTGTTGAGAATGATACGGTAAAACTCTTTTGTTCAGAGCATCAGATTGATTATGCATTAGTACCAGATCAACAACGATTAAACACATTTGGTTTATGTGTAATGGATATGGATTCAACGTTGATTACCATTGAGTGTATTGATGAGATTGCAGACATGATGGGGATTAAGGCACAAATTGCTCAAATTACAGAAGCGGCGATGCGCGGTGAGTTAGATTTTGCAGCAAGCTTAAAAATGCGTGTGGCTTTACTAAAAGGGTTAGATGAATCTGCACTGCAGCATGTGATTGATACACGGTTAACATTTAGTCCGGGCGCACAAGCGTGGATTGCTACCTGTAAGGCCAATCATATTAAAACGATGGTGGTATCAGGCGGTTTTACCTTCTTTGCTGATTATGTCAAAGATATCTTAGACTTGGACTATGCAGTCTCTAATGTATTGGAAATTATTGATGGTAAGCTGACTGGACAAATCGTTGGCAATATTGTGGATGCACAGCGTAAGGCAGATGAGTTGGTTAAGCTGCGCGAGACTTTAGGTTTGCAGCCATCGCAAACGATTGCCATTGGTGATGGCGCTAACGATTTGAAAATGATGGATGTTGCTGGAATTGGGTTGGCATACCATGCAAAGCCGATTGTGCAATCACAAGCAAGCTATGCATTGAACCATGTAGGTTTAGATGGCGCCGCTTATCTACTGACTGCGTAGTAAAATCTATAATAAACTAAGTTCATGATCACTAAACCCTGCTTTTCTTCTGGCCTCTATATTAAATGGCGGTCTTAGTTTGGGTGCGTGGTATTGTTTGCATAAAGTTTCAAAAGCGATAATAGGGTCTAATTGACGTTGAATGCATAGCCAGTTAAACCATGTATTGCCAATGGCAACATGACCAATTTCATCACGAAGAATAATATCCAGAATTTCAGCTGCTTTTAAATCACCAACTTGTGCTATTTTATTTCGAATTGCAGGTGTTGCATCTAATCCGCGTGCCTCCATGGTACGGGGCACCAGTGCCATCCGAGCAAGGACATCTTCTTTTGTTTTTTCTACCATTTCCCATAATGCGTTATGGCTAGGAAAATCACCATAAGTGTAACCTAAAGTATTTAAGTGCTTGTTTAGCAGTGTAAAATGATAAGCTTCTTCATTCGCAACGGTTAACCAGTCTGCATAATATTGTTCAGGCATTTGGTCAAACCGCCATATGGCATCTAAAGCTAAGTTTATGGCATTAAATTCTATATGCGTAAGTGCATGAATGAGAGCGGCACGCCCTTCATCTGAACGCATTGATCGTTTTTTAACTGCTAATGGAGAGACTAATTCTGGTTTGATTGGACGGCCTGGAATGTGTTTTCCAACGATATCTTCTTCTGACATCACTGCTTGTGAATTAACAGATACTTGTTTGTTTGTGAAAGATTTAGATAGATTGGCTATACCAATCACTTTACGCTCGGGGTCGTTCGTGATTAACCAGTTTAATGCGCTTTGGCGTAACTCGACTGATTCTAAGTAACAGGTGTTTGTGGACAATAGGGAGCCTAATAATCAAAGTGTAAAAAACGCTATTTTACTTTCATAAACTCTAGTGTTCCAGCTTTCATCACTGGGATTAGAATAAAATCCCCGTCGTTACTTAACGCAATGTCAGCAGGGCTTTTGAAACCTGCTTTGATTGTACGCGCTTTTCCTCCTGCTAAAAAATAGATATGTCCATTTTTCCAATCACTAATATAAATGTTGCCTTTATTGGTTCTTATAATGCCATCACCACCGCCAAAACCATCAGCAAGCTTGATCATTTCACTAGTACCGATATTAACTCGATATAAAATACCTGACTCAAAGTCAACCGTTAATAAATGGTTGCGCCCTTCATAGAGCAAGCCATTGGGCGCTAATACATTTGGATTGCTACTATCAACAACAACAGTGACTACGCCATCGGGTGCAATTTTATAAATAGCTCCCCCAGATTTTAAATCTCCACTATCACTTACATATAAGTTACCTTTATTGTCTGCAACAAGATCATTTAAAAACGATGGTGTAAAAGGAAAGGCAGATTCTGGTGTGTAAACTTGCCAATTGCCATTGCTGGTGACTTCTAATATTCTATTTTTATCGGCAACATAAAGTTTGTTGCTCATTAAGGCTAAGCCTTTAGGGTCGTCCATTCCTTTTGCAAAAATAGAAACATTGCCATTAGGACTTATTTTTTTTATTTGACCATCACCGTTTTTATTAAATTCGTTGATTTCAGAAACAAAAATATCACCATTTTCCGCTTGTACCACCGATTCTGGCGTTAATAGTCCTTCTATTTTCTCTGAGTACAAGGATTTGGCTTGTAGCACACTAATATTGAGAAAAATAATAAGAATGATGATTTGTTTCATGTATTAACAGCCTTTTTGGTTATTGTTAATAATATAGTTTATCGAGCGGTAGTAGGTCTAATTTATCACAAAGCTTTCCAGCATCTATTTGTTTGTGATTGTTTAAACTGTCTTTAAATGCTTGATCATTCATTAAAGCGTCAATGACTTTGTCGATGGCTTTGGTATAGGCTTTTTCAATATAAAACTCTGGCGATATAGTAATTGGGCCAATTTGTTGTGCTTGTTTTTTAATCCGTGTTATTGGCTCATCAGCACCTGTATAGACTCGAGCAATATACTCTGCGTGAAAGACTTGTAATTGCGCATTATAAAATATGTGCGGCTCAAGTAACACTACAACAGTTGCCTGAGTATTTTCTTCACATTCATTCACGTTACTAAAATGCTTTTGCATAGCAGTCATTGCCACTTTTTCTGCAAGAGGACCTTTCATGTGCCAAATGTTGATATATGGATGGAGTAATAGGACAGGATGTAGATAATGTGTTTTAGCGATATGTAATGCAATATTGCTTGGCAATTTATCTGATTCTGCCTGCGATAGTGCAATATAGCTAAAAAACAAAAAGATAAATCTAAATATTTTATTTAACATGGAACTTCCCTCAAAATAATTAATTTTTGTAAGTGATACGATAGATGTTAGCCGTTCTGTCATCAGTTACATATAGCGCGCCATCAGGACCCACTGCAACATCGACAGGGCGGCCCCAGGCTTTATTGTTATTAAGCCAGCCAGTAGCAAAGTCTTCCGTTTTAACTGGTTTGCCATCTTCAAATTTTATCCGAACTAACTTATAGCCACTTAATTGATCTCTATTCCATGATCCATGTAATGCCACAATCGCATCTTGTTTAAAGTCACTTGGAAAGTGAGATTTATCTAAAAATGTAATGCCGATTGGTGTTGAGTGCGATGTTAGTTTAATAGCTGGTGCCGTGGTCATTTTGCAAAAATCAGATGGGCCAGGAAAGTTAGGATCGGTAAATTGATTGCCCCAACAATGTGGCCAGCCATAATGTTGGTTAGGTTTTATTTGATTTATATGCTCTGGGGGTAGTTCGTCATTGACAGCGCCATTTTTGATGGCGGAGCGCATGTCGGCACCATTATTGGTGGCATACATTTCTTGGGTGTTTGGGTGCCAAGCAAACCCTTGACTATTTCTTAATCCTGTTGCCCATATTGGAGGTAATAACTGGTGCCGGCCAACCACAGCTAAAGCCCCTGCGGGTTTGCCATCTGTGTTATAGCGCAGAATAGTTGCACGTGTAGGGTCGCTTTCATTGCAGACATTGCAACTTGAACCAACATTCAAATAAAGATGATTGTCTGGTCCAACCTTGACTGTTTTTAAAGTGTGGCCACCAGTAGCTAAATTTGAAATGATGGCTTTTGGTTGTGACCATTGTCCATTTTCTTGTGTTAGTTTAACAATGGCATCTTGATTAGCCACTAGCAGCGATTCACCAAGGAATGCAAGTCCGTTAGGCGCATTTAATGCATTTGAGACAATGCTGGAT
>CAYGSH010000015.1:0-34526 GCA_964352515.1 uncultured Methylophilaceae bacterium | reverse complement strand
GGGCTGTAATGTTGTAAATGGATAATCTGCAACTTTAGGCTTTGCTGCTGACACTGCACGTATAAAAGTAGATTTGCCTGCATTCGGCATGCCAAGCAAACCCACATCAGCCAACACTTTAAGCTCTAAAAACAGCTCAAATGACTCACCTTCTTGCCCAAGCGTAAATTGACGCGGCGCTCGGTTTACACTCGATTTAAAATGAACATTCCCCAAACCATTGGCACCCCCTTTAGCTAATAATACTTTTTGACCATCCTCAGCCAAATCTGCAATAGTTTCACCAGTTGCTTTATCTGAGACAACAGTCCCAACAGGCATTCGCAAAATTGTATCCTCACCACCAGCACCATATTGCTCTTGTTTTCGACCATTTTCGCCACGCTGAGCACGATAAGTTCTTGTATAGCGATAATCGACTAAAGTATTGATATTTCGATCAGCAATGGCATAAACTGAACCACCCTTGCCACCATCTCCGCCACTGGGTCCACCCATTGGTTCATATTTCTCACGACGAAACGTGGCAATGCCATTACCGCCATCACCTGCGTATACTTTAATCGTCGCTTCATCTATGAATTTCATATTACCTCTAGGAAAATAGTCAAAAGTCTATTTCATTTTTTCTTAACGCTACTTTCACAATAGAAAGTAGTAATAAAACAAAAAAGCCCTACCTAAGGCAGGGCTTTCTATTTAAGCATAGTTTTTAAACTGCTACTACATTTACCATTTGGCGTTTTAATGCCCCTTTAGTACAAAAGGTCACCTTACCGTCAATTTTAGCAAATAAAGTATGGTCTTTACCCATGCCAACATTATCACCTGCGTGCATTTTTGTTCCGCGTTGACGCACCAAGATGCTGCCAGCTGAAACAACTTGCTCACCAAATGCTTTTACGCCTAATCGTTTGGACTCAGAGTCACGTCCGTTACGTGAACTACCACCTGCTTTTTTGTGTGCCATGATTTATTCCTTATCTACTGATTCAGCTTTTTTTGCTGTCTTCTTTGCTGCTGGCTTAGCATCAGCTTTTTTAGCTTCAGCTTTTACTGCGCCTTTACCATTGATGTCTTCAATTTTAATTTCTGTAAAACTTTGGCGATGCCCTTGTGTTTTACGATAATGCTTACGACGATGAAATTTAAAAATCATCACTTTATCGCCTTTACCGTGTGATAGCACGGTAGCATTTACTTTAGCACCAGCAACTAATGGAGAACCAATTGTCACCTCTTCGCCATCAGCTAACATGAGGACTTTATCAATCACCACTTTGCTGCCTACTTCACCATCTAATTTTTCTACTTTTAAGTAGTCACCAGCAGCAACTTTATATTGTTTACCACCTGTTTTAATAACTGCGTACATGTTTTTGCCTTGATTCACACGTTCAAATGAATCGCGCATTATACTAAAATTAACAGATAAAGCAAATGATAAATGATTCTTTAATCCACAAATCTTTAGCCTGTAGATTGCATTGCAATATGATAATATACTGGCCTAGATATGATCCACCTTATTTATTTTATCCTGTGACTCTAAAGCATATTCAATCCCCAATAGCAAACGAAATGAATGCAGTCGATGCGGTCATTCGTTATTCTTTACATTCAGATGTTGGCCTAATTAACACAATCGGCGATCACATTATTAGCAGTGCAGGTAAGCGATTACGGCCAGCACTGGTATTACTTTCAAGCGGTCTTTTTGGCAGCATTGGTCAGCAACAGCATCAACTAGCGGCTATTATCGAATTTATTCATACAGCAACTTTATTGCATGATGATGTTGTGGATGAATCGCAAATGCGACGCGGCAAAAGTACCGCCAATCATATATATGGAAATGCAGCAAGCGTGCTCGTTGGTGATTTTTTGTATTCACGCGCCTTCCAAATGATGGTGACTTTGCAAAATATGCGCGTGATGGAAATCTTATCTGAAGCGACCAATACCATTGCTGAAGGTGAAGTTTTACAACTCTTGAATTTGCACAATGCAAATGTTACGGAAGAAGCCTATTTAAAAGTCATTCATTACAAAACAGCGAAACTATTTGAAGCTGCCGCAAAATTAGGTGCAGTGATTAGTCCAAACAGTCATAAAGCAGATGAAGATGCATTAGGGCTATATGGCATGCACTTAGGTACTGCATTTCAATTAGTAGATGACGTATTAGACTTAAATGGCGATACAGAGAAAATTGGTAAGAATTTAGGAGATGATTTAGCAGAAGGCAAACCAACAATGCCCCTTTTGTATGCAATGCACCAAAGTAATGGGGCACAGGCTCAAATTATTCGTAGCGCAATTGAAGAAGGTGGACTAGATGATATTGAAGCAGTATTGGCAGCCGTCTCTGCAACCAATGCCGCTGAGTATGTGCTTGATGTAGCAAAAAAAGAAGCTCAACTTGCCTGTGAAGCCATCTCGCACTTTGCACCATCAAAATACAAAACAGCAATGATTGAGCTAACAGCGTTTGCCGTTAATCGTCAATATTAATAGTGAAATGAACTTAATTTAAAGTAATTGGCTCCCCACTATCAGCGCGATAATAGCTTAAATGGGCACATTCACTTGTGCCAGATGTCAAACTACCGTCAAATAACGCTTTCCCTTCAACATCAACAACAGCATAACCATTATGGTACAAAGTCACTTCTGCTGTTTTAGGAGTGTTTTTTGTAACCTTTTCTCTTAATGCAAAGCTAATACAGTTTTCATCTTCATCTTCACCATAAACCTCCCACTCATTGCCACCAGCTAATTGCGCTAGCCAACCAGGCACATCCACTTCAACGCGACAAATAATGGGCTCATCCCATGCAGCATGGTGACCTGCATCATCGAGTACATTGGCTAATTCAGCTTGAAGATCATTTATATCTATCATTGTTCATTCCTTTACTGTTTATCAACGTAACACTATTAAAATGGGGCCTACTGTATTTATTTCAAGCATTTTTTATGCCATTTTTGCGTGATTGCATAGATTAAATAACGATGAGATGATACGAAAAGTTTACATCATTCTCGGGGGCTGCATGTTTGATTTTTTAATTCCTTTATCACATATACTTAAAAATGAACCAATCATCTTTATAACGTTTGCGGTTGTTTTAGGTTTAATGATTGGTAGTTTTTTAAATGTCGTCATTCATCGACTCCCAAAAATGATGGAGCAAGAATGGCATAACAACTGTCTAGAGTTACAAGGTAAAGAAGTGCCTGAGCAAAAAAAATTCACCCTTTCTTCTCCACGCTCTGCTTGCCCAAAATGCAATCATCAAATCACCGCATTGGAAAACATCCCGATTGTTAGCTATGTGTTGTTAGGTGGAAGATGCAAAGGCTGTAAAACCAAGATTAGCTTACGCTATCCTTTAGTTGAGGCGCTAACTGGTGCATTATTAGGCTTTGTTGCTTATCAGTTTGGCTATACAACAACCACTTTATTTGCTTGGGCGTTCACTTTAGCATTGATTGCATTGACATTTATCGACTTTGATACGCAGCTTTTGCCCGATGATATAACCCTACCATTGTTATGGTTAGGGCTATTGTTTAATTTAAATGGTGGGTTTACTGATTTAAATTCAGCAGTGATTGGCGCTGTCCTCGGGTACTTGATTTTATGGTCAGTCTATTGGCTTTTTAAACTGGCTACAGGTAAAGAAGGGATGGGCTATGGCGATTTTAAATTACTTGCAGCTATTGGGGCATGGTTTGGGTGGCAACTAATTCCGGCGGTTATATTACTCAGCTCCGTGCTTGGGGCAGTCATTGGCATTGGTCTGATTTTGATGAGGGGGGAAAATGGCAATACAGCCATTCCCTTTGGTCCCTTTTTGGCACTTGGTGGCATAGCGGCTTTATTTTACGGTCAAACACTTGCTGGTTTTTACATCGTTTAAATAGTTAGCATGTATATTATTGCGCTCACAGGTGGTATTGGTTGTGGCAAATCGGAAGCATCAAAAATATTTGCTTCCCTTGGTATACCTATTATTGATTTGGATATCATCTCTCATGAATTAACCCGCTCAAAAAATCCAGTGATGGAAGAGGTGGCGATTGCTTTTGGTAAAGATTATGTTGAAACGGACGGATCGCTTAACCGTACAAAAATGCGCCAACTTATTTTTAAAGACCCTCGTGCGCGAGAAAAATTAAATGGCATTTTACATCCCGCTATTTATCAAGAAGCAAGAAACCAAATAGATAAACTGAGCGATGCACCCTATGCCATTCTTGCCATCCCATTACTTGAACACGATAGTATTTACAACTCAGTAATTAATCGCATCTTAGTCATTGACTGTGAGGAAGAAATACAAATTGATCGCGTTAAAACAAGAAGTAACTTAAATGAATCCGAAATAAAAGCGATCGTTCAATCACAAACACCACGCCAAACTCGAATTGCAATGGCTGACGACTTGATTGAAAACAACAAAAATGTTGATGATTTACATCAAAAAATTAAGAAATTACACCAAAAATACATTAAAACTTGCATAGTTAGCAAAACAATTTCATAATTCACATCAATTATCAACTCATAGTTTTCAGACTTTTATAAAAATAGTGTCTAGCTACGAATTTCCATTTAATGAACGCATTCGCGCCCTTTTAAGATTAGAAGATCTATTCAAAAAGGTGTTGCTGCACGTCGAGTCAGCTGAACAGCACAATCACCATAGTGCGTTAATGCTACTATTACAAATGCTGGATATCATTGAACGAGCTGATATCAAAGTGGATATTGTGCATGAGTTGGATAGGCAAGCAATGTCAATGCAAAACTTATTAGGAAACCCTAATATTTCAGAAGATGTTTTAATTGAGACCATCAAAGAAGTTGAGGCTTGCGCAAGCGGCCTTCGTTCAGACAATGCAAAAGTTGGCCAATCATTACGTGAAAATGAGTGGCTGATGAGTATCAAACAGCGTGCAGGTATTCCAGGCGGTGTTTGTCAATTTGATTTACCGTCATATCATTACTGGCTTAACCTAGATCAAGATCAAAGAGAGAATGACTTTTATGCTTGGTTATCTCGCTTACTGCCTATGTATGAAGGAATTAAGATAATTCTTCATATTTTACGTGGTAGCGGCATGACAAATCGACATATTGCAATCAATGGTTTTTATCAACAGATGTTGGGTGGAGGGAAGCCATCACAAATGGTAAAAATAGAAGTGCCAGATGATTGCAGCTACTTTCCTGAAGTAAGTGCAAACAAATATGCTATCAACGTACGTTTTCATAGTATGGATTTTGTGCAAAAATCAAAACAATGTAATCAAGACATTGAATTTAATATGACACTTTGCAACTTAATGTAAGTAATTAAATTGAATTAACTTGATTGAAGTAATTTATATCAAACAACATTAGAAAGATTGCTGTGTCACAAGATGAAAGAAATTGCTTGCCCAAATTGCAAAAAGTTATCTGAATATAGCCCTAAAAATCCATTTCGTCCTTTTTGTTCAGAGCGATGTAAGATGATAGATTTGGGCGACTGGGCAAATGAGAGTTATAGAATTCCAGAGAAAACACCCATCAAAGACTTTGATGATTTAAACTAATTGAATTATTTTGGATCACTTCAATCATATCTATATCTTTTAATCACAGTGAACATCATGAAGCTCATTAAAATTATTCCTTACATTTTCATTCTAGCCGCTTGTGCATCAAAAGCAGAAGTGACTATCTCAGACGCTTGGGTAAGAGCAAATGCACCAGGGCAAAAAATTGGCGCTGCCTACATGACGCTCATAAGCCCTTCCAAAAGCAAGCTCGTTTACGTTGAAGCAATTGACGCAGCTGATTCTGTCGAGATTCATAGTATGTCCATGAACAACGGTGTAATGAAAATGCGCATGCTGGAAGAGCTAACGCTTGAACCGAATAAACCTGCATCGCTTAAACCAGGTAGTTTCCATCTTATGTTGTTTGACTTAAAGCAGCCGTTAAAGGAAGGGGCTGAAATCAAATTTAGGCTCTGTTTTAAAGATGAAAGCGGCAAGATCACTGATCAGTTCATCACTATTCCTGTAAAAAGTCAGTAGGATTAGCGTCAATCTTAGTGGCTATTTTAAGCCCGCATTTGGTTTATGGGCCGCGATTATCACTATTCCGATTCTGCTAATACTGCCAATGCATCCATAATGGGCATATTGGCTGGCAATATTGGCTTAACATTGACATTCCCAACCACTTGCCAACGCATCATTTGTCCTTCATTTGGAGTTAATTCACCCATCCAGTCTGTCACAAAAAAGAAATGCAAATGCACTGATTTTGCAGGTGAATCATGCGTTTCTGGATAATCAAAACTTTTTTCTTGCCATGCTTCAAACTGTGTTGGCAATATACTCAACTCTTCTTGAAGTTCTCTTGAAAGTGCCTCTTGAGGCGACTCCCCAGCCTCAACCTTACCACCTGGAAACTCCCACCAACCTGCCCAAGGTTTACCCTCTGGTCTACTTGTTAATAAAAACTCACCGTTCTTTTTTTTGAGTATCGCGACTGCAACATGAATAACTTTAGTCATTCAGCTTTAGTTTTCCAGCATAATCTCTTGCAAATTGATATGCTACACGTCCACTTCGTGCCCCGCGTGTATAGGTAAATTGCAATGCTGCTTTCCGAGCAGCTTCATCAAATGCAACATCAAATGTTTTGAGCCAATGTGCAGCAATCGCTAAATAAGCATCTTGATCAAAACTATAAAAGGATAACCATAAACCAAATCGTTCAGCAAGCGCGGTTTTTTCTTCTATCGTGTCGCTTGGTCGTGTCTCACCATCTATGGTTTCTGAACTTAAATTATCAATCATTAACTCTGGCATTAAATTTTTTCGATTAGAGGTTGCATACACTAGCACATTATCTGAAGCGTTCGCCAATGAACCATCCAAAACCACTTTCAAAGCTTTATAAGCAATATCATTTGCTTCAAATGTTAAATCATCGCAATAAATGATGAACTTTTCAGGCCGGTTTCTAATTAAACTGACAATTTCTGGCAAATAAACCAAACTATGCTTTTCCACTTCAATCAGCCTTAACCCTTGTTCATAAAACTCAGTCAACAATGCTTTGACCAGTGAAGACTTTCCGGTGCCACGTGCACCAGTCAATAACACATTATTAGCGGTCAAGCCTTGTAAAAACTGTCGTGTATTTCTCACTATTTCTTTTTTTTGAACATCAACAAACTGAATATCTTCTAAACGCATTTGATGTGGATGCGCAATGACTTCTAATGTTGATGTCCTTTCACTATCATCTCCAGTCCAGCGCCAAGCAAGCGCATCCCAATCAATTGCTTTTGGTTTTACTTTAAGAAAGCGTCCAGTTTCTCTAAAAGCTTTTCAGCGCTTGCAATCAGATTTGAGACATTTTCCATTATCAAATAAACTTAAATAAAATATTCGTTAAGAACGGTAGTCGGCATTAATTTTTACATAGTCATAACTAAAATCACAGGTCCAAACTGTAGCATTAGCATGACCTCTATTAAGCACGACCCTTACCAGAATCTCCGCCTTACTCATCACTTCGGCCCCTTGCTCCTCATGATAACTGACTGCAATACCGCCTTTTTCGGAAACTAATACATCACCTAAATAAAGACTGAGCTTATTCACATCCAAATCATCAATACCAGCATAACCAATAGCCGCGAGAATTCGCCCTAGATTTGGATCAGAAGCAAAAAAGGCTGTTTTAATCAGAGGGGAATGTGCAATTGCATAGGCGACTTTTCTACACTCTGCTTCATTTTGCCCTTGTTCAACCTGAATGGTCATAAATTTAGTCGCCCCCTCGCCGTCTCTAACAATCGCTTGCGCCAACTCAATCGCAACTTCCGTCATAACATCACGTAAAACAATAAACTCATCGCCTGTGTCTGTAATTTCTGTATTGCCCGCTAAATTGGTTGCCATCAGGATAAAACTATCATTGGTACTCGTATCCCCATCAACAGTAATACAGTTGAAAGACTTGTTAACAGCATAATGGATAATGTTTTCTAGCGCTGATTGACTAATCACAGCATCGGTTGCAATATAACCAAGCATGGTGGCCATGTTGGGATGAATCATCCCAGAGCCTTTACTCATACCCGTAATAGTGATTTTTTTTCCCCCAATAACGAGTTGCCGCGATGTTGCTTTGGGCACAATATCTGTTGTCATGATGGTTTCAGCTGCATTTAGCCAATTATTGGCATTTGCGTTTTCTATGGCTTCTGGCAAGTAATTAATAATTTTTTCAACTGGCAAGGGTTCTAAAATAACGCCTGTAGAAAAAGGAAGTACTTGCTCACTTTTTATCTGCAGCAAGTCTGCAAGTGACTCACAACTCATTTGTGCATGCTTGAGCCCCGCCTCACCCGTTCCAGCATTAGCGTTGCCCGTATTAATAAGTAAAGCACGAATTCCATTTGCACTGCTGAGATGATTTTTGCAAATAACAACAGGTGCCGCACAAAACCTATTTTGAGTAAAAACACCTACAACGTGACTCCCTTCGACCAGTTGTATTACCAACACATCTTTTCGATTTGGTTTTCTTATATGTGCTTTTGCAAAACCTAAAGTAACACCATTAACTGGCATTAATGAAGCTGCATTTAACTCGGGCAAGTTGACCGGCATTTGTGAACTCTCATCATGAATAATATTAAGTTTATTTTAGCTTATCAATTGGTAAAAAACGTCACCAATAATGAATAATTAATGGTTGTTTTCCACATTGAGCAAGCGAGATATTGCTGGATCTAAGCTTGCCATAAAAACTTCTACTGTCTGCGTATAGCCTGCGTCGAGACCTAAATTAAAATCTACACCACCATGGTCAAAGTCCTGTGGGACCACTTTTGTTATTACGCCAAACTTATTTGCTTCTTTAGCAAACAACTCAGCTTGTTCGCAAGGACTATCTCCTCGTTGAGTTGAGCATGCCATTAATAATGGCAGAGATTCATGATTTAGCAGATTAATTGGTGATGCTGTTAACCAACGATTCGGATTGTCGCCAAAAGCCCTTTTAATCATCCCTGGCGCCCATAGTCGCATAGCCCTAGGAATATCAAGCGATGTCGCATCAATAGAAAAACTAGCCAGCCATGGTTGACCCCCCTGCTGATAGACTAAAGAAGGGTTGGCAGCTAGTACACTCACCATTGTTCCTGCGGAAGAGTGGCCCATTAACATAACCTTTTTGGGGTCTCCTCCCCATTCTGCCGCATACTTTTGAACAGTTGCAACGGCCATGGCCAACTCATCAATTTGCTGATATACATCCGCATCCGGTAATAATTGCGTTTCTACAGAGATCACAATAAAACCCTTGGGAAGCCATCGGTTCACTTTGTTAATATAAGAGAGTGGGGCCTCTTTATCGCCGCCAGCCCATCCACCCCCATGCAACATTATGATAATAGGGGCACTGATAGTTTTTTCTGGCGCATAGATGTCAAACCGATTTTTTTGATGAGCTCCATAAGCAAAATCTTTTATCACCGTAATTCCTGCAACCATTGGCAAAACAGACGGCCTATGCAATAAGTGTTTAATTGTACCTACAAATGCATTGATGTAATTTTTAAATTTACTCACCCCTTGATTTGATTGATCACAGGCAGTCAACGTCATTAAAACGAATATGATTGCGCCAATAATAAAAGCTCTATTTTTCAATAGTACGCTAACTTCTTCGCCAAGTAGTGCCTTGTGGTGAATCTTCTAAAATGATACCAACAGCAGAGAGCTCTTTCCGAATACGATCGGCTTCAGCGTAGTTTTTGGCTTTTTTGGCTTCTGCTCTTGCAATAATAAGGTCATCAACGCCTTGCCCATTTTGAATATCTATATTCGTAGAACTAAGAGCATGCGAGCTCTTATCAATACTTAGTGTAACGTTAGTAGGAGCTCCCTGCAAAAACTTCTCAGCATCTTGTTGCAACAAACCTAAAACATTGCCCAAAGCTTTTAACAAAGTCAGTGAATCTTGTGTTTTTATTTTTGCCAATTCAAATAGGACTGCTATGGCTTCTGGGGTATTAAAATCATCATCCATAGCGGCTTTGAATCGTTTCGCATGTGAATCTGTCCAATCGACATCTACCGTACCGACCTCTTGATGACGAAGTGCTGTATATAATCTGGTTAAAGCAGCTTTGGCATCATCCAAATGCTTATCGCTATAGTTAAGTGGACTGCGATAGTGTGCCCTTAAAATAAAAAAGCGCACCACTTCTGCATTATATTTTTCCAATACCGTTCTAATCGTAAAAAAATTGCCTAATGATTTAGACATCTTTTCATCATCTACTCTTACAAACCCATTATGCATCCAATAATTCGCCATTTGGCAGCTATGGGTCGCTTCACTTTGGGCAATCTCGTTTTCATGATGTGGAAACTGTAAATCTTGTCCGCCACCATGAATATCAAAATGCTGCCCGAGATGTTTTGCACTCATGGCAGAACATTCAATGTGCCACCCAGGTCGGCCAGGCCCCCATGGCGATTCCCAATTAGGCTCATTTGGCTTAACCGACTTCCATAACACAAAATCCATTGGATCTTTTTTAAACGTGTCTACCTCTACGCGCTCGCCAGCACGAAGGTCGTCCAGACTTTTTCCAGACAGTTTGCCATAGCCATCAAAACTACGAACAGCATAAAACACATCGCCATTCTCTGCTAAATAAGCATGCCCTTTATCAACCAAAGTACTTATCATATTAATCATTGCATCAATATGTGTGGTTGCCTTTGGTTCATGACTTGGTTTGATGACACCTAGCTTAGCGGCATCCTCATCCATAGCATCAATAAACCGCTGGGTAAGCGATGCAATATCTTCTTTGTTTTCATTTGCGCGTTGAATGATTTTGTCATCTACGTCGGTAATATTGCGCACATAATTGACTTGATAATCTGATGCTCTCAACCATCGAGACACCATATCAAATACAACCATAACACGTGCATGACCTAAATGACAAAAGTCATAAACCGTCATGCCACAGACATACATGTTGACCTTTTTGGGTTGAATTGGAATAAATTTTTGTTTACTTCGAGTGAGGGTATTATATATTTTTAACATGCATTAAAATTTCATGGTTAATTTAGTTGCTAAAGGAACCAAATATTACAATAAAACCAGTTATTTACAATGTAAATCTAATAGACTATTGGATGTTAGCGAGCCTATTGGTAGAATACGGTTATTATTAACTCAATTCAGTATATCATAATGACTAATCACAGCATTTTACTAAAAAAATACTTATCAACAGTTTTAATTTCATTATTTTTTGCTTCCACATTGGTAATAGCGGATGAATTAAAAGATATTTCAAATTTGGCAGAACAGGGCCAACAAGAAGCAGCCTTAAAACGTATTGATTTATACCTTGAAGCAAATCCAAAAGATGCTCAAGGCATGTTTATGAAAGGCATCATACTTGCTGAAAGCGGAAAACGTGACGAAGCAATAAAAACCTTTAATAGCATCACAAAAGCCTACCCAAACTTACCAGAGCCCTACAACAATCTTGCTGTGTTGCATGCTGAGGCTGGTGAGTATGATTTAGCAAAAAAAGCGTTAGAAACAGCGATAAAAACTCACCCTAGCTATGCAACAGCGCATGAAAATCTTGGCGACATTTATGCCCGCATGGCCTCTGAGGCATATGATAAAGCATTACAATTAGATACTGGTAATGCACGTGCACAAAGCAAACTATCTCTCATTAAAGATTTATTTACTACGGGCACTAAAACAACCGTTGCGGCGAATAACGTACCGCCTACACGACCTATTCGTCCAGCCAATAAAAAAGTTGAACCAGAAATAGAGCCGACACCAGCAGTAGTTGAGCAACCAGTTGTTGGTAATTCAGGGAATATTGAAAGTGATTTACTTGCTGCTGCAGAGTCATGGAGAAGTGCATGGGCTAATCAAGACATTAATGCCTACTTGGCAAGCTATTCTGACACCTTTATGCCAAGCAATGGTAAAAGCTTATCTAGCTGGAAAGAGTTGAGACGTTCACGCGTGACAAGTCCCAAAGGCATTACGTTGGAGCTGAGCAATCAAAAGGTTGAAGTGGTGGATGATAACAATGCAGAAGTCAGCTTTAAACAACACTATAAAGCAGACGGCAGGAGTGATATCTACACGAATAAAACATTAGTGATGAAAAAGGTAAACGGTAGTTGGTTAATTGATAAGGAGATTGCATCCAATTAATTGAGTCTTAGTTACTTAATAGATGTTTTTTAAATGATATAAATGAAACTGAATCAAAACATAAAGATTAAAGCAATTAAGATTGCACAATTTGCAATAGTCATTAGTTGTACGTTATTACCTTGGAACGCAACTGCAATTAACCAAGGTAACCTTTCTGATCAGCTTTTTAGCAGTAGTGCAAAGCGAGACTTAGTAGAAAAGCTACTGGTTGAGAGCTTATTGCAAATTGCCCAAGGTCAAACTAAGCAGGCAATGGTCACAGTTGACGAGCTTATACGGACTACTCCAAACTTTAAGCTTGCTCACTTGATTCGTGGTGACTTGTTAAGCGCTCAGACACAGCAATTAGACACCTTTGGCAATCAATCCATTCTTAGCAAAATATCAAATACGTCTGAAATAGAAGGTTTACGCGAGGAAGCACGGACTCGTTTAAATTATTACTTCTCAACTGACAACGTGCGACAAGTGCCCAATTTAGCATTTAAAATGAATGCACAACAAACGCATCTTGTTCTAATAGATACAGTTAAATCAAGACTCTTTTTATATCAAAAGAAAGATGATAAGTTGGAATATGTTGCTGACTACTACGTTACGATTGGTAAAAACGGTGTTGACAAAAAAGTAGAAGGAGATAAACGCACACCAGTAGGCCTTTATTTCTCAAGCAAAAAGATATCATCTCCTTTATCTGATTTTTATGGTGATGGCGCATACCCACTTAACTACCCAAACGAACTGGACAAATATAATAAAAAAACTGGGCATGGAATATGGCTTCATGGCACACCTAAAGACACCTATAGCCGCCCCCCTCGTGCGAGTGATGGTTGTGTCGTCTTAAGCAATCCTGACCTCAACAAGTTAGCACCTATTTTAAGCAAAGGTCATATACCAGTTATTATTTCAGATAATGTGGAATGGGTTGATCATAAAAAATCATCAGGCCAAACTGTTGATTTACAGGCATTAAACAAAGCCTTAAGTAATTGGCAATCCGACTGGACCTCCCAAAACACGGATAAATATTTAAGTCATTATTCAAAGGACTTCTTTTATAGTGATGGTGAGTTATCGGAGTGGGCTAACCACAAACGCAAAGTGCAAGCAGGAAAACCAAAGGTAAGCATTAAAGTGAGTGATGTGAGTATGTTTGGCTATCCAACACGCCAAAAAGATAAAATATTGAAGACAAATGCACAAATTGTTGTAGTTGATTTTGATCAATACTATCAAAGCCCTACACTTAAAAATAAAATGCGTAAACGCCAATATTGGACATTTGAAAACAATCAATGGAAAATCATTTATGAAGGTGCAGCCTAGTGAATATGAAGTTTAAATCAGTTATATATTTTTTATCAGCATTTTGCTTGATATTGTCTACAAATGTGCTTGCTGCAACGCAGGTTGAGTTTAAAACTAACATGGGAAATTTCACGGTTGAGTTGTTTCCAGAAAAGGCTCCAGCTACTGTTGAAAACTTTTTACAGTATGTGAATAGTGGCTTTTACCAAGGTACAATTTTTCATCGTGTCATCAATAACTTCATGATTCAAGGTGGTGGCTTTGAACGTGATTTATTTGAGAAACCAACTAAAGCACCTGTTAAAAATGAAGCTAGTAATGGTTTGAAAAACAAGATTGGCACTATTGCCATGGCCCGTACGCCAGACCCAGATTCGGCAACTGCTCAATTTTTCATTAATCTTAAAGATAATGACTTCTTAGATTACACTAGTCCCGAACCAGACAAGATTGGTTATTGCGTTTTTGGCAACGTGATTAAAGGTATGGACGTAGTCAAAAAAATTGCAGTTGTTCCAACAGGCAATATTTCTCAATTTAGCGATGTCCCAATCAAACCAATCAAAATAATAAGTGCGACATTAATCAAAGACAACAAAGAAAAATAATTTCAATTTTATATTAAGGACTGACCGTGGTAAAACTCACTACAAACTTTGGCGACATAACACTCGAATTAAATGCTGAAAAGGCACCGATAACTGTTGCCAACTTTTTAAAATATGTCGAAGATGGTTTTTATGATGGTCTGATTTTCCATCGTGTGATTGGTAACTTCATGATTCAGGGCGGTGGTTTTGACACGCAGATGAAACAAAAACCAACTGAAGCAGAAATTAAAAATGAAGCAGACAATGGTTTGAGTAACGACAAATATACCATTGCAATGGCGCGCACATCCGTTCCTCACTCAGCATCAAGTCAATTTTTCATTAATGTTAATGATAATGACTTTCTAAATCATACAGCACCAACACCTAGTGGCTGGGGTTATTGTGTCTTTGGAAAAGTAATTGACGGCACAGATGTTATTGATAAAATTAAGGCTGTTAAGACCGGTTCACGTGCCGGTCATCAAGATGTGCCTGTTGATTCCGTGATAATTGAAAAAGCATTTATCGCTTAATACAATGTATTGTTAATCAGCTCACATGGGTTATTGTTTATTTATATCAGACTTACACCTATGTGAGTCACGCCCTGAAATCATTGATGCATTTAGCAATTTTTTAGAGACCACCGCCTCGAAGGCTGACGCACTTTATATTTTAGGCGATTTATTTGAATACTGGGCTGGCGATGATGCTATTGATGTTGGCGTACATCATCAAACCATTCAAGCACTAAACAAGCTTCACCAACAAGGTGTTACAACTTATTTCATTCATGGTAATCGAGACTTCTTGATAGGTGATTATTTTTCGCAAGCAAGTTGTGTCAAAATCTTAACAGATCCAAGCCTTATCAATCTTTATGGAAAATCTATTCTAATTACCCACGGAGACATCTTATGCACCGATGATGTTGACTATCAGGTTTTTAGAAATGAAGTGCGAACTGTTGATTGGCAAGAAACATTCCTAAGCCAACCATTAGCTAATCGGATTGGCTATATTCAGTCTATGCGTGAAAAAAGTGAACGCGAAAAATCCGTTAAATCGATGAAAATAATGGATGTTAACCTTGCTACTGTTGCTGCATTATTAAAAGATAAAGATTATCCACCCTTCCTTATTCATGGACATACACATAGACCAAAACTTCATCAACATAGTTTTGATGGTCACCAATGTGAACGCTGGGTCTTAGGGGACTGGTTCGATCATGGCAGCTATTTAAAAATTGATAGTAAAGGCTTTCATGAGTGCGCCCTCTAATAAAAAGATTTTAGTTTGTACCAACTTTCGTTCAAACCCAAATCTACCCTCTTGCGGTGCACGTGGAAGTAATGAAGTTTTAGCTGCGCTTTCAACTGCTGGTCAACCATTGAATATTAGCGTCGATGCAATACCCTGTATGGGTTTATGTGATATAGGCCCTAATGTTCGCTTCTCGCCAAGTGGTAATTACTTTCATGAGGCATCTCTCAACGACATCAAAACGCTCATTAAAGAATTTGAACGCTTTAAAGCGTGTTAAAGACACCAAAATTAACATGTCCAGGAATACGAGTTTCATCCACTTCATCAATTTGCGACGGCTCTAAAAACATTTCTGCATAGCGTAAATAAATCTTCTCTCGAATAAATAAATCGAAAATATCCGGATCTATGTGATGATCTAACTTCATCTTACCTAAAATCATTAATGTTTCTGATAAGGTTTTCGCTTTTTTATAAGGTCTGTCTTTTGACGTCAATGCTTCAAATATATCGGCAATTCCCATCATGCGGGCTGGAATAGACATATCGTCCCGTTTTAATCCTTTAGGATAGCCTTTGCCATCCATTCTTTCATGATGTCCACCAGCATACTCAGGCACTCGCATTAAGTCTTTAGGGTATGGTAAAGACTCTAACATGTGGATAGTAACTGCAATATGATTATTAATAATAGAACGCTCCTCAGGCGTTAGTGTGCCTCGAGGAATCGTTAAATTATATACTTCATCATCTGTCAGAAATCTAACACGCTTACCTGATTCATTTACAAATTCATAAGCAGCAATTTTCATCACCCGCTTTTGATCTTCTAAGCGCATTGATTCGCCACCTACATTAATTTGACGAATAAATTTTTTATCCTCATCGAGTTGCTGATGGACATCTTTGATGTCATTTTGCAATGACTTCTGATTCAAGACCTTTCCTTCATTAGCAGATTGCAACATCAACCGTATATAAGCAAGTTCACGTTGTGCTTTTAGCAACTCAAAGCGCTGATCAATTAACGCAATACGATCAAAGATTGTCTCTAACTTAGTCGCCTTATCCATTACATATTCAGGTGTTGTTACTTTACCGCAATCATGCAACCAAGCAGCAATTTTTAACTCATAAAACTCTTTCTCTGTCATTGAGAAATCTTTAAATGGGCCGCTGTTTGTTTTCATAGCTGCTTCAGCAAGCATCATTGTTAGCTCAGGGACTCGCTGACAGTGCCCTCCTGTGTATGGAGACTTCTCATCAATCGCGTCAGCAATCAATTTGATAAATGATTCAAATAGATTTTTAAGCCCGTTAATCAATGTCTGGTTTGTCATTGCAACCGCTGCTTGTGAGGCTAATGACTCAACTAAACGCTGATGTGATTTCGTAAAAGCGACGATTTCATTGGTTTTTGGATCAATCGCATTGATAAGCTGCAAAACGCCAATGATTTCATTTTCATGATTTTTCATGGGCACCGTAAGAAAAGAGGTAGAGCGATACCCCATCTTTTCATCAAACTGTTTTGTCCCAGAAAAATCAAATCCTTCTGCTACATATGCATCTTCAATATTAATCGTTTCTTTATTGATGACACAATAGGCAGCAACCATATTCAGGTTCGGCTTATCATTATCTAGATAAATGGGCAGAGGAGAAAATGGAATCGCTTTACCTGTAGTGCCGCCTAATGACAAGTTTAGGCTGAGAGTTCGCATAATTTCAAACTTAAGCCGATTATCGTCGTTGACTGTATACAAGGTGCCGCCATCCGCATTGGTTAATTCTTTTGCACCAAGCAGTATCATTTCTAATAACCGATCATTATTAGGTTCTGCTGATAGCGCTACCCCAATGGAATTTAATCGGTCTAATTGTTTAAGCAGCTCTGAATGTCTCATAAAAATAAACCAGGCATCGGTTTTAATAAAATCTGACTCTGATTAATCAACCCGATACTCCATTTTTTCAGTCAGCAATTCAATTTCATCATTATTAACAAGTAAGTAAGCTTTAGCCCCAATTACCTTGCCATTAACTATTGGGCGTTGATTTCCAGCAACATGAGTAAGGTAGTATCCATCATGTCTTTTTGTAACAAGCGCAACTTGCTGTCCAGGCTGCCCAAGTTTTACCATGGTCTTATCTAACAATACCGAGATCCCAGCATTGTCACCATTTAGCACCTCTAACCTTGGTGTGGCACTTTCCATCTGTGGCTGAACAACATCAACATCATTTGAAGATGGATCAATAATGGCATTACTTGAAGCGTCTTCTTCGCTGTGTATATTAGAATCTGTTACCTCAACATCTTGATGCACTTCTGTTTTTGTTTTTTCTGGTTCTACATTTTCAGCGGCAATTTGTTGCTCAGGCGCAACTAAAACAGTATCAGCAAAGCCATTATCACTTGGTTTAACGGTAGATAAGTCTTTGACAAACTTGAGCTGGTATTTACCTAGGCCGATGGCATCTCCATGTTGCAAAACTTGTTTTTTGATCGGTTTTTTATTGACTAGGGTGCCATTTGTACTATTTAAATCTTGAATATAGTATTCATCATTTGTTGCTATGATCTCAGCATGCTCTCCACTAATGGCTAAATTATCAATATGTACATCATTTGATGCGCGGCGTCCAATTGTGATGCGTTCTTTGTCTAATGGATAATCTTTAATCACATTGCCATCGAGTATGAAAATTAACTTAGCCATGATTGCCTTTAAACAATTTATTAAACATCACTCATGCCCACAACTTATGCATCCAACTCTTTTTTATTGCAAAGTCGTGTTCGACCAATACCACAATAACTGACACATTATCGGTTCCTCCATGTTTATTTGCAAGTTGAACCAGATTCTTTGCGGCACACCTAATATCTTTAGCACTATTCATTTCCTGCAGTATTTCATGATCTTCTACCAAATCTGTAAGCCCGTCTGAGCATAATATATAGTAGTCGCCGACCATTGTTTTGTACTCGTTTATCTCTAACTCAACTTCAGGATCTGTACCTAAAGCACGTGTTACTAAATGACCCGCGTTCGATTTTTTTGATTGCTCTTTTGTAATGAGGCCTGCATTTATCTGCTCTTGTAATAATGAGTGATCCTCAGTTAACTGCAGTAGCTCCCCTGCTCTTAAACGATATAATCTAGAATCACCAATATGCCCTACTACAATCTTATTATCATAAAAAACACCTGCAACTAATGTTGTCCCCATACCAGAACAGATAGAAACATCTTCAGATGCTTGATAAACAGTACTATTTGCCTGTTGGACAACTTTTTTAAGCATTTCAGCTACAGTCATAAAGTTAGCTTTTGCTTTCGAAAACTGATGATGCATTAATTCAGCTAATTCAGCAGCTACAACTAACGCTGTCATTTGACTGGCTATTTCCCCTGCTTTGTACCCCCCCATCCCATCTGCAATCAAAACCAAGCCTGTACTTAAATCACTTGCAATCGCATCTTCATTTTGCTTACGAACTTGACCTATATCCGAAACTCTTACAATACTAATTGCATTCTTTACATCCATTTTATCTAAACCAGCATCTTAATATTGGTTATATCTATCGTCTGAATTCATGTGGCCTTGCTGAGGCAGCCACTTTATCGAGCACACCATTTATATATTTATGTCCTTCTGCACCACCATATATCTTTGCCAATTCTACCCCTTCATTAATCGCAACACGATAAGGAATGCTTATATCAAATAGTAGCTCATAGGAAGAAACGCGTAATATTGCATGTTCGATAGGGCTCAATTCTTCTAACGGTCTATCCAAAAAGGTTTTGATTTGCTCATCTAACGCTTTCAACTCTCCAGCAACACCATTTAGTAACTGTTTAAAATATGTTTCATCTATTTTGTGATAGTCAGGGTCATCTTTCATATCTAAGAAAACTTGCTTAATATCAGTCTCATTAATCATATCTCTATAAACTGCTTTTAATACCAACTCACGTGATTTGCGACGGCTCTTGCTTGGCTTACGTTTTTTAATTACATCTGTATTTGTTTTTATTTCACTCATAATGATTTCACCAAGTTCGCCATTTCAATCGCCACTTGTGCAGCTTCAGCGCCTTTTATATCCATACGTGACAAAGCTTGCTCATCATTTTCTGTAGTTAAAATAGCATTCGATATTGGCACCCCAGTATTCAATTGCACCTCAGCAACACCTCGAGCAGACTCATTTGCAACCACTTCAAAATGGTAAGTTTCTCCACGCACAATTGCTCCTAAAGCAATTAAAGCATCATATTGCTCACTTAATGCCATATACTGAAGCGCAAGTGGGGTCTCTAATGCGCCAGCTACTGTTGCAATTTTAATATCTTCAGCGGCTACACCTAGCTTTAACAACTCAGCGTAGCAAGACTTTAAAAGGCCTTCACCTATATTGCTATTAAAACGAGATAAAACCAAACCAATTTTTTTGCCAGTGCCATCTAAATTTATTGCTATTTTGTCCAAGCTCTTCTCTCTGTTTCGTAAAACATAATATTTTACGCTAATTAAACATTCCCATACGATCGGTTTATTGATTAGACTTTAACTAAATAAAGACCATGCCTTTTGTGCAGTACTCCATATCCCATAAACAATAGGCACCATCACTGCCAACCAAGCCAAAATAATAATAACAGTATGTTGTTCTGCTTTCGCATTATCGGCATCTTTTGAGCCAACCTTCTCATGGCCTGCGCTGCGAACAGCTGCTAGCTCACCATCTGTCATAAAGTCTTTGTCTGCTACAGGTTTTATCAACATATTAGCAATAAATCCTATGACCATCATGCCTGCCAGCACCAGCATGATAGGGGCGTAGATTTGATCGTAAGGAATACCCGCTTCTAACCGAGTATCATGCATATAGTTAACAATTACTGGGCCCACAATACCAGCAGTTGACCATGCCGTTAGTAGACGGCCATGTATTGCACCGACAAATTGTGTTCCAAACATATCCGCCAAATAAGCTGGAATCGTAGCAAAACCACCCCCATACATCGATGAAATAATACAAAAGCAGGCAACAAACAATGACAATGATTTAAATCCGGCGACATAAGCTGCTGAGCAGTACAAGAATGCACCAAGTACAAAGAAAATATAATAGGTATGCTTACGCCCAAGTTTATCTGAAGATGATGCCCATCCGATTCGCCCAAAAATATTAAATACAGAAATTAGTCCAACAAAACCTGCACCAACTAAGGCTGCTGCTGCGGTCAGGTCATGATCATTTTTCACATCAGAAAACCCAAGAGCCGGTTGACCGATTAGCGCGCCACCAAAAGTTTCTTGTAGCATAGGCGAGGCAGCGCCCAAAATACCGATACAGGCTGATACATTCATACAAAGGACCACCCATAACAGCCAAAACTGCGGTGTTTTATGTGCCTTATTAAGATGCACATGATTTTGTGCAATCATGGCATTTTTTTGCGTTTTTGGTGGGTTCCAATTGGCAGGCTTCCATCCAGTTGCTGGAATGCGATAGCCAAAAGACCCACTTAGCATAAAGATAAAATAAATAACGCCCAGAACAACAAAGGTCTGCCAAACCCCTACGCCGCCAGATTCAGAAAAATGCGCCATTAACTTTGTTGCAATTGGAGAACCAATCATCGCGCCACCACCAAAGCCCATGATGGCCATTCCCGTTGCCATACCACGATGATCTGGAAACCATTTTATTAATGTTGATACGGGTGAGATATAGCCTAAACCTAAACCAATTCCACCAATAACACCGCTACCAAGCCATAACAACCAAAGTTGATGTATATATATACCATAAGCTGAAATGATTAAGCCACCTGCCCACAAAATAGCAGAAACAAAACCTGTTTTTCTTGGCCCTTCACGTTCTAACCAGCCCCCAAAAACTGCCGCTGAGCATCCAAGTAATACAAAAAATAGGGTGAACATCCAACCCAAATCAAAGTGCGTCCAATTGCAATCGGTTGCAAACAGCGCCTTTGCCGTGCCAGCCAATTTATCTCCAAAGGTTGTTGCTCCTGCAGCACATGCAGCAACAGGATCACCTGAAGAGTCAGTTAATGCGTTCCCTAATGGTTTCCAAAAAACACTAAATCCATACGCCATACCAATCGACAAGTGAATCGCAAGCGCTGCTGGGGGCACCAGCCACCGATTAAAACCTGGTTTCGCAACTGTATTTTCTTTATCTAAAAACCCCAACATTTCAACTCCCAATGATTTTGTATTTTATATGTGTATTTATAATATGTTACATATTGTTACAAAATTGAGAAAATGGCAATTAAGTTATTATATTAATTAATTAAAAACTGCCACGTTGTCATAAATTTGAAATACTATAGTCACATAATTGCATCGTTAAATATAAGGGTCTTAGATTAAAATGCCTGCTAATATATTAGTTGTTGAAGATGAACCTGCGATACAAGAATTGTTAGCGCTTAACATAACACAAGCAGGTCATACCCCATTACGTGCCATTAGTGCTGAACATGCAGAAGAATTATTACGTAATACCATTCCGGATCTTATTTTATTAGATTGGATGCTGCCTAAAATGAATGGCATTGACTTTGCACGTAAGCTCAAATCAGACAGCCTCACTAAACAAATCCCAATTATTATGCTGACCGCCCGTGGCGATGAATTTGATAAAGTACGCGGCCTAGAAGTTGGTGCAGACGACTATGTAACCAAACCATTCAGCCCAAGAGAACTAAACGCTCGCATCAAAGCTGTTTTGCGTCGTCGCGCACCACAAATGACAGATGATCCTATCGAGATACAAGGATTGCATTTAGATCCAATCACGCACAGAGTAACTGGTAACAATACCGTTATGGATCTAGGTCCAACAGAATTTAGATTACTCCACTACTTTATGAGCAACCCTGAGCGCGTTCACTCCAGAGGCCAACTTCTTGATAAAGTTTGGGGAGATCGCGTTTTTGTTGAGGATAGAACGGTGGATGTTCATATACGAAGATTAAGAAATGCATTATCTGCATCCGGCCATCAAGATCTTATTCAAACCGTTCGTGGTGCTGGTTATAGACTATCTGCAATAATGAATTAATTAGCATCTCATTTTAATCAATTAACCAAATGCTACTATAATAGTCGCTCATTATATGGGTAAGCGAATGTGCAAGATATTCGATGGCAAACATTATGGGTAGGTATTTGCTTACTCATTGGAACAATCATTATTTGGGCGACTACTAGCGTCGTCACCGCCTTAATTTTTTTAAGTATATCACTGGTAATTTACATATCAGGTCATATTTATTGGATTTACAAATTACAATGCTGGCTTAAACAGCCGCACCTCAATGAAATTCCTGAAGGAAGAGGCATTTGGGAAGCAATCTTTTCTTCACTGTTTCAGCATCAACGAAAAAACATCAGAACAGAAGCTGAACTCATTGCGGGACTTGAAGGTTTTAAGCGTGCAACCAATGCTTTACCAGATGGCATTGTAGTGCTTAACCATAGAAATGAAATTGAATGGTGCAATCCCCCAGCAGAACGATTACTTGGCATTGACCTAGAAAAAGACGTCAGTCAGCCCATTCAAAATCTTGTAAGATATTCTGAATTTATAACTTATCTCCATAGTCAAGAATTAAAACAACCTATTATTGTTAAATCAATTCGAAACAACGAAACAACGCTACAAATACAACTGATTGTATTTGGCATTGCCCAAAAACTGCTCATTTGTCGTGATATTTCCACGCAAGAAAAAATCGACACAATGCGTCGTGATTTTATAGCCAATGTCTCACATGAGCTACGCACACCATTAACTGTAGTTGGTGGTTTTCTAGAAACATTAATGGATACTAAGGGTGCTATTAAAAATAATACTAAAAGTTATTTTGATATGATGATTACGCAAACCAATCGAATGAGATTGATTATCGAAGACTTGCTTACCCTCTCGAGGATTGAAAGCAATTACGAAGTGCCTGAAACATCGATTATTAATATGGAGACATTATTGAATATGATTCAAAATGATGCTATTGCGCTCAGTAATGGCAATCACTCTATACAATTAAAAGCTGATAAAAATCTTTATCTGAAGGGTAGTAGAGAAGAGTTACTCAGCGCGTTTACAAACTTGGTTACAAATGCAGTTAGATATACGCCTAATGATGGAAACATCACCATTATTTGGAAATTGAAAAATAAACAAGCCGTTTTTAGTGTGCAAGACTCAGGGATTGGCATTGAAGAGCAACATATCGCAAGGTTAACAGAACGCTTTTACCGAGTTGATAACAGTCGAAGCCGTGACACTGGTGGAACAGGGTTGGGGCTTGCTATTGTTAAACATATTTTAAACCGGCATAAAGCAAAGTTAGAAGTTGAAAGCACCATTGGAAAAGGCAGTACTTTTAGTATTATTTTTCCTCAATCGCGCACCTTTATGAATACAACAGAAATCACTGGATGAAACGTTCTATTGTTTTAATGATTTCATTTACATGTATAACTGCATGCGTTAACAATCCACTTTATCAAAAAAATAAAGTGCCAGAACTGAGTGATAGCTCAAGTATTAACCAGTTAATAAAAACTGATTTTGACCGTATGGCAGACATGGAATATAGCAATAATGTCAGCAGTATCAGAATACTGATGATTAAACTATATAAACGCAACCCGCGAGAATTAGCAAAAAGCACATCTAATAACGCTGAAAAAATGGCTGAATATGTATTTGATAGTGGTCATCAACATAATTGGCTATTTAAAGAAATACATCAAAAACAAGATATTGCAGCCATTCACCTTACTTTTGATGCTGATTTTCAAGGTGATCGAGTTTTGGCCTTTATTGTTGGTTTACATACAATGTTAGCAAAAGCTCATGAGAACAAAACTCAGTTTTTCCTAACAGATAGCCTAGACCCACAACGTATTTATAATGTCGCACGTAACTTTGAAATTGCCGCATGGAAATTATCAAATAGCCTTGATAATCAGGGCAATCTCTATTTATTATCCAATGAAATCAATGAAATTGACCATAATTTAAGTTTTGAGAGAGAGTTTGGCAAAATTATTGGTCGAACAGACTTTTTTGCAACAGCATTAGCTGAAAAATCACAAAGATTTATTTCTCGGGTAGCGCAAAGTTTAGCAACTGCCGTTTTTTTACCTTTTTAAAATCTATTTTGCTGTTGGTATGCTAATCTCTTTTTTAACTACAGGCTCTAGTTTAGCTTGTTTTATCGATACGCCTTCACCTCTTAAAGCCTCAACATTTTGCTTATCGTGACTCATTGGCTCTACAATCACTGCATTAAAGATAACAGCAATAAGCGCTGCTAATATAAAGGGGACTTGTGTCGTTGAATAATTCATTACTCACTCCTTTCATTGCTTTTTAAGTTAATTTATTACATTTAGATATTTAAATGCATAAGCTATGCCAATTTTTTACAATAAGCACATACCATCATTGGAAGCCATATCGATTAGCCCAAATGGGCTAACGAATCTTTGGGATTCTCAAAAAACTACTTTTTTATTAAAGACTCATGCGCAATATTAAGGTGCGTATGAACATAATCAGTGCAACTAATGATTAATGTCATGAAGGATAACAGTGGAATATGAAACTTTTGAGAAAAAAAGCAGCTTGCTGATTGTACTAATGATTTTCAGATAATTTAGTTTTTAGATGCTAAATCCTGAATGCTAACTGTGTTGACTATTTTGATTTGTTGATACTTTTTTGCCACCTGATGCATTGCATTATTCGGTCCATAAGCCACTGGACCAAAAGCGATATCGTGTAATGTCACACTGATAAAACCAGCAATAATAAATGCTAAAATGATTGAAGAGCGATTCACAAAATTCCTTTTAATTAAACTATGCGAATTTTATCATCTTCATCAGAAATATCACTATATTTAACAAATATTAATATTAACTTAAATTCAATTCTTAACAATTTACTTTAAGTATTTGCCAACCATATTTTACCGCTATTGACAGCCCATTAATATGGTTCAAAATATCATTTTAAATGATTAGCTTAGGCATATTGCACTTTCATAGCCTAAAATCATTAACGAAGATCAAAAGTGAACAATATGCGAAAAAATAAAATCACAAAATCAATGGGATGGCCTTTCACCATTATATATATTGCATTAATCATTACCGCACTCTATTTCACATTTGTCACAGCCCCAATGGCCATTAACGCTAATAATTGGCCACAAACTCAAGGCAAAGTCACACAGGCTGAATTAGCACAAAGAAAAAGAATAACTAAAACTAGCGATATCATCTCAGTCTTTTCAGCAAAGATTCATTTTGAATATACAATCAATGGTCATCAATATATTGGCCATGAATTAAGATGGTCAGATCGTAACAGTGAAAATATTGAAGCACTAATGGTTGCGCAATACCCTGCTGGTGCCAACGTTACTGTCTTTTATAACCCAGAAAAACCTAATATCGCTGTATTGCAAAAAGGATTAAGCTTTGGGCATATCCTCACTGGCATCTTCTTGTTAGTGAGCATTTGCGCAATGGCATATTCTATTTATCGCAATACTAGCAATAGACGTATTCATTGAATATTAGTAAATCTGTACTAGTTTAAATAAGAATCATCGCCTTCTTAACCACGAAAATTATTTTGATACCTTTATAATTTGAGCTAACAAATCGCTCAAATTATCTTAATGCCACCTCAACCAAGTTATCACTAAAGCTGGCAGAATGGCCCATATCGCCAAACTCAGCTAAACTAATTGAATTTACAGTGCCTTTATTTAGCTGGCGCCAATAGCCTAATGAAGCCACTACAATGCCTGCGTTCACATCTTCAGTAATAATGGCTTTACCCTCAAATGCACCACGATCATTAAATACTTTGACTGTAGCACCGTCTTTTACATTTCGCGCATGCGCATCAAGGGCATTCATCATTACAAATTGCTCTCCTTGCACTTTTTGTTGGCTATCCATATTAGCGTAGCAAGAGTTTAAAAACGCATGACTCTTGGGTGAGATAATACTTAAGGGATATTTAGCTGCTAACTCAGGGTTGGTTGCAGCCGACTCGCGCGATTCAACATAATCGGGCAATGGATCAATATCTTCTCCGGGCTGAAAGCCTTCATACATTTGACGGAATGGTCCAGCCACAAAGTTTTTAGCGCCTTCTACCATAAAGTGACATTTTCCAGATGGTGTAGGGAAATTACCTTTAGCATGGCGCGCACGTACATCTTTATCACCAAAATCTTTAAGACGTGCAAATCCATGCTTGCGCAAATAATCTAGGCCTATCCCCTCACAAGTGGGTGCATTCCAATCCACATAGTGCTCAAGGCATTCAGCGTCACTCCATTTAAAATTTTCATCCTCGTAGCCCATCAGTTTAGCTAAACGTCTAAATATTTCTTGATTTGAAAGTGCTTCACCTGGCGGATCAATACACTTTTCATTGTAAGTGAGATATAAATGCCCCCATGACAGAACCATATCTTCCATTTCAGCTCCCATCGCAGCTGGCAATACAATATCAGCATAGGCCGCGGTATCTGAGATAAAGTGATCAGCTACAACAGTAAATAAATCTTCTCTTTCCAAGCCCTTAGCAATTTTATCTGTTTCTGGCGCTTGTGTGAGTGGGTTGGTATTCCATACCATTACCGATTTAATTGGATTCTTTAGGTTTAACTCCCCTACTAAAGCACGACCAAACTGCAAGTTATTTACTACTTGCGTACCTTCCGGTATTAAATCTGGGCGACAAATGACATCAAACTTATAGGGGTGTTCCCAAACTGGGAATTGTAATGCACCTCCCCCTACGTGACGCCATGCACCAATGAGGGCAGGCAAACAACTAACAGCACGAATCGCTTGGCTACCGCCATAATTACGTTCGAGCGCAACGCCTAAGCGAATAGCAGCGGGAGCTGTTGTGGCATATTCACGCGCAAACTGGCGTATATCTTCTGCAAGAACGCCTGTTATTTGCTCTGCCCATTCAGGTGTTCTTGTTTTAGCACGCGCTGCTAACTCTGCATAGCCAACCGTATATTCATCAATATACGCTTGATCTTGCAAGCCTTCCTCAATAATGACATGCATCATTGCCATAGCTAGGGCGCCATCTGTACCTGGCTTTGGTGCAATGTGCCAGTCAGCTTCTTTTGCTGTTTTCGATGCATAAGCATCGACAACCACAACTTTTGCACCACGCTTTTGTGCTTCATGCACAATATGCCAATGGTGCAAATTGGTACTGACCGAATTGCAAGCCCAAATCACAATATAGTTTGAATGAGCAAAACTTTCAGGATCGACCCCTGCCGTAGGCCCCACTGTTAGCAACCATGCAGTACATGAGCCTTCACCACAAAATGTCCGCTCTGTGACTGTTGCTCCCATGCGGTTAAAGAATGCATCACCGCCATTAAGTCCGTGGACCAAACCCTGATTACCCAAATAGCTATTTGGCATAATGGCTTGCGGACCATCTTCGGCTATAATTTTCTTCCATTTTGATGTAATTGTATCAAGAGCCTCATCCCAGCTAATACGCGTAAATTGCTTACTACCTTTGGGACCAGTGCGTTTCATAGGATAAAGCAATCGGTTAGGATGATAATGTCGTTTTTCGTAGTCTTTGAGTTTGACGCATAAACCACCTCGGGTCATTGGATGGGCTGTATTCCCAGTGACTTTTAATAACTGTCCATCTTGAACGTGATAGACCATACTACAAGTATCAGGACAATCATGTGGACATCCACCATGAAAGGTTTTTACATCTAAATCGACAGGCTTGTTCATTTACGACATCTCCTTATATCAATTTTGCAGACTTTTTATCATTATTCAAGAAACTATATACCCATCAGTATATCAATGCAATAATTTCCACAACATGAATTCCCGATTAGAATAGCAATATGGAACAATCGCTTCGATTACTGAACAACCTCACACCTAGCCAGTTTTTAGCAGAATACTGGCAAAAAAAGCCGCTGCTAATTCGACAGGCATACCCAAGTTTCAAAGGGTTTCTGACGCCGAACGAGCTCGCTGGGCTAGCTTGCGAGGAGGAAGTGCAATCTCGCATTGTAATTAAACATAATAAAAGATGGGCGGTTAAGCATGGCCCTTTTGATGAAAAGATGTTTAGCACTTTGCCCAATAAAGACTGGTCGTTATTAGTTCAAAGCGTGAATCACCATTTACCAGAAGCAGCCAAACTATTAAGTGATTTTAACTTTATCCCGAATGCACGATTAGACGATTTAATGGTGAGTTACGCGCCAACTGGGGGCTCTGTTGGTCCTCACACAGACGCTTATGATGTTTTCTTACTACAAGGAAGTGGAAAAAGGCGCTGGAAGCTTAACATACAGCCAAACCTGAGCTTAATTGATGATGCGCCGTTAGCGATATTGGCGCAATTTGAAACAGAATTTGAGTGGGTGTTAGAACCTGGCGACATGCTTTACTTACCGCCAAACATTGCACATTTTGGGGTTGCTGAGGATGATGAATGTATGACTTATTCCATTGGTTTTAGATCTCCAAAAAAACAAGAGTTAACCCATGCATTTCTAGAGTTTTTACAAGACAACTTGCAAGTAGAAGGGCTATACCAAGACCCAGATTTGCCTTTTCAAGAACACCCAGCTGAAATAACACAGCACATGATTGATAAAGTTGACATCATGCTTCAAAGCATTCGTTGGGATAAAGTGATGGTCAGTGATTTTCTAGCACGGTATATAAGCGAACCTAAAGCTGATATTGTATTTATCCCACCAAAAAAAATATCATTCAAATTGCTCATGAACAAGCTATCTAAAACAAGCTTAGAGCTTGATTTAAAATCACAATTCATGTTCTACCAAAACCACTTTTATATGAATGGGGAATCTTTAATTGTTTCACCCATCATAGTAAAGCATATGAAAGTGTTTGCTGACACAAGATGTTTAGATACATCTAAGTTAAACAAGCAACAGCTAGAAGCAATTGCGCAGTCCCTGCATAGTGCATGGAATGCTGGGTATCTTCATATTAAAGATAACTAAACATTTAAGAAGTATAAACATGAATACTCTCAAATTGGTCGAAAATACAATTATTTTAGGTGAGCGCGAATATGCGGTTGCAATCGATGCGGTCATTGCTCAGGCTGAGCAAAAATTATTGATTTTTGATCAAGATTTTTCGATAGGTAACTTTGCAAGTTTGAAACGCTATGCGTTAATTCAAAGCTTTTTGAACAAATCAGCAACATCCAAACTAACAATCATTCTTCAAGATTCAAACTTTTTTTCTACTAGCTGCCCGCGTTTTTTTGACTTACTGAAAACATATGGTCATAAAATGACGGTATATGAAACGAACACGCATGCCAAGATTGCAAAAGACTGCTTTATTCTAGCGGACAACAACTGCTACATTCGGCGCTTTCATATTGATCAGGCCCGTTTTAAATTCTCGATGGATGACATAGAAACAACGCAAAGTTTAGCTAATCGCTTTGATGAGCTGCAAGAAGAAACAAGTCATACAATTTCACCAACCAAATTGGGATTATAGTCATTTATATGATGAGAATTATAGGATTAGTGTTTATATTTGTTATCCATTTAAGCTTTTCCATCCAACTGGTACAAGCTGAAAATGAATTTAAAATAATCACCTTGCAACATCGATTTGCTGATGACTTGCTGCCTATCATTTCTCCTATGGTTGGATCTGAGGGAACGGCAACAGGAATAAGAAATCAATTAATTTTACGTGCACCACCTAATCGTATGCGCGAAATTGAACTCGCTATATCGCGCTTAGATACTGCAAGAGTAAACAGAAAAATCACCATTAATCGAGACAGTCAGCGCCTCTCGCAATCAAACCAAATCGAAGCATCTGGCAACGTCAGAGTTGGAAATGTCAGCATTAGAAATGACCGTCATTCCATATCAAATAGCGGCAACATCCTCATTAAACGAAACTCATCGACATCACATCAAAATAGTAGCCAGTTTTTAAACGTACTGGATGGAGAACGGGCATTTATTCGTGTTGGTCAAATCGTGCCCTTCACCCAAGAATGGGCGAATATTTCAAGACGATACGCTCAAATCATCAGGACAACAGATTGGCAAGAAATCAATACGGGATTTGCGGTTAGACCACGAACCATCAGCAATCAAATTGAGTTAGAAATCACACCAAGAATCGCCAACTTAAACAGTCAGGGTTATATTGACTTTGAAGAGCTATCCACAACATTAAGGGTAAATGTAGGCGAGTGGGTAGATATTGGCAATACTATGCAAAGCCATGATGAAATTAGCCGAAAAATATTAAGTGATCGTAATAGCTACAGCAGTGAAGCGTCAGGCCTGATAATCAAGGTGGATTAATAACACCTTTTTTAGTTACAGTTTATTACAAAATCATCACACTTCATCACGAACTTAACATCAAATAAAGGTAAAATACATTTGGCAATTTTGCATCTATTAATAGCAATGTTGAATGAAATTGCTCTTAATATTTTAGGATTTTAAAAAAATGATACGCGCTACCCTTATCACATTAACGATTATATGGTGGCTAACTGCCTGTAGTGAAAAACCAACAGATAATGGGTCAACTGCTTCAGAAGCACTTGTTGAAGCGGTTGAAAATTTAGCGAAGGATGCCCCTACAACGGAACAAATGCAACAAGAAATTGAAATAACAGCAGAACAAATTATTGATGAGGTTCCATCTGAATCAAACGATGAGCCAACAAAATAATTGCATTTAGATGATATTTATAATAATAAAAGGCAATCATTATAAATAGTTTATTATATGATTATGCGCAATCGCGCCAGGCAAAACCCTCTGATTGCGTCGCCACACCAATCCAATTTGGATCACAGTTTAATACTTGGCTTAACGCTTTTTTTGCAAGAAATTCGGTATTGTTTTTGGTACTGAGATGTGCAGCAACAATGTGTTTTAATTGCTTAGTATCAATTTTTTCTAATAATTGTGCTGCGCTCGAATTATCTAAATGACCTAAATTTCCGCCAACACGCTTTTTTAAAGCATAGCTGTAAGGACCATTTTCAAGCATACTTATATCATGATTACACTCCAACACTAGGGCATGACAGCCGTCTAGCATGTTTTCTATGTGAGGGGTAGAGCCACCAACATCTGTTAATACACCAAGCTTATATTTGCCATTGGTAAAGGTAAATTGCGTTGGCTCTCTTGCATCATGCGGGACAGGAAATGGCGCAACCTCAATATCTTGAATCTCAAACTTAGTATGGCTATCTAATACATTAATTTCTACAGTCGATAATTTAGGAAGATAACGTTCTGTCATGACCTTTGTGCCATATGAAAGCCATACAGGAATATTTAATTTTTCAGCAAGCTTAAATGCACCTTTTGCATGATCATCATGTTCATGTGTAATCAAAATACCAGTGATTTCTTCTGGCATTAATGACAACCTTGCTAATCTTGACATGGTATCTTTAACACTAAAGCCGCAATCTAAGAGCAATCGTGTTTTCCCTTGCTCAATCAGCATACTATTACCAGCACTACCACTACCAAGTGAAGCAAATCGCATAAGTTGAATACTATTTTAACTGTTCGTATAGTAAAGAAATGATACGATTTGCTGTGGTTGATGGATTGGGGTTGCCTTCCGTATCCACAATATTAATCTTTGTACCACTTTCTACTTCTGAGACTTGGATATTATATTTTTTAGAAGGATCTTTCGTTTCATCTTTCCCTTTCCAAAACTTAAGTTTATCAAGCACAGTATCTTCTTCTTTAGGTTTAGATTTGTTTTGAATTTCTTCTTCATCATCCCGCCAAAATGCTAATGTATCAAACAAGCCTTTATTTTTCTTTGGTCCAGTATCGAGCTCCACATCTGCATAACGCACATAGTAAAGGCCTCTTGAACGGTCTTTATCTTCAACAACAAATCCGACTCTATCTAAAGCTAAACCCACACGACGCCAACCACGGGCATAGTTATCTTTTAATTTCAACGTCACACTTTGATCTGCCTCTTTAATCACTTCAGCATGTTTTTCAACAACAGGATTATTTGCAATTTCTCTAGCACGACTTTCTACTACACCTAGCCTAACCATTAAACGACGCATTAACTCTGCATCTAAATCTTGCTCAAACTGATCAAGCTTGACCGTATTGTCTTTTGCATCGACTCGATAACCAAGATCAATTTCACCCAACTGCGTTTGTACTTTTTGCTTACCATCATCAGGTGCACCAGCAACGGTTCTATGGGTCATGTAGACTTCTGTAGTATCTTTTTGTTCACCCCGCTCAAGACGTGTGCGGAATTTTCTTCTATCAGCAAGGCCAGAAAGTCTATCTAACCATTTATCAAACTTCTCACCAATGTTGCGTTTATCCTCTTCAACAGTAATATCATCAGATTGCACCCATTCAGTTTCCATCACACCTGTTTCTGCATTCTCCACACGAACAGCAAATCCTTGATCTAACCAAAACTCTCTCACAACTGGCCATACCTTCTCAGCTGGGGCATCGACGACTAACCAACGCTGCGTTCCTGCTTTTTCTAACCTTACGCCATCAGGCGTACGCAACACCTGCTCAACCCCCGGTTGTTGTCCATCCTGTTGCTGACTATACTCAGAATAACTGGTTGCACCCCCAGGCACATTGTAAGCATCGCTTGAATTAACAGAGGTTAAATCTGGCGGCACTTCTAAAGGACGAGAGTTTGCCCCGCCCTTTTTATAATCTGAGCTGTTATCTATAAATGGAATCGAGAAACCGCATGCAGTGACTAATAAAGTGAGAAAACTGATTCCAACAAACCTATTTAAGATATTTCTTTTCATTAATTCCACCATCTTTAATTGACACCTGCTGACTTCATTGCTGCACGCAAAGTAGCATGGTATTGCTCAGAACAATTTACCAAAGGCAAACGAATGCCAGACTTAATCAGTCCCATTTCTTTTAAAACCCATTTCACAGGAATTGGATTTGCTTCAACAAATAACTTTTGATGCAGTCCAAATAATTTTGCATTGATTTCACATGCTTCAGCGACTTTACCGGCCATCGCAGCTACACACATTTCATGCATCAACTTTGGTGCAATATTAGCTGTCACAGAAATCACACCATGTCCTCCGAGCAACATCAAAGCAAGCCCCGTTGCATCATCGCCACTGTAAATCGCAAAACCTTTAGGCGCCCTTAACAGCAAATCTGTACCACGTTCAATACTGCCTGTCGCATCTTTGATCCCTACGATATTGGTGATTTCTGCCAATCTTAACGCTGTATCGTTGGATAAATCACAACCGGTTCTACCTGGTACATTATATAAAATTTGTGGGATATCGACGGCAGCTGCAACCGCGGCAAAGTGATGATACAACCCTTCTTGTGACGGTTTATTGTAATAAGGCACCACTAACAAACAGGCATCAACACCGGCTTCTTTTGCTTTAGCTGTTAGCTCAATCGCCTCTTTTGTTGAATTTGCACCAGTGCCTGCTATGACTTTTACTCGTCCATTCACATGTTGAACTGTCGCTTCTATAAGCAAGTGATGTTCATCAAAATCAACTGTAGGGGCTTCGCCAGAAGTGCCTACAATCACAATACCATCGGTTCCAGCCTGAATATGAAAATCAATAAGCGACCTTAATGCGTCAAAGTCTAAACAACCATCTTCAAACATTGGCGTGACAATTGCCACCATACTGCCTTGCAACATATTAAAACCTACGAATTTTAAACAGTGCTCATTTTAACTGAAACTGCACTTAATTTTATAAAAAGGCGAATGAAAGTAATTAAAACCTCATCTATATATCAAATAGTTATTAAAATATAATTACATATTCTTTGAATGCATATAGAAAAGTCGGTATATTTCTCAAATTAAACGTATAGAT
>CAYGSH010000014.1:0-37529 GCA_964352515.1 uncultured Methylophilaceae bacterium | reverse complement strand
TCTTAAAACCCGCTAGGAGAGCAACAACCAGTACAGACCGTGCACGAAACGTATTAAATCCATCTGGCCTTTAAAAAGGTATTAACCAATGTCGCGTGAAAGTTTAGAGCATTTAAGACAAGTCATAGCACAAAAAGCTGCTAGCATGATGGTGGAAGACGGTATTACTGATTTTGCTTACGCAAAGAAAAAAGCCGGCCGTCAAATGGGTGTATTAGAGAAAAGCGTATTGCCCGCAAACAGTGAAATAGAAGAAGAGATAAAAATTTATCATAAACTTTATCATGCTGATGACCAACCAAAAGAACTAAAGCATTTAAGACAAGCTGCTTTAGCAACGATGCAACTTTTTGATCGTTTTAATCCTTATTTAACTGGAAGCGTTTTAGATGGTACTGCAGGTAAAAATGCGCAAACTGATATTCACTTATTTGCGGATAGTGCCAAAGATGTTGAGATTTTCTTATTAAGCCAACAAATCCCCTTTGAAAGTGATGAAAAAGCCTACCGTTTATCAGCTAGACCTAGTAAAAACAAGAAGGATAATGTTAGAAAAACGGTACCTACGTTTACCTTAGAAACAGAATATGGCCTGCAAAAGCTAAGTGTATTTGAATATGATGACATTCGTGTTGCCACACGAAGAGCAACAAATGGTAGCAATGCTGATAGAGCTGACATTAACGATTTACAGTTATTGATTAATTAACGAACTATTGAATCATATTGGTAAGATACCAATTACGCATGGTCTGATTATAAGCCTTCATTTCAGCCAGTGGTAACAACGTTAATTCCTTTGGAAATCCAGTTTCTTCATCAATCAAAAGGTTGTCTATTGGCGGATTATCATCCCTAAATAAGATACGAAAATTACTCGCTTGTATATCCTGCCTTGCTAAGCTTTCACCAGAAACTGTCATTTTTGATGGGGCTAAACTTCTTCTCGATGAAGTAACATTGCCTTGACTTGCTTCTTTGACTTTCTCCTTTTTTAGAGACGAGCCAATTGCCTGGCTAGCCTTGTCTTGATTAATTGAGTCTATTGAATCGGCGATTGCAACTTTATCTTCGTTTATACGAAACTCAGCTTCTTGTTCTACAACATTTTCTGAGGGGGGTTCAATTGATACCGTTGGTGCAGTTTTAATACGCAACTCTGTATTGTTAGCAGACGAAATCTTTGAACTTTGTTGCAGTTGCTTTTTATGTTTTTCAATCGGTTTAATATTAGGTTTAACATCTACACTGCTTTCTTGAGGCTTTTTCAATCCGTCAAGTAATGCCTTATCACTTAGAGTGGTCAATTGCTCTTTTTGAACGAGCGTATTGTCTTCAGCAACATGCGTTTTCGTTGGTTTGGTTAAGGCAACATCTTGTTTATTGTTATCTGCATCAGCCCAAGTATTATCTTTTGGTAACGGTGGCCACATGGCAATAATGACAATAACAGCACTTGCTATTGTACTCATGCCGACCAACTGCCAACTGTTGATTTGCCATTTTTTAAAAATACTCAAGCAACGTACTACCCAACTTATCTTTTTAGGTGGCACAGTGCTTTGTGCATAATTCAACACCTTTTGACGCACAGTATCGCTTGGCATCAAGTCTGCATCCGGTGCATTTTTTAAAGCGTGCTTCAAATGTTCATCTTGTAAACTCAAGAATTGTTATCCTGTTCTAATATAGGTTGCATATAAGCCCCCATGCAATTACGTAATTTATCTAAGGCATAACGTAAACGGCTTTTAACCGTTTCAAACTCGGCATTAAATATTTCACTGATTTCATCTAAGGTCAGTCCATCTTCATGATGCAATAAGAAAGCAGCTCGTTGCAGCACAGGCAAAGCTTCCAAACATCCTAATAACTGCTGACCTGCTTTACGCCAGAATGCTTTTTGTTCAGGCTGTTCCGCATTAGATGCAGGCCATAAATGCCATGGCTCTTGATTGTCACCAGAAGTCCAACCCTCATCGATGGATAGCTCGCGCCCTGATTGACGTAAAACATCAATTGCCCGATTATGCGCCAAGGTGTAAAGCCAAGTTTTAAAGGATGCGCTTTCATGTGCTTGCCAACGTTGACGCGCATCGACTAATTTAATCCATGTCTCTTGAAAAACATCTTCAGCCTGCAACCTCTCCTCTTTACCCAGTAGTCGCCGTATATAGCGATAAAGCGGCTTTTCATGTCGAGCATATAGCAATTGAAAAACATGCACTTCACCAGCGCAAAACTGTTCCATCAACTTATTATCAGATAATCCTTCGCTCATATTATTAAGTATAGGCATTAGATTATTAAACGGTCAATCCATTCAAACAGGGTTAAATAATTATTTTTATTTTTTTTAACCCCGCTTGCACTCTTTGCACGTGTAACACCTTGTAAGTCATTTTTTAACAAGGAGCAAAACATGCAATCAAAACCATTTTATTATCATTTTTATATTATCTTCGCCGCTATGCTGTCATTGGCATCATGCAATGCCCAAGCATTCTGCGGTTTTTTTGCAGGCAAAGCGGATGCCTCATTATTTAATGAAGCCAGCCAAGTCATTTTAGTTCGTGATGGTAATCGAAGTGTTATTTCAATGCTAAACGATTATAAAGGGCCATTAAAAGACTTTGCCTTAGTAGTGCCTGTACCACATCTATTACAAGAAGGCCAAGTCCAAATTGGTGATAAACGCATTTTTGATCGGCTAGATGCTTACTCATCGCCACGTCTAGCTGAATATTTCGACCCTGATCCATGCCCAGTGGGCAAGCGTTACAATATATTGATGGAGATGGAAGATAGTGCAGCCATGCCAATGGCTAGAGCAAGTATCAAAATGAAGAAAGAGAACGATAATGCGCTTGGCGTTGCGGTAGAAGCTAGCTATACCGTTGGTGAATATGACATTGTCATGCTATCGGCGAAACAATCTGATGGCCTTGAAACATGGCTGCGCCAGAATGGGTACAAAATGCCTAAAGGTGCCGCGGCTGCACTAAAACCATATGTCGCACAAGACATGAAATTCTTTGTCGCTAAAGTGAATTTAAAAGAACAAGCGAAAACGGGTTCGCAATATCTACGGCCAATACAATTTGCCTTTGAAAGCGAAAAATTTATGCTACCTATTCGTTTAGGGATGATTAATGCAGACCCAAGTAAACCGCAAGATTTAATCGCGTATGTGCTCACAAAAAATGGTCGTGTAGAAAGTGCAAACTACCGTACGGTTAAGCTACCAGCAAATCAGAACCTTCCTCCCGCTATTAAAAAAGACTTTAAAACCTTTTACAAGACTATGTTTGATTATCAAGCAAAGCAAGAAGATCACCGAGTGGTGTTTACAGAATACTTTTGGGATATGAGTTGGTGCGACCCTTGTGCAGCGGAACCATTAAGTGGTGTGGAGTTAAATCAAGCGGGCGTATTTTGGCTGGACAATAACGATGTGAAAGCTTATCAAAGAGATGGTGGTGCACAAAATGCATTGCTAACACGTTTACATGTTCGCTATACCTCAAAAACATTCCCAGAAGATTTAATGTTTGTGCAAACTTCTGACCGCCAAAATTGGCAAACACGTTACGTGGTGCAAAACCCCTATGAAGATACTGTCCAACAATGCCATGAAAAAGCAGCGAACTTTAACTGCGAAGAGTCTTGCAGAAATATTGACAATGGCTGGCGTGACTTTATCAAAGGCACAGACCGAGTTGCTTCATGTATCCAAAGCTGTCAAACCAGTATCAAAAAAACAGTTGAAGCTGCCCATCGCTATTACGAGACTGATTTACCTCATCGCCAGCAAACCGAAATACAAACACTGATGCGATTCACAGGGTGGAGCCAAGGTGAAGCTGAACGCTTTATTGACTTTAAAGTTAGCGACAATAACATGAGTAGCAACAATAAAAAGTGGTGGGAAACGCTTTTTAAAAAAAATAAAGCTAACCCATAAAAGGAAAGGATGTTAACCATGAAGTCACTCGCCAGGCACTGCTTACCAAACTCGCCTAAATCAACTAACAAACTCATCATCCCTACTAGGATGAAATGGGGCGAGGTTAAGTTAATGGACGCACGTTATTTCCAAATCCTGTTTTTAATTAGCTTACTGCTATTTGGTGCGTTAGCGCGAGACTTCTCACTAAGCAGCATACAAGTGTGCGCCACCTTTTTGTCAGCACTCGCCACACAAGCGGTTTGGCAGTTCTTGTTAAAACTGCCTAACCGTAAAAACCTGAAAGGCTACCTGAGTGCGCTTATTACGACTTGCGGCATTTGCATCCTCGTAAGGTCAGATGTGGCATGGGGCCAACCTGCCTTAGCCGCCATCGCCATGAGTAGTAAGTTTATGTTCCGCTTTGGTAGCGGCAATGCAAGAGGACATATCCTAAATCCCGCTAACTTCGCCGCATTCCTAGCCATGTCGGTGATGCCACACACATGGCTTTCCCCTGGCCAATGGGGACAAGAAACCCTTGCAATGCTATGGATGGTTGCTCTAGGCGGCATGGTTACCGGCCGCATCTCACGCTGGGATATTAGCCTAACTTTTATCGTCACATGGTTAAGTTTATTAGCCGCAAGATTAATATGGCTAGGTTACACCCCAGCACTAGGCATGGACATGTGGCTACATCAGGCTCTAAATGGCGCTACTATCCTCTTCACCTTCTTTATGATTTCTGATCCAATGACAACACCTCAACATCGTTCTGCACGTATCGTTTACGCGATTTGTGTCGCAATAACGACATTCTTTTGGCAATATGGATTATTCAAACCGCAAGGGATGATTGTCTCGCTATTTGTATGGAGTTTTACTGTACCGCTATGGAATAAATGGTTTAAACAAGCAAGATTTAGCTGGGGCTAATTAGTCTCTCAACCATTTTGCAACATCCATAGCAAAATAAGTCAAAATTCCATCCGCGCCTGCGCGTTTAAATCCTAATAAACTTTCTATCACACACTGACGCTCATCTAACCAACCATTTTGTGCTGCGGCTTTCAACATGGCATACTCCCCACTCACTTGATAAGCATATGTAGGTATACCGAACTCATCTTTTACGCGACGAACAATATCTAAATATGGCATGCCTGGTTTGACCATCACCATATCCGCACCTTCTTCAATATCCAAGGCCACCTCTTTGATGGCTTCGTCTGAATTGGCGGGGTCCATTTGATAGTTATATTTATTGCTTTTTCCTAAGTTAGTTGACGAACCAACGGCATCACGAAATGGACCATAAAAAGCGGAGGCATATTTTGCAGAATACGCAAGAATACGCGTGTAGATATAGCCGTCTTTTTCAAGTGCTTTTCGTATTTCACCAATCCGTCCATCCATCATGTCCGATGGCGCGACAACATCAGCCCCTGCTTTTGCATGACACAACGCCTGTTTAACTAATATTGTGACAGTTTCATCATTTAATACGTAACCAGTGTCATCAATAATGCCATCTTGTCCATGAGTAGTGTAAGGGTCTAAAGCAACATCAGTGATAACCCCTAGCTCTGGACAAGCTGTTTTTAAAGCTTTTACAGCTTTAGGCACTAGCCCATTTGAATTGTAAGCTTCCTTGGCATCTAAACTTTTAAATTCTTGAGAAATGACTGGGAAAATAGCAATTGCTGGGATGCCTAAAGCAACACAGTCTTGCGCGGTCTTTAGCAAGCGGTCAATTGTTTGGCGCTGTACACCAGGCATTGAATTGACTGACTCTACTTTGTCGTTACCTTCTAATACAAATACAGGATATATTAGATCATTAGTGGTTAAGGTGTTTTCACGCATCAGTCGCCGTGAGAATTCATCTTTTCGCATACGGCGAGGTCGCTTTAATTGCGTTTGATTACTCATGATTGCACCAATAAATTTATTCATAATGACCTAACCAAATAGTTTTGAAAACGCTAACCCTGGATCCGGCTGACGCATAAAAGCTTCACCAACCAAAAAACCATTCACTTGATGGCTGCGCATCAGCGCCACATCTTCAGCAGAAAATATACCTGATTCAGTAATGACAAATCGATCTTCAGGCAGCTTTTCTAACAAGTCTAAAGTTGTTTGCAGTGTGACATCAAATGTCCGTAAATTCCGATTGTTAATTCCGACTAATGGCGTTTCTAAGTGTAATGCTAAATCAAGCTCTTCGCCATTATGTACTTCGACCAAAACTGCCATACCTAACTCATGCGAAACTTCTTCTAACAATTGCATTTGCTTTAATTCTAGCGCCGCGACAATTAACAAAATACAATCAGCACCCATAGCCCGTGCTTCTACAACTTGATATGGGTCTATCATAAAGTCTTTACGTAACACGGGGAGATTGCATGCAGCACGCGCTTGCTTTAAATAATTGGCTGATCCTTGAAAATATTGCTCATCTGTTAATACAGATAGACATGCAGCACCTGCTTTTTCATAACTTTTTGCAATCTCAGCAGGGTTAAAGTCTTCACGAATCACTCCTTTTGAAGGGCTGGCTTTTTTGATTTCAGCAATCACGGCAGGTAGGTTTTCTTCGTCTTTTTTTGCTAAGTTACCCACAAAGTCTCTTGGTTCAGGCTGTGCTAACGCTTCTTCGTGTATTTCTTTTAACGATTTAATTGCACTCGCTTTGGCAATTTCTTCTTGCTTAGTGGCTAAAATTTTATTTAAAATATCTGACATAATTTATTTTCTTTAAGCTGTATTCATTATTGATAAGTGATGCCATTATGTTTAATCCAGCCCGCCTCATGCTCGTTACGCGGGTCTAAATGTGTCCAATGTACAACCCCACCTTTTTCGTTATATTCATACTCCCCTCTATATGTAATCATATCGCCTACTTTTAGAGAGTTTATCCGCAGCGCTAAATCAATATTGTGCGCAAACAACAAGGTTTGTCCGCCTTCAATTTCTACCAAAAACTTTTGATGACGCGACCCTTTGTTATCATCTTTCAACAACCGTACCACCTTACCAGATCCATCGACCATTTCATCTCTGGCTTTAAGCGCATACAACGTAGCGGCAGATGGAAATTGAACCTGTGAATAATCATCAACTACCGTAGTGTTTGCTAAAGACTCATGCTGCAGAGATTCAATCGAAGCAAAAGAGGATTTACCTGCATCTGAACAGGCACCCGTCGACAAAAAAAGTATGATTAAAAATAGATTTTTTATCATCTCGCTTGTAGTGCTTTTAATTTTGCTAATGCCTTACCTTCATCAATCATTTGTGCCGCTTTTTGAATGCCTTCTGCTAATGTTGAGGCAATGCCTGCCGTATAAATCGCAGCACCTGCATTAAGTAACACAATGTCACGCGGCGCCCCTTTTTTGCCATCTAGCACATCCATAATCATGGCTTTTGATTGTTCAGCATTTTGAATCTGAATGTCTTTAAGCTGATGCTCACTTAAGCCAAACTGTTTAGGATTAACCGTGTACTCGGTCACTGTGTCGTCCCTCAATTCAGCAATATAAGTATCGCCAGTAAAAGATATTTCATCCATGCCGTCTGCGCCATGAACAACAAGCACATGTTCACTACCTAGTTTTTGTAAAACCTGCGCTAATTTAACAGTTAACTTTTGATCAAAAACACCCATCACCTGTCGACGTGCCGAAGCAGGATTAGTCAGCGGGCCAAGCAAATTAAAGATGGTACGCACACCTAACTCTTTACGGACAGGGGCAGCATATTTCATCGCACTGTGATGATTAGGCGCAAACATAAATCCAATACCAATTTCATCAACACTATTAGCCACTTCATCTGGCGTTTTATTCACATCAACACCTAAGGCTTCAAGCACATCAGCACTACCGCAAGTTGATGATACTGAACGGCCACCATGTTTTGCAACTTTTGCACCTGCTGCAGCTGCAACAAAAGCTGAGACTGTTGACACATTGAAGGTTTGAATGCCATCGCCACCCGTGCCACAAGTATCAACTAAATATGTATTATCTTGAATATTCACTTTAGTTGAAAGTTGACGCATCACTTTTGCGGCAGCAGTAATTTCATCGACTGTTTCACCTTTTAAGCGTAATGCAATTAACAATGCTGCAATTTGGGCGGTTGTGAGCTCACCCCCCATGACTTGTTGCATCACTGCCAACATTTGGTCATGCGATAAATCTTGAGCACTTAAGAGCTGATTAAGGGCTTCTTTAAATATCATCATTTAATACGCTTTTATAAAGTTATCGAGCAATGCATGTCCATGTTCAGTCAATACTGACTCTGGATGAAACTGCACCCCTTCAACGGCTAATGTTTTATGACGAACCCCCATAATCTCACCATCTTCTGTCCATGCTGTAATTTCCAAACAATCCGGCAAGCTCACTTTTTCTATTACTAACGAATGGTAACGTGTGGCCGTATATGGATTGGGCAAATCTTTAAATACACCAACATTATGATGATGAATCAATGAAGTTTTACCATGCATCAGTGTTTTAGCTTTAATAATTTTACCGCCAAATGCTTGACCAATACTTTGATGACCTAAACAAACACCAAGCAATGGAATCTTACCTGCAAATTCATGAATCAATGGGACAGAAATGCCAGCTTCATTTGGCGTGCAGGGGCCAGGCGAAATCACAATATGCCGTGGATTCAATGCAGCCACTTTGTCCAAATCGATTTCATCGTTACGATAAACCTGCACATCTTGACCTAGCTCACCAAAATACTGCACAAGGTTATAAGTAAAGGAGTCGTAATTATCAATCATTAGTAACATTATCTATCCCCTTGCAACTGACTTGATGCTGTAGTCTCTAGTGAGTGCTCACTTTGACTATCTAACCCTGCCTGCACTAACTCTGCGGCACGTATGACTGCTTTTGCTTTATTTTGCGTCTCTTCCCACTCACTTTGCGGTACTGAATCTGCCACAATGCCAGCACCTGCTTGCACATAAAGCTTCTTGTCCTTTATGACGCCTGTCCTAATTGCAATTGCCACATCCATATCACCATTAAACCCTAAGTATCCAACTGCACCAGCATAAATGCCACGCTTGGTTGGTTCAAACTCATCAATAATTTCCATCGCTCGCACCTTAGGTGCCCCTGAAACAGTACCTGCTGGAAAGGTGGCTTTTAGCACATCAATTGCATCCATATTCGGTTTCAATTGACCTTCTACATTACTCACAATATGCATCACATGAGAATAACGCTCAATCATCATATTGTCAGTTACTTTGACTGTTCCTGTTTGTGCAACACGGCCCACATCGTTACGACCCAAGTCCATCAGCTGCACATGCTCAGCACATTCTTTAGGATCAGCTAACAACTCTTCCGACAGCGCAATGTCTTCCTCACGCGTTTTGCCGCGTGGGCGTGTACCTGCGATTGGCCTAGATGTCACCACACCATCTTCTAGGCGCACTAATATCTCTGGTGAAGCACCAACCACATGATGATCACCCATATCATAATAAAACATATAGGGTGATGGATTTAAACTACGCAATGCACGGTAGAGAGACAAAGGTGAACCCGTAAAATCTTGTGACATACGCTGGCTAAGGACTACCTGCATAATGTCACCTTCTAGAATATAATCCTGTGCTTTTTTTACGGCAGCTTTAAAATTACCTTCGCCAAACTCAGAGCTCGCTAAGGTTGGCACTGATGGTTTAGATTCTGGAATCTTGACCGTTTGACGCAACTGTTGCATCAATGTCTGAATGCGTTGATGCGCTTTATTATAAGCCTCCTCTTCTTCAGGATTGGCGTAGACAATAAAGTATAATTTGCCGCTAAGATTATCAACAACCGCAATTTCTTCTGACACCATTAACAATACATCTGGTGTTCCAATGACATCGTGTTTTTGACTATTGGCTAGCCTTTTCTCTATATAACGGATAGTTTCATATCCAAAGTACCCCGCCAAACCACCAGTAAAACGCGGCAAACCTGCATAGGGTGGTGTTTTAAATCGCGCTTGAAATGTTTGCACAAAATCGAGAGGGTTGATATCTGTGTGCGTTTCCAAGACTTTATCGCCTTGCATAATCTGCACGTTAAAATTATTAACAACGATACGCGTTTTAGCAGGCAAGCCTATAATCGAGTAACGACCAAACCGCTCACCACCTTGGACACTTTCTAATAAGTATGAAAATGGTTGATTAGCCAGTTTGAGATATAGTGATAAGGGCGTATCTAAATCAGCAAAGGTTTCTTGCACTAATGGAATACGATTATAGCCTTCTTTTGCTAAGGCATTGAATTCAGTTTTAGTAATGGTTTGAAGCATAAAATTCCTTAAAAAGTGGTAAGCGATATTTTCAGGCAAACGCCTGTGGTTGAAGCTATTTTTAGCCCCACCATCGCCAATTAATCACCGCCTGCTTTTTAAGGAAGTACATTATATTTACACTGATGCTAACGCATCACGCATTGATTTAACCACAGAATCATAACGATTTGGATCTGTATCATTTGGCTTACCAAATATAGCGCTACCCGCTACAAATGTGTCTACTCCTGCAGCTGCAATCTCAGCGATATTCATTGGATTCACACCGCCATCAATCTCTAGCCATATTTGACGACCAGTTTTTGCAGTATACGCATCAATTCTAGCGCGCGCTTGTTTTGCTTTTTCTAAGGTTTGTGGAATAAATTTTTGACCACCAAACCCAGGGTTAACAGACATTAATAAAATCATGTCAATTTTATCCATGACATAGTCTAAGTAATGTAATGGCGTTGCAGGGTTAAATACCAAGCCAGATTTACAACCTAACTCGCGTACCATAGAAAGGCTACGATCAATATGGTTTGAAGCTTCTGGGTGGAATGTAATAATGTCTGCCCCTGCTTTTGCAAAATCAGGAATAATGCGATCTACTGGCTCTACCATCAAATGCACATCAATCAATGCGCCCACATTGTGAGATAAGTCACGAATTGCCTCACATACTAGTGGACCGATTGTTAGATTTGGCACGTAGTGATTATCCATTACATCAAAATGCACAATATCTGTACCTGACTTAATCACATCCTCAATTTCTTGACCTAACTTAGCAAAGTTAGCAGAAAGGATACTTGGGGCAATTCTATATTCACTCATAATAGTTTCCGTTGTCGATTTATGATTTATTAAAACTCAAAAGACTTATTTTAACTCGATTTCTGTATTTGGATAAGCGCTTTGGATAATGTTTTAGTGAACTAAAGTGCTTTTAAAGCGTTAGTTTATTTTCCAACAACTTCAATGACTTGGTAAAATAGCGAAATGCAGCTCTATACAATAGGTTTAAATCACACCACCGCCCCGATAGAAATTCGCGAAAATGTCGCGTTTGCTGTGGACTCTATGCGCCAGGCGCTGTCAGATTTAACCGTCAAAGATGCCAATGAAGCAGCCATTCTCTCGACATGTAACCGCACTGAAATTTATGTGCAATCAGCAGAGGCAACGCCGATTATAAACTGGCTTGCCAATTATCATCGCTTAGATATCAACCATCTTCAACCCTATACCTATACTCTTGCTAATCAAGATGCCGTTAAACACGCCTTTAGAGTCGCTTCTGGCTTAGATAGCATGGTACTAGGAGAGGCACAAATTTTAGGTCAGTTTAAACAATCAGTAAAACTTGCCCAAGAGGCTGGCACATTAGGCGCTAACCTACACAAACTATTTCAACGTACATTTGAAGTTGCAAAAGAAGTACGCACCAATACCGACATTGGTGGCAGCTCCATTTCAATGGCTGCGGCGGCAGTTAAATTAGCGCAACGCATCTTTGGCAACTTATCACAGCAAAGAGTCCTGTTTATCGGGGCTGGAGAAATGGTTACATTATGTGCCAATCATTTTGCTGCGCAAAAACCCAAATCGATGACTGTTGCTAATCGCACCATAGATCGCGGTAGAGAGTTAGCTGAAAAAATAAATGCTAGAGCCATTCTGCTAAATGATTTACCAGAATACTTTTCTGATTTCGATATTGTCATTACATGTACAGCCAGCCAATTACCTATTGTGGGCTTAGGAATGGTAGAACGCGCTATCAAAGCAAGACGCCATCGCCCAATTTTTATGGTCGACTTAGCAGTCCCAAGAGACATAGAAGCTGAGGTTTCTGAGCTTGATGATGTGTTTTTATATACAGTGGATGACCTAGCACAAGTCGTAACCGATGGCATAGAAAATCGACAGGAAGCAGCAATCACAGCCGAATCCATTGTCGAAGCGCGCGTCCAAAGCTTTATGCAGTGGTTGCATAAACGTAACTCCGTCCCCACAATTAAAGCACTGAGAGACCAAGCAGAAGCAATGCGTGCTGCTGAATTAGAAAAAGCAATTAAACTCATTCAAAAAGGTGAGCGCCCAGAAAAGGCATTAGAAATGCTTAGCCTTGCCATAACGAACAAGTTTTTACACGCCCCAAGCCATGCTCTCAATCAAAGTCATGGCGATGAACACGAACGACTAGAACAATTGTTCCGCCATATTTATCAAATTAAGAATTAAATCAACATGAAACCTAGCATATTACAAAAACTCGCAAACTTGAGCGAACGTCTTGATGAACTGAATCGATTAATGTCTTCAGAAGATATTACTAACGATATGGATAATTACTTAAAAATCACGCGTGAGCATGCAGAAATAACCCCAATTGTTACGCAATATAATGCATACGTTCAAACTGAAGCTGATCTTAAAGAAGCTTACAGTATGTTAAGCGATCCTGAAATGAAAGCCTTCGCGCAAGAAGAAATTGAAGAAGGTAAAAAACGTCTAGAAACCATTGAGTTAGATCTGCAAAAGCTACTTATTCCAAAAGATCCGAATGATGATAAAAACGTGATTCTAGAAATTCGTGCAGGTACAGGTGGTGATGAATCAGGTTTATTTGCTGGTGATTTATTTCGGATGTATAGCCGCTATGCTGAAAAACAGCGTTGGAAACTCGATATCCTCTCTGCTAATGAAGGCGAAGTGGGCGGCTACAAAGAGATTATCGCAAAAATTGAGGGTCAGGGTGCCTACTCTAAGCTTAAGTTTGAAAGTGGCGGTCATCGCGTTCAACGCGTTCCAGATACAGAGACGCAAGGTCGCGTTCACACTAGCGCGTGTACAGTCGCCGTTCTACCAGAAGTGGATGCAGTCGCAGACGTTGTGATTAATCCCGCCGATATTCGGCTTGATACTTTCCGCGCTTCGGGTGCGGGAGGTCAACATATTAATAAAACTGATTCTGCTGTTCGTATTACCCATGCACCAACCGGTATTGTGGTTGAGTGTCAAGATGGCCGAAGTCAACATGCCAATAAAGCACAGGCCATGATGGTACTTGCTGCGAGAATTAAGCAAAGAGAAGAAGATGCCCAACACGCGAAGATTGCAAGCGAGCGACGCAACCTGATTGGATCTGGTGATCGCTCACAACGTATTCGTACTTATAATTATCCGCAAGGTCGTATCACTGATCATCGCATCAATTTAACGCTCTATAAAATTGATGCAATTACAGAAGGTGAGTTGGATGAATTGATTGTGCCATTGGCGGCTGAACATCAAGCTGACATGTTAGCGATGTTAAGTGAAGACAACTAAAAATGAACATTCATGCATCTTTGCATGAGGCCGCTGCAGCACTCAAAAAAACAATTAATACTGATGAAAGCAGACTGGAAGCGCAACTGCTTTTAGAGCATACCTTAAAAGTCAATCATGCATGGTTGATTGCGCACGCAGAAAATGAATTAGATGACCGGGATCAACTCCAGTTTCACGAATTAATTCAACGTCGCATGACAGGCGAACCGATTGCTTACATTATTGGTGAACGGGAGTTTTATGGCTTAACGTTAAAGGTTACGCCCAATACATTAATACCACGGCCAGATACGGAAACGTTAGTCGATACTGCTTTAAGCCTAATACCAAAAAATACACCTAGAACAATATTGGATTTAGGTACAGGCACTGGTGCAATTGCTTTGGTTATAGCGAAGCACAGACCTTTATCACAGTTAACTGCAGTAGATGCGTCTTACGAAGCATTAAAAGTTGCTCAGGAAAATGCTCAACACTTAACCATACCCAATGTTCATTTTTTACAAAGCAACTGGTTTGAACACCTTCTAAATCAAACCTTTGATTTGGTTATCAGTAATCCACCATATATTGAAGAGAGTGATCCACATTTAAATCAGGGTGATTTACGCTTTGAACCCTTATCTGCTTTAGCCTCAGGTAATGATGGTTTAAATGACATTAGACATATTATTAGCCATGTAAAAAAACATTTAAATCCTCATGGTTGGGTACTGATAGAACATGGCTATAATCAATCATCAAGAGTGGCTGACTTAATGCGTCTTGCTGAATTTAATTTAATACAGCATGTCAATGATTTAGCAGGTATTGAACGGGTAACGATGGCCCAAATGTAGTGGTTTAGCATAAATATTGCTAATTAAACATGTATTAACGTCTTAAAACGGAGGTGCATGATGAACAAAATCAAACCAATCAAAGGCATTTTATTCGATTTAGATGGGGTGCTGTATGTCGACAACAGCCCAATAGTAGGGGCGTTAGAAGCAGTCAACAAGATTCGTGAGTATGATTTTCAATGTCGCTTTGTTACCAACACAAGTACCATGAGTGTTGCCTCTATTCAAAACAAAATCAATGCGTTGGGCTTTCATGTAGTGCAATCGGAAATTTTGTCAGCCCCGCAAGCAGCAGTGCATTATCTTAAAAATCAACCCAATCCGACAGTTCGTTTGTTGCTTGCAGAAGATGTCAAAAAAGATTTTTTGCAATTTCCACAATCCGTTTTGGAAGCAAATTTTATTGTAATCGGGGATATCGGTAGTAGCTGGACTTACGAAATGCTCAATGAAGTGTTTATTTGTTTAATGCGTGGTGCCAGATTAATCGCAATTCATAAAAATAGATTCTGGCAGACCGAATCGGGTTTACATATGGATATAGGGGCATTTATTGCTGGATTAGAATATGCAACTAATACAACAGCAATACTGATTGGTAAACCATCATTCGATTTTTTCAATGCTGCACTATCTGACATGCAGCTAAGTGCTGATGAGGTCTTAATGATAGGTGATGATATCGATTCAGATATTGATGGCGCGCAACAAGCAGGCATTAAAAGCGTGTTAGTTCGCACTGGGAAATATAGAAAAGCTTATGCTGAGTCTTCAAAAGTTAAACCAAACTTCATAATAGACTCCATAGCAAATTTACCCAATATCATTGCCATGATGAGTTAAAAAGTTTTGCTTATTTAATCTGATACGCTATTTTTCTTCCTGTATTAAAAAGTATAAGATTTTTTCTTTATCTGGCTAAAGTTTTAAAATTGTAGGTCGTTAGCATAGTTAGGGGCAAATGTTTATTAACAGAGGCTTAATGATGTTAAATGAAGAAAAACTTTCACTTTTAGCTTATACCAGCGTGGCATGCCATCATATGTCACATGAAGAGCTTGTAACACTGTTGACTAATTGCAGAAAGAAAAACGATGCACGACGTATATCAGGCATGCTGCTATATATGGATGGTTGTTTTTTTCAAGTATTAGAGGGGCCCGATACTATACTGGAGCCGCTTTTTGAAAAAATATCAAAAGATGAACGTCATCACCATGTGATGAAACTAATCATGGAACCATTAGAAGAACGCACTTTTGGAAATTGGACGATGGGATTTAAAAATGTAACGCCTGAAGAATTAGTCTCAATTACAGGCTTAACAGACTTTCTAGACCGTGATAGCAATGGATTTAATGGAATAGAGTCGAAACGAGCACGTCAATTAATTGACGCATTTAGGGACCGGCGCTGGCATCGTAAAGATTTAACGCAATATAAACGGATTAACGTCTAAACGTAGGTAGTTCATACACTTTATGTAAGAGTATGATTTTTTGATTTGCACCATAGTATAATACGCGCATGTCAGAAATGAACTCTATTGGGATAGTTACGCCAAATACTGCGCACTTTAACGAACCATTTTCGTTAAAGAGTGGTGATGTATTACCTGAGTTTAACTTGATTTATGAGACCTATGGCAAACTCAATACTAACAAATCAAATGCCGTTTTGATTTGTCATGCCTTATCAGGCACCCATCATGTTGCAGGCCGTCATTCCGCTGAGGATAAATATCCAGGGTGGTGGGATAACTTAATTGGCCCTGGCAAACCTTTAGATACAAATAATTTTTTTGTGATTGGAGTCAATAACTTAGGTGGATGCCATGGATCCAGCGGCTCTGCTAGTATCAACCCAAAAACAAATAAGCCTTACGGAGCGAGCTTCCCTATTGTTACGGTTGAAGACTGGGTAAAATCTCAGGCCATGCTTGCCGATTATTTGGGCATAAAAACATTCGCCGCTGTAATTGGTGGCAGTTTAGGCGGCATGCAAGCATTACAATGGAGCATCGCTTACCCTGATAGAATTAAACATGCTTTAGTCATTGCATCTGCACCCAACTTAACTGCACAGAATATGGCTTTTAATGAAGTCGCTCGCCAAGCGATTATTACTGACCCAGAGTTCTATGGTGGCGATTATTATAATTATAATGTAGTGCCAAGACGTGGCTTACGTATTGCCCGCATGTTAGGGCACATTACTTACTTATCTGATGATGCCATGGGTGCAAAATTTGGTAGAAAGCTTAAAGATACAATTAAATATAGCTTTGATGTTGAATTTGAAATGGAGTCTTATTTAAGGTATCAAGCTGATAAGTTTGCAGGTGAGTTCGATGCTAACACCTACATTCGTATGACTAGAGCCCTTGATTATTTTGATCCCGCATCCGCTTTTGATGGCAATCTATCAAAAACACTTAATAACGTAAGTGCAAAGTTTTTGGTTGTTTCATTCACCAGCGACTGGCGCTTCTCACCTGAACGTTCACGTGAGATTGTCAAGGCATTATTAGATAATAATTTATCAGTTAAATATGCTGAAGTGACCGCTGCACATGGCCATGATGCATTTTTGATGCCCGATCCACATTACCATGCCATTATGCGTAGTTATATCAGCCAGATTGAAGTGTAAAAATGAGTAATTTATCAACCATAATGAATACTAACAGTCTTTATAGACAAGACTTTGCCATTATTGCGGGATGGCTTAACTTTGGCGCCAAGGCCCTTGATTTAGGCTGTGGAGATGGCGCATTGCTCCAATATTTACGTGATGGATTAGGGGTTAAAGGTTACGGGGTAGAGAAAGATGACACTAACTGGCTCACCGCAATGCAAAATGGTATTGATGTGATACAAATGAACTTAGAAGCGGGATTGTCCGAATTTGAAGACAGCTCTTTTGATACCGTGATCCTCTCACAAACCTTGCAAGCAATGCATAATACTGAAGGCATTTTGCAAGAGATGTTGAGAGTTGGTCGTGAAGCCATTGTCACTTTCCCAAATTTTGGCTATTGGCGCAATCGTATGCAAATTATCACAGGGAACATGCCCGTTTCAAAAGACTTACCATACGAATGGTATAACACACCCAATGTACATCTTTGTACGATTCATGATTTCGATCAGCTTTGCAAAGATAATAAGATTACTGTGATAGAGCGTAAAGTGATCACTGACGGTCGTGAAGTCACATTTATGCCCAATTGGTTTGGCAATCTGGCAATGTATCGCCTTAAACGAGCGATTTAGCCTATTTATTTAAATCTATTAATGCGCTATCTAGCTATAAAGCACTTTTTTAAAGAAATAGCTTAATGTTTTACAGAAACTGATTATTATGCAATTGTGAAAAATTTTAACACTTAAACATTTAAGCGATTCCGCAGTTATCTTCTCCTTGCACTATTAACGAGCTTCGTTATTGGTGTGGCCTATTTTGTTCATGTAAAGTCTTTTAACATTGATGCGCCAACAAACTCAATCATCCTAGAAGTGCCAAATCAGCTTTCTAATATTGATAATTTAAATAAAAACTATCAATTAAAAACGCAACAAGTAGATGCATTAACCGATTCGATAGAAGTCTCTAATCAGTTATTTAAGGCCGCACATGCTGATTACTCAGAAGTTTTACTAACACAACGTGATGCATTGGAAGCAAAAATGGAGCTGATTGAAACCAAAGAGAAGCAAATGATGGCTATGATTGGTTTGTATAAATCACTTGGGGATGGTTGGCGTTAATTTTTCTTTTATCAAAGAGCCCATTATGCTTTTTGCAAAGTGGGCTTGATTATTGTTTCAATATGCCTTTTTATCAGTTAATCAGATAAATCAGATGGCATGTCGACATCTCGATAAATACTATTGTCATACCAATCAACCCATGTAATGTTTGCCGTTTTTAACAGCTTACGAGCACCTTCATCCCCTTGTATGGCAGAAAGGGCATCAAACCATGCCGCACCAAAAGCCACGGGCTGACCGCGTTGATTGTTATACTCTTGATAATTGCACCTTGGTGCAGCGACACTTTCTGGCAGTATGACCGCCTGCCTAATCTTCTGAATTAATGTTTTATCTACCCATGGCATATCGGCTAATGCAATTAACCACCCATTAGCATGCTTACTCTCGCTGACCGCATCAGCAAGTGCGTAACCCATGCCTTCTTTTGCACGGTTACTTTCTATTACCGTAAATCCAAGTTCTTGTAATATCGTTTTACGGGCAATTTGTTGTGGTTGAATAACGGCAATACTGTTTGGCAAAGCGGTAATTAGACTGTTCGCACTATGCCAAAGAATAGACTTGTCACTCTTAGAAAAACGGATCAGCAGTTTATCTTGTTGCGGTTTAGCTTCATCTTTAAATCGTCTTCCAAATCCAGCGGCTAATAAAATGCCTTGCATTACAGTTGGCAGCTACTGATAGACTCTTCTGCAACATCGAGCACAGCTTTTGCATCACTTATACTAAATAAGCGATTAGCTTCCACGCCATTTTTAACGGCAACTAACTCCGCGGCAATCGATACCGCAATCTCGCTAGGGGTCTTACTGCCAATAAACAAACCTGCTGGACCTCGCAGGTTCTCTACTTGATCTGCCGTCACATCAAACAAGAGTAAGCGCTTACGTCTGTCTCGATTATTACTTCTTGATCCTAATGCAGCCACATAAAAAGCTGGTGACTTTAATGCTTCCATTAATGCGAGATCATCCAACTTCGGATCATGTGTTAAGGTAATTACAGCAGTCCTGGCATCTGGTTGCATTTCTATTACCACGTCATCTGGCATATCTCGGCGTAATACACTACCTGGTACATGCCAGCCATCCGCATATTCCTCACGCGGGTCACATACTGTCACAGCAAAATCTAGACTCATTGCAATATGGGTGAGCAATTGTGAAAGTTGGCCAGCGCCTATCAAAATTAATCGGTAACGCGGGCCATATATACTGGTGAGTGTATTGCCTTGTAAAAAGGTCGTTTGTTCTGAGGTCGCTTCTCTTACATACGTTTTTTGCGTTTCAATATCCACAGATCGCGCAACCAGCTTTCCTTCATTAAGCAACCCTAGTATTGCCTCTAAATCATTTGCGTCTTTCATTGGCTCAATAACTAACTGCATACTACCGCCACAAGGCAGACCAAAACGTCTGGCTTCTTCTGCGGTTGCGCCATAGGTTATTAACTCAGGTTTTTTAGGCATGCCTTCTTTGCGAAGTCGAACTATTAAATCATCTTCAATACAACCTCCTGAGATTGAGCCTATGGCGCGACCATCATCACGCAAAGCGAGCAGTGCGCCAATTGGTCTTGGAGATGAACCCCAAGTTTTAACAACAGTAACTAACAATAACTGATGTGCATTTTTTAACCAGTCTCGCGCTTTTGTTAGTACAGCTAAGTCTTGGCTATCCATCTTTAATTAACCTAATTGATTACCAATAGGCAACTGCCCGATATGTTGACCAGTTGCAGCAAAAATTGCATTGGCTAAACCTGGTGCTAATGGGGGCACACCTGGCTCACCTACCCCTGTTGGTTTTTCAGCCGACGGCACAATATAGACCTCGATTATAGGCATGTCAGCAATACGTAATACAGGGTAACGATCAAAATTACCTTGTTCAACAACGCCATCTTTTAAGGTAATTTCACCAGTTAAAGCCGCTGCCAATGCATAGCCTATACTACCTTCCATTTGCGCTTTAATCACATCTGGATTCACCGCAATACCACAATCAACGGCACAAACAACTCGATTAACTTTTAAGCTATTATTACTATCAATGCTAACATCAACGATTTGCGCAACGGCTGTATTAAACGATTCATGCACAGCAACACCTCGACCCTGTTTAACGCCTTCAATTTTGGTTAATGCAACTGCCTTGTCTGCCGCTAAACGAAGCACACCAGCATGGCGTGGCTTATCTTTCAACATAGCTAATCGGTATGCAATCGTATCTTGCCCAGTCTCTTTTGCTAATTGATCAATAAACACTTCAGTTGCATAAGCAGTATGGGTACTGCCAACTGAGCGCCACCATAAAACAGGTACTTTTACACTATCATTTGTGGTATGGAGATCTACTTGCAAATGTTCTATTTGGTAGGGCAAGTTATTGGCTCCTTCAACGGAAGTTGCATCAACACCGTCTTTGATCATCATGCCTTCAAATGCTGTACCTGTTGCAATAGACTGACCAGCAATGGTGTGGTGCCATGCATTCGGAAAGCCTTGTTTATCTAACGTGGCACTAATTTTATGCACGTATACTGGGCGATAAAAGCCAGCCCGCATATCATCTTCTCGCGACCAAACCAACTTAACCGGTTTATCCGTATTTAACGCTTTAACGATTTGTGCCGCTTCTAATTGATAATCCGACTGAGAGCTACCACGCCGTCCAAAGCTTCCACCCGCATAGAGTGTATTGATTTTTACTTGTTCTGGCTTAATACCAAAAACAGCAGATAACGCAAATTGATCTATACTATGAAGCTGGTTCCCATTCCAGACTTCACATTGTCCATCTTTAAATTGTATGACACAGTTTAATGGCTCCATCGTTGCATGCGCCAGAAATGGAAAGACATACTCATGGGTAATCACCTGTTTACTTTGCTGTAATTGTGACAGTGCATCACCATCTTGACGGGCAATATTGCCAGGATTAGTAACAAGTTTCTTATAATCCGCAATAATCTCATCAGAACTCTTTTGATAAGCCTTGCTTTCATCCCATTCTATTTTCAGTGCATCGCGCCCTTTTTTTGCAGCCCAATAATGATGCGCTAATACAGCCACACCATTAGGAATTTGTACAACATGGAGCACACCATGCATTGCCTTTGCCGCTTGAACGTCAAATGATTTAACCGTTGCTCCAAACTTAGGTGGATGTGCCACTGCAGCAACCATCATATTATCCAGCTGAATATCTTGGGTAAAAATAGCAGAGCCATTGGTTTTAGCTTGACTATCTTTACGTGGAATTACTTTACCAATTAACCTAAAATCTTTAGGGTCTTTTAAAATGACTTTTTCTGGCAATGGCAATGCCGATGCAGCTTCTGCAAATGCACCAAATGAGGCCTCTTTACCACTTGCGTGACTTAACACACTAGCATTAACCATCACTTCATCTATCGGCACATTCCATTCTTTTGCAGCCGCTTGTTTCAACATCGCTTTTGCACTTGCGCCAGCATTTCGCATTTGTTCAAATGCGTTAGCCATGGCTGAACTACCACCCGTACCTTGATAGGAGCCCCAAGCTAAATTGTTATATTTTTTTGCATCCCCAGGTGCGCCTTCTACTTTGATTTGTGCCCAGTCAGCTTCTAATTCTTCTGCAATTAAAGTAGCCAACCCAGTATAAGTACCTTGCCCCATCTCTAAATGTTTGGCTATCACGGTAATCGTATTATCTGAGCTAATTCTTAAAAAAGCATTGGGTTCAAACAATACTCCATCCTCAACAACAGCATCAACAGGTGTTACTTCATCAGGACTTTTGGCACAACCTGGCACCATGACGGCAATGGTTAACCCAAGCCCTGCTTTTAAAAACTGACGTCGCGAAACATTCATTAACCTATTATTCATGATATTCTCCTTATGCCAATTCTTTAGCTGCTTGATGAATGGCGGCTCGAATCCGTACATAAGTTGCACAACGACAAATATTCCCTGTCATTGCATTATCGATATCAGCATCTGTTGGGTTTGGATTATTAGCAAGCAAAGCGGTTGCCGACATAATTTGTCCAGATTGGCAATAACCACATTGCACTACATCTAGCTCTTCCCATGCTTTTTGAATCGCCTCGCCAGCTTTAGATTCATGCACAGCCTCAATGGTCGTAATTTTCTTACCCGCCACAGCAGATAGCGGCGTTAGACAGGAGCGAATAGGCTGCCCATCTAAATGAACAGTACAAGCCCCGCATAAACCTGCGCCGCAACCAAACTTGGTGCCTGTCATGTTTAAGCTATCCCGAATGACCCATAACAATGGGGTGTCATCAGGATAATCTGTGGTAAGTGTTTTTTCATTGACAATTAAATCTGTCATATACGCTCCAAAAGGTTTGGTTTGAAAGTTTTTGAAATTACAAGCTGATTTTTACAACTTAATAATGGATGAATCTATTACAAACATACTAATCCTTTTTAAGGATGAATACTAATCAAAATAGTTAATTTTGTTAGCGTTTTTACCAACCATAGCCAAGGCTAAATAACAGTGTTCTATCCATACGCTCACGGCCTTGAGCCGGTTGATTCGCATAATCAATATTGAGTTGCGTTGATGCATTTAAATTATTAGCAATTGGCACACGCAAACCTGTTTTAGAAAAAACTAAGGTATTCGCAATATCTTCTAAACTAAAGAGCACTTCATGTTGATGGAAAAACTTAACACTCTGAAAAACCAATTGATCGTATTTTAGTGCCCAGCGTCCACTCGCATAACGATCATCTTCGGCCAAATTAAAATCAGTACTGATGTAATTTAGACCACCTTCAATTGATAAATTAAGATCAGCCTGCTCATAAAACTGATACCCATTACCAAGACCAGCACTTGAACGTAAATTAATATCTCTAAATTTATCATTTTCAAGTGAGCCGTTCGCATATAAGTACCATTGTTTAGTTAAAAAATGGTCATACTGCGTATAGCCTTTACTATTAAATGCAGTACTCTCTCCATCCGCTTTTGCTCTATTCACAAAAGCACCAATGGTATACCTATTTTGTTTGGTTCTAGCGATGGCTTCAGTATCGAACCTTATCTGGCTATTATCAGTATTTCCTTGAGAAGTAGCACCACCCAAGTTGGCATAACCTGACCAGGCAACCCCTTTTCCTGAAACCTCAGGGCTTGGATTAATATATGCTAAATCTTTTAAATCAACATCTGCATTCGTATTTAAACCTGAAAGCTTAATCTGCGCTCTGCCTGTATCCGAAGACTTAATTTCTCCAGTAAAGCTTGAATCATTAGCAAGCATGATGGTAACAGGCTTATCGGTACTCAGACTTGATATATCTGACCATGTAATGTTAATTTCACCCGTGTACTTTGTTTTAAATAGAAGCTTATCTGTCTCTTTCTTGATAACTTGCCCAGTCAACATATCCCCATTTTTTAATTTAACCGTATCTGCAAAAGCAGTATGACTAAAAATCATCGAGACTACCGCGATGGTTTTAATTGAACTCATATAACTCCCTAAAATAAAGTGCGAAAAAATACCTATTGATGCTAAGCAGTTAGCAAAAATTGATTGTTGATAATTAAATGATGAAAGGCAAAATGCCTTACTGTGATAGAAACTCGTTGATTCCAATAATTAATACGACTGATAAAAAACAAAAAAGTTTATAAAAATACTTTGATGCCTAAAAAATCAATACGCTAAAAAGTCATTTCTAAAATTATTGTATAGACTGAATGTAACTAAAATATTATTAAAATCTAAAATATTGAAAAATATGTATCGTCGCTTTAACCATCACTTTACTCACTATGATATGGTGCTGTAAAGAACGACAATTGAGATAATGCACTGGTGCAAAAGAACATCATGAACAAAAACAGCAAGTCAAAACACACCCTAAAAGAAGTTCTATTTAATAAACGTATGCTGGCATGCGTGATATTAGGCTTTAGTTCTGGATTGCCTTTATACCTACTTTTCCAGCTCTTGCCCGCATGGTTACGTAGCGAAGGCATTAACCTAAAAACTATTGCCGTTTTTGCACTGATTCAATTGCCTTACACATGGAAATTTATTTGGGCTCCATTAATGGATCGCTACAACCTTATTGCACCCATGGGTCGTCGTCGCAGTTGGATGTTGCTTACTCAAATTGCATTGTTTATTACCATCTGTGCCTATAGCTTTTTTGACCCACAATTAAATATTACCAGTATTGCAGTCGTATCTACATTAGTGGCTTTATTTTCTGCCAGTCAAGATATTGTCATTGATGCGTTTAGACGTGAAATTTTAAGTGATGAAGAGCTAGGATTAGGCAATAGCATTCATGTGAATGCATATCGTGTTTCTGGCTTAGTCCCTGGTTCATTAGCCTTAATTCTTTCGGACCATTTACCTTGGTCCTCCGTGTTTTGGATAGTCGCACTCTTTATGATTCCTGGTATGCTCATGACCATATTCACAACAGAACCACAACGTGCAGAGGCCCCTAAAACGTTATATGCCTCGGTAGTAGAACCGTTTACGGAATTTATCAATCGCGCCGGTTTAAAACATGCCCTGCTCGTATTACTATTTATCTTGCTTTATAAACTAGGGGACAGCATGGCAACTGCACTCGCTACGCCTTTTTATATTGATATGGGCTTTAGCAACACCGACATTGGCACCATCGTTAAAGGTAGTGGTTTAGTCATGCAGATATTAGGTGGCTTTATTGGCGGCATTTGGATGATCAAAGTTGGCATTAATCGTGGCCTATGGGTATTTGGTGTTGTTCAACTGGTCACCATCCTTGGCTTTGCATGGTTGGCTCATGCAGGGCCATTTGCAGCAATAGGCATTATTGAGCGTAGCATGCTTGCCGTTGTAATTGGTGGTGAGGCACTTGGTGTCGGTTTAGGTACCGTCGCCTATGTCGCATACATGGCACGTGAAACTAATCCAGCTTATACGGCAACTCAACTTGCCTTATTCACCAGCTTATCTGCAGTACCACGCTCTATTTTTAACGCACTTACTGGGGGAATGGTAGAAACACTAGGTTGGGAAATCTTCTTTTATGTCTGTACTTTGCTAGCGATTCCGGGGATGTTGTTATTATTTAAGGTTGCGCCCTGGAATACAATAGGTTCTGATCAACAAAAAGCATCAATCAAACTGTAAGGTTGTTTGAATCTTGACGACTAATCTTTTAATATCGATTAGGAGTTTACTATCCATGCAAATTAAATCTTTGAATAATGGCTTGCTTGCATGCTTGCTAATACTTTTCCAAACGCAAGTATTTGCTGACGAATGTTTTGCAAAAAGCGGTACACAATCCATTCCTCTTCTAGAACTATATACATCTGAGGGCTGCAGTAGTTGCCCGCCTGCAGATAAGTGGATTAGTACAATTAAACATACTAAAAGTGAAGTGACACCGCTCGCTTTTCATGTCGATTATTGGGACTATATTGGATGGAAAGATCAATTTTCTAAATCAGAATATAGCGATAGACAACGTAAAACAGCTGCTTTTGGTGGTGCAGGCTTTGTGTATACCCCTCAGTTTGTTTTTAACGGCCGTGACTTTAAAGGCTGGGATAATAGTCGCCTGCGTGACGCCATTAATAAAACACAACAGTTAGCTGCACGAGCCAACCTCACACTAGATCTTGTAAATCAAGCTGATGGCAGTATTAAGTTAAACGCAACAGCTGAGACGGCAAACACAGATGATGCTAACAATAAAGATGTGTTTATCGCACTATATGAAAACGGCTTAGTGACACAAGTTAAAGCAGGAGAAAATAACGGACGCGAGTTGAAGCATGACTATGTGGTGCGCAAGTTGTTTGGTGCCTACCAAATCAATAACCTGAACACTTTTAATAAAAGTTTTAATTTAGGTAAATCTTGGCAAGATAAAGATGCCGGCGCAGTGATATTTGTCCAAGACAGTAGAAATGGTGAAATTATCCAAAGTTTAGCATTGGATTTTTGTAGCTAATTACTTTTGATTTGACTGATAATGCCTGTTTCTAGCCAGCTGGCTAAGTATTGCGCCGCTTGCTGCGTGGCCGCCTCACCTAAAGCTTCATACAAAGTTTCACATAAGCCGCCAAAGCTTGCTCCTGCTTGAATTTGTTGCAGCGATTGAAATTCTTTTGCGTCCAATGAGCGATAATGGGAATTGAGATCTGTGCGCCACACCAAGCAAGGCTCTTTTTTTTGAAGAGGTGAAGGTGGTATTGCTTCAGCATCTAAGGCTTGCCATACCGGAATCACATTCCACTCTATCTCTAACAATTGAACACTTGGATGCAAGATAAAACTTAAGCCGCCCCATATTTCGGGTGGAAAATCGGCTAATTCTTGTACTGTAACTATAGATGCATCTTTCGCATCAAAAGCTAAACCTAACGCCCATTCGAAACTAGCCAGTTCTGCTGCTATTGGATGTTGTGGCAACACCTTAAGTAAGTGCGCGCTCATCCTATCACCCACCCAACGCATATTGCGATATTCGGATGGATATTCATCAATATACTGCCTAGCTGCGGTATCAAATAAATCATCGCCTAGTAGCATATGCAGCTTTGGGTAGGCAGCTGACAGTGCTTCTATAATACGCAAACGATAAGCGTCAGCATATATACCAAGTCGTTTATCAGCACCTAGTTTGATATCGTCAATAATATGCGTTTTAAACGTTTGACTATCCTGACTAATAATACAAGCTTGAAAAGCTGCTTGTAATGTTGCTAGACGGCTCATTTAACCAACTTTGTTGCTGATGCAGCAGTTTTTCTTGCGATTTGCAACTCATCAACAAGTTCTGATAGTGGTGGTATTTTATCATCGCGCTCTATCATGGTCGACACTTCTCCAAACTGCGCAATAGCATAACGGTATAAATCCCATACAGGGTCTATCACTGCCGCATCATGAGTATCAATAATATAATCACCATGATTATGGTGTCCTGCTAAATGTATTTGCTGGATGCGTTTAGCAGGCACCCCATCTATAAAGGCTTTAGGGTCAAAATTGTGGTTAAAACTGCTTACATAAATATTATTGACATCTAGCAATAAAAGACAATCAGCCCTTTCAGCAATTTCATGAATAAACTCCCACTCAGTCATTGTAGAATCGATATAATTAGCATAGCTAGATACGTTTTCTAACAATAGTTGTCGTCCAAGAAAGTCTTGCACGATGTTGACTCGCTCAACAACATGTTTCACCGTTTCTTCTGTATAAGGCAATGGTAGCAGATCATGTATATTTTGTCCGTGCACACCAGTCCAACACAAGTGGTCTGATATCCAAGCTGGTTGTATGCGATCTGCTAGCTTTTTTAAATCTTTTAAATAGCATTGATCAAATGCCGTGGTAGAACCAATTGATAAGGATACACCATGCATCACCATTGGGTAATCTGCGCGAATTTTATCAAGAAAATAATGCGGCTTACCACCAGGTACCATATAGTTTTCAGACAAAGCCTCAAACCAATCGACTTTGGGTTTGGTTTCTAGTATTTCGTGATAGTGGTCAGTGCGTAAACCAAGACCGAAGCCTAAATTTGGTAATGCGCTTTGTTCTTGTGATAATTGCTTCATAAATGACGTGTCACGCTCACAGCTGACCATGACACGTGGTTTTTTCTAAATAATCGTGCCACCTTTAGCTTTACAATCTGCTTCTGTCATTGATAAGAAGCCATGACCTTTACAAACATTTTGACCCTTACATGCATTTTCTGCCGTTTTACAGTCGCTAGTGCCCTTGCAGGAGTTTAGACCTGCACAATGAACGTTTGCTGCTGATGCTGTTGTACTTGAACCACTACTTGCACAACCAGCCAATATAAGTGCGGCAGCACCTACTGCTAATAATGCGCCTTTACCTGAGTGTGATTTTGTTGCTTGCGTCATGATAATTCCTTTTAAATTTGAAGTGTTCAATAACTAATCATTAAGTGGATGCAACTAAAAAAGTTACTATGTTTAGTCGAATTAGAATGAATACACTTACAAATAATTTTGAATTATTAAAATCTGATTAAATCAGTTTGTTTTCATTGCCAATGCTGTTGCGGCATTTTCAACTTGCAATCGCGCTTGTAATTTAATTTTGCTTTCTTGCAAATCATTTAGCCAATCAGATTTGCCTACTTGTGATTCAGGCAATCCTTTTATGATTAAAGTGTAATCAAGATTTTGGCTTTCTAAAAGAGAATTAGCATAAGCATCAGATTCAGTTAACTGGTCTGGCTTAACATTGATCATAGCAACTTTTGCCCCGATTAAACTGGTCGCTGTTGAAGCCGCACTTGTCACTACGGATGTAACTGTTGAAGCTTGAGCCGCCGTGGATGACGCAGCGATAATGCCTGCAACAGGAAATATAACCGATGCGACAGCAGAAATAATAAGCTTAGTCGATGTGTTTTTTGTATGGTGCTTGCCCATCACATGGCCCATTTCACGGGCAATAATAAAACTAAGCGCTTCATCATTTAATGACAATTGTTGAAGACCCCTAAAAACCACAATATCACCATCTGCATTTGATGCAGTACCTTCAACCTGCTTATCGACAACAGCAAATTGAAAACTGGGCACACGGTTAGATAAATTTGGATATAGCTCATATGCGATGGCAGCTAATTGTTGACCAATAAGGTTCACACGGTCATCAAATACTTGGTTTTCTTGACATTGTGCCGCAATACAAGCATCCATATTGGGCTTAATGGCTAAACTTAAACGCATATCCACATCAGAATATAGACGATGTACAGAAGTCGGCTCACTAATCAAACTAGCATCATCAGCCCAAGCGCTTCCGCAAACGAATGGCTGGGCCATTAAACTGATTGCAACCATGATTGGACTAATATACTTTTGATTCATTGTCTTTCACACTTTATTCTATCGTTTAATCTTTATAATCAATGATTAACGGTGCATGATCACTAAACCGTTGTTCTTTGTAAATACTTGCTTCAATTGCTTTTTGGGCCAGTGCAGGTGTCGAAATTTGGTAATCAATTCTCCACCCAACATTGTTTGCCCAAGCCTGACCGCGATTACTCCACCATGTATAAGATTCTCCAGTCGTGTCTGGATATAACTGCCGATACACATCAACCCATCCAACACGATCAAATATCTCTGTTATCCACTCACGCTCTTGTGGCAAAAAGCCTGAATTCTTTTTATTTCCTTTAAAATTCTTTAAATCTTTTTCCTGGTGCGCAATATTCCAATCACCACAAATAACAACCTCAAAACCGCTATTGATTAATGCCTTTAAATGAAGCATTAAATGTGCCATTACCTCAAATTTAAACGCTTGCCTTTCCTCTCCACTTGACCCACTTGGTAAATACAATGAAATCACAGAAAGCTTTCCAAAGCGACATTCTAAATAACGGCCTTCAGCATCAATTTCTTGAATGCCTAATCCTTCAATGACTTCATCTGGTTTTTGCTTAGCGTAAATACCCACGCCACTGTAGCCCTTCTTTTCAGCATAATGAAAGTAACCATAGTAACCTTTTGGCGCTTGCATTTCCTCAGTCAGATTATCAACTTGCGCTTTTATTTCTTGCAGACAAATCACATCAGGCTGCATATTTTGCATCCATTGATAAAAACCTTTATTCGCGGCAGAGCGTATTCCATTTAAATTCAACGTTATAATGCGCATTTAATTCCTTATTTATAACAATTTATGTCACAACACCATCAAAACTTGTCACAAGACTTTATCGCGTTTTGCATCAATAAACAGGTCCTTAAATTTGGTGAGTTTACAACTAAGGCCGGCCGTTTAAGCCCTTACTTCTTTAATGCAGGTCTATTTAATGATGGCGATAGCTTATTACAACTAGGAGAATTTTACGCCAATAGCATAGAAAAATCAGGTATCGAGTTTGATATGTTATTTGGCCCAGCTTATAAAGGCATCCCTTTAGCCGCTAGTATTGCTATTGCTTTTGCCAAAAGAGGTCGTAATTTACCCTATGCTTATAATCGAAAAGAAGCTAAAGATCACGGTGAAGGTGGGTCACTAGTAGGGGCGCCAGTCAATGGCAATGTTTTAATCATTGATGATGTAATTTCGGCAGGCACTTCAATAAGAGAATCTGTAGAGCTTATCAAAGCGCAAGGAGCGAATCCTTGTGGAGTTAGTATTGCTTTAGATAGACAAGAAAAAGGGGCAAGCGAACTTTCAGCTATAGAAGAGGTAGAAAGAGACAATAAAATGCCTGTTTGCGTTATTGCAAATTTAAGCGATTTGTTGAATTACATTCAACTAAAACCAGAGATGGCACATACATTGCTTAAAGTCCAAGCCTATAGGGACAAATATGGACGTTAAGAATGTTGAAAATATTTAATCAAGTTGCTTTGGTTTTATTCATTAGCTTTTTACTCTCTTCACAAGCACAGGCTGAGAAACGTATTGTTAAATGGGTAGATAGCCATGGGGTAACGCATTATGGCGACCAACTACCAACCAATGCTGCTGGAAAAAGCAATCAAGTCATTAATCAACAGGGTGTTGTTGTTCAACGCAACAATCAAGTCTTAGAAAAAGAGCAAGACGCAAAACTTAAAAAAGAACAGCTAAATCAACAGCGCAAGGATTATGTTCTTTTAGCTTCCTATACAACCGCGTATGAAATTGATTTAGCTCGTAAACGTAATTTAGAGATGGAAAATGCAATGATTACTGCGCTATTATCACAAAAAACAAATGTTGATGATAGACTCAACCGAAGCATTGCAAATGCACAAGCTTATATTGATAAAAAGCAATCAGTTCCTGATACTTTAAAAGAAGAGATTAGATTAGCCAAATCCGAGTCTGAAAAATTTGAAAATAACATAGATGAGCCAAAAAAAGTAATAGAAAATATCAATCAACAGAACGATGCTGAAAAAAAACCATATATAGAATTAAAACAGACGCAAGCCAGCAATTAAGTTAATCTAACCAAGCTTTTTCTTCAATATTGCATTGACTTGGGCAGGGTTTGCCTTACCTTTAGAAGCCTTCATGGTTTGCCCAACAAGTGCATTAAATGCCTTTTCTTTTCCAGCTTTATATTCATCCACCATTGCTGCATTAGCGGCCAAAACCTCATCAATCAACGCTTCAATTTCGCCTGTATCTGAAACCTGCTTCAAACCTTTAGCCTCTATGATGGCATCCACATTTTGACCACCTGACCACATCTCTTCAAACACCTGTTTTGCTGCATTATTAGAAATGGTATTGTCCGATATTCTTTTAATCAAATACGCTAATCTATTTGCATCAATGGGTGACTCGAAAATTGACTTATCTTCAGCATTCAATTTGGATGCAACGCCGCCCATGACCCAATTAGCAGCAAGCTTTGGGTCAGCGCCTGCATTAATGACACGTTCAAAATAATCTGCCACCTCTTTGCTCGCAGTAAGGGTTGATGCATCATAAGCTGAAAGTGCTAAATCACGTACAAACCTTGCCTGCATTGCTTCAGGCAACTCTGGCATATCCGCCAACACGCGTGCTTTATCCGCTTCTGTTACTTCTAATGGCAATAAGTCGGGATCAGGGAAGTAGCGATAATCATTTGCCTCTTCTTTACTACGCATTGAACGCGTTTCGCCCGTATCTGGGTTAAACAGAACAGTCGCTTGCTCTATCTTTCCACCGTCTTCCAGTGTCTCTATTTGCCACTGTGTTTCATAAGCGATGGCTTGTTGCATAAATTTGAACGAGTTTAAGTTTTTAATTTCTCGACGCGTTCCTAGCTCGTTTGACCCTTTTGGCCTTACCGACACATTGACGTCACAACGAAAACTACCTTCTTGCATATTGCCATCACAGATACCAATCCATTGCACCAGTTCATGCAATTTTTTAGCATAAGCAACCGCTTCAGCAGCAGAACGCATATCAGGCTCGGTCACAATTTCTAATAATGGCGTACCAGCACGGTTTAAATCAATACCACTCATCCCTTCTACAGCACCATGTACAGATTTACCAGCATCCTCTTCCAAGTGCGCACGCGTAATATTAATGACTTTTTCATAGGCTTCATTTTTGCCTACTGCTGGCACTTGTATCGTCACTTTACCTTTACCAACAACTGGCAGCTCAAACTGACTTATTTGATAGCCTTTTGGTAAATCTGGATAAAAATAATTTTTACGCGCAAAAACCGAGCGTGACGCTATCTCAGCATCAACTGCCAAGCCAAATTTAATCGCACACTCTACTGCTTCTTTATTTAAGACAGGCAGCACGCCAGGCAAGGCAATACTTACTTCACAAGCTTGCGTATTTGGCTCAGCGCCATAAGCAGTGGAAGCCCCACTGAAAATTTTACTTTTAGTTTTTAACTGAGCATGCGTTTCTAGCCCAATAACGACTTCCCACTCCATTATTCTATTCCTTTAGGCATTTCTTTATGCCAGTCTGTCACTTGTTGATATGCATGTGCTACATTTAACATGCGCGCCTCATCAAAGTAGTTCCCCATTATTTGCAAACCTACTGGTAAAGGCTTTCCATCTTCACTTGGACTAAATCCGGCGGGGATACTCATGCCTGGCAAGCCAGCCAAGTTGGTTGCAATAGTATAAATGTCTTGTAAATACATCGAGACTGGATCACCTGTTTTTTCACCTATTTTAAATGCTGTAGAAGGTACAGCAGGGCCCATAATGATGTCGCATTGTTTAAATGCCGCTTTAAAATCATCGGCGATCAAGTGGCGAATTTGCTGAGCTTTTAAATAATAAGCGTCATAATAGCCTGCGCTCAATACATAGGTGCCGATCAAAATTCTTCGTTTAACTTCCTCACCAAATCCTTCTGCCCGACTTTTCATATACATGTCCATCAAGTCGTCATACATCGCTGCTCTGTGACCGTAGCGCACTCCATCATATCTTGATAAATTACTTGAAGCTTCCGCTGGTGCTAACACATAGTAAACAGGAATTGATAAGTTAGCATTAGGTAAAGTGATATCTATAAATTCAGCGCCTAACTTTTTGTATTCTGCAATAGCATCTTGTATGACTTTCTCAACATTGGCGTCTAGACCGGAAGCAAAGTACTCTTTTGGCAAACCAACTTTTAGTCCAGCTAATGGCTGATTTAAATCACGCAAATAATCCTCTTGAGGATGGTTGAGACTGGTAGAGTCACGCTCATCAAAACCTGCCATGACGTTCATCATTAAGGCACAGTCTTCTGCTGATTTTGCCATTGGGCCAGCCTGATCTAAACTAGAAGCAAACGCAATCATGCCAAATCTAGAGACTAAACCATAAGTTGGTTTTAATCCTGTAAACCCGCATAACGAGGCCGGCTGTCTAATTGAACCACCTGTATCAGTACCTGTTGCTGCAGCACATAATCTTGCAGCAACTGCCGCCGCAGAACCACCGCTACTACCACCAGGCACTCGTTCTAAATCCCATGGATTTTTAACGCTACCAAAATAACTGGTCTCATTAGAAGAACCCATGGCAAATTCATCCATATTGGTTTTACCTAAATTCACTGCCCCAGCTGTATTAAATTGTGAAATCACATGCGCATCATATGGTGCAATAAAGTTTTCCAACATTTTGGAGCCGCAAGTTGTCTTCCAATCTTTAGCGCAAAAAATATCTTTTTGCGCAATCGGTATCCCAGTCATCGGCGTTGATGTGCCAGCTGCAATCATTGCATCAGCCGCTTTTGCTTGGGCTAAGCTTTTATCTTCATCAACAGTAATGTAAGCATTAATGGATGGATTGTACTGTTTAATTCTGGCTAGAAATGTCTGTGTCATCTCAACACTAGAGACTTCTTTTTTCACCAACATTTGGCTTAAGCTTACAAGGCTTTCATTAATCATGATTTATCTATTTGAATTTCTATTAAAATTTTTATGACTTGACGATTGCGATTATTCGATTACTTTAGGCACTAAATAAAGACCTGAATCAATCGCTGGTGCATTTTTTTGAAACGCCTCCCTTTGGTTACTTGCAGTCACCACGTCATTCCTTAAGCGTTGGACAACATCTTGAGAATGTGACATAGGCGTAATGCCTGTTGTATCAACTGCCTGCATCTGTTCAATAAGCGTTAATATACCGGACAGCTTATTGAGCGTTCGCTCAGCCTCTACATCATTAATTTCAATACGTGCTAAATGTGCAATACGTTTAATATTAGGAATGTTGAGTGCCATATCTTGTTTCTATTCTGCTCTTTTTTAACTTTAGTGTAATAAACTTAAATTGCGACTTAATTTTAAGTGGAATATACGTTATTATACCTTGATTTTAAAGTACAGCTCATGTCTTAAAAGACAATGTAAGCTCGATAGACACCACACAGGAAAAAAACATATGTTAGGTTCGTTAAGCAGTTATTTTTCAAATGATTTAGCCATTGATTTAGGCACAGCAAACACGTTGATTTACTCACGTGGGAGAGGCATTGTGCTAAACGAACCTTCCGTTGTTGCCATACGTATTGAGGGGACAAACGGCAAAAAAGTCTTACTTGCAGTAGGGACAGAAGCCAAAGGTATGCTAGGCCGCGCACCAGCCAATATTCAAGCCATTCGCCCTATGAAAGATGGTGTGATTGCTGACTTTACCGTAACAGAACAAATGCTGAAGTTCTTTATCCGCAAAGCACACGATGCTCGCTGGTTTTCACCAAGTCCTAGAATCATTATTTGTGTTCCAGTAGGTTCAACACAAGTTGAACGACGTGCAATTAAAGAATCTGCCGAGCGAGCTGGTGCAAAACAAGTCTTTTTGATTGAAGAACCAATGGCTGCTGCTATCGGTGCTGAAATGCCTGTAGCAGAAGCAACAGGCTCTATGGTTGTTGATATTGGCGGCGGCACCACTGAAGTGGGTGTGATTTCTTTAGGCGGTATTGTTTACGCCAAGTCAGAACGTGTTGGTGGTGATAAATTTGATCAAGCGATTATTGACTATATTCGCCGCAACTACGGCATGCAAATTTCTGAACCAACTGCAGAAGCCATTAAAAAGAAAATTGGCTCAGCTTTTCCAGGTTCTGAAGTATTAGAAATGGAAGTGACTGGAAGAAACTTAGCCGAAGGGCTTCCACGTAAATTTACCATCTCCAGTAATGAAATTTTAGAAGCCTTAACTGAGCCTCTAAATGCAATTGTTGGTGCAGTAAAGTCGGCGCTTGAGCAAACACCACCTGAATTAGGTGCTGACATAGCTGAAAAAGGGATGGTCATTACTGGTGGTGGTGCCTTGCTTAGAGATTTGGATCGCCTACTGATGGAGGAAACAGGCTTACCTGTGATAGTGGCAGAAGATCCGCTTACCTGTGTCGCCCGTGGTTGTGGACGCGCACTTGAAGATATTGACAAACTTGGCAGCGTATTTGTAAATGAGTAATGGTTACAACTTCAAGCTAACCCTATAGCGTTAACATGCTTAAAGGTGTTCATCAGAAACTAGAGCCACAACAAACGCCTGCATTCTTTGTCCGTGGTGCTAGCGCTTTCTCGCGCATGGTATTTTTTTGCGCGTTTTCAATTGTGTTTATGGCTGTTGATGCTAAGCTTAATTATCTTTCACAAATACGACAAACACTTAATGGCGCCCTGCATCCTATAGAAAGAATTGCAAATATTCCTAGCGAATTTATTCGTGATGTTGGCAAATACTTTTCAGTACATAACGAGTTGGTACATGAAAACTACCTATTAAAACAACAAGCGTTTGAACACAAAGTAAAGTTGCAACGTTTAAACACTTTGCAGGTTGAAAATGAACATCTACGTAGTTTGCTTGGTGGAGACATTCCAATTCATCCACGTGCTGTGTTAGGCGACATTTCGCACACAGGTCGTGACCCTTTTCGTAATGTAGTGATCATCAATAGAGGTAGCCAGCATAATATCCAAGCTGGTCAAGCTGTAGTTGACTCTAAAGGCGTCATAGGGCAAGTCACACGAGTTTATCCCTTTAGTAGCGAGGTCACTCTAATTACTGATAAAAATCTATCCATCCCTATCCAAGTAGAACGCAACCAATTGCGTGCAATTGCATTTGGGCAAAGTGGCAACACTTTAGATATTCCATACCTTCCAACAAATGTTGATATCAAAATTGGTGATCAATTAGTAACCTCAGGTATTGATGGAATATATCCATCAGGGCTAGCAGTTGCAACAGTCACCAAAATTGAACAAGATCCTGAATCACCATTTGCTAAAATTATTAGCACACCAACGGCACAGGTCAGCCATCACTTACAACTTTTAATCTTGGAGCTGCCAGAAACTAAAGAAGCTGAAATAAACAATATGGAAATAGAGGCAAGTCAATCCAATGATAAAAAAGTAGATGAAAAGGGAAAACAAAAAAATGCAACACCCTAGTCGTCTAATGATTTATACAACGTTATTGTTTGCACTCCTTTGTCAATTATTTCCATGGACAGGGCAAGGTATTATTTTTCGGCCTGATTTTATGCTAGTTGTATTAGTTTATTGGCTTTTACGAACACCTCAATTATGTAATATGGGTACTGCTTGGATTGTTGGCATGCTGGTTGATTTAGCAACTGGAAGTCTGCTTGGACAGCATGCATTAGCCTTTACACTCACAGCATATATTGCGCTTAGCTTTCAGCGCAGACTGGTGCTTTTTACCGTCACTCAGATTTCTTTTTATGTACTTGGTTTGTTGTTTTTCTCTCGATTCGTGATCTTGATTTTGAAGTTATTTACAGGCAATGACGCCCCAACATGGCACTATTTTTGGCCCGTGTTCACTGGTATTTTATTATGGCAATTATTAAGACTTGTTTTTGGGACACTTGCACGACCTAAATCGCACCAGTCGGAATAAAGATAAGATGCGCCATAGTACTGAATTAAGAAACTATCAAAACGAGTTACATAATTTCAAAATACGTTTAATCGTGTTAGGCGCTTTGGTGCTTATTGGCTTTGGCCTATTAGCGTCTCGTTTTTATGTTTTACAAATAGTTAAACATAATCATTACCATACGCTGGCAGAAAACAATCGCATTTCCATAGTGCCTGTCGCGCCAAACCGGGGACTAATCACTGATAGAAATGGTATTACGATTGCCCATAACTTTTTTGTTTATACATTAGAAATAACCCCATCTAAAGTTGACAATTTCGATGAAACAATTACCGAAATTAGCAAGTTAGTTGAAATCTCAAATAATGACTTAAAGCGCTTTAAT
>CAYGSH010000013.1:0-37938 GCA_964352515.1 uncultured Methylophilaceae bacterium | reverse complement strand
ATATATTAAAGGTATGTTAAATACTGAGCGTTCTGGCGGTGGTCAAGGTAACTGGGAAGTAATTGATGCAAACGTACAATTACAACTAACACCAGAAGTTGCTATTTGGGCTGGTCGATTCTTATCACCAAGTGATCGTGCCAATATGGCAGGTCCTTACTACTCATCAGCAGGTGGTGGTGGCTATTGGGCTAATATTTCATCACGTTATGGTTGGAATGGTGGTGTGATTGGCCGTGATGAAGGTGTGGCTGTTGTAGGTAGCTTTTTAGAAGATAAGCTAGCGGTGTCATTTGGTGTTTTTGAAGGCGACAATATTTTTAGGTTTAGTCAGACTGCAACGAATGGCTTATCTGAAACTGTTGGTGACGAAGATAATTTAATGTATGCAGGTCGTGTGCAAGTTGCATTCTGGGATGCTGAACCTGGCTATTACGGCACTGGTAATTATTTTGGTGCTAAAGATATATTAACGGTTGGTATTGCAGGTAGACAAAAGTCAGATGGGGTTGTTAGTTTAACTGATGTTGGGGACTACTCATCTTACAGTATTGATTTCTTAATGGAAAAAACAGGTGTAGGTCCTGGTACAGTTTCATTAGAGGCCGCTTACTATGACTACGATACAGATGATGTGTTTGAAGCTGAACAAGGTGATGCATATTATGTAGGTGCAGCATATCTATTTGATAAGCAAATTGGCTGGGGTAAGTTTATGCCTTTTGCACGTTATCAAGAGTTTGACAATGATTTAAACATTAAAACTGAACGTATGGACTTTGGTGTGAATTATGTAATGGCACCATACAATGCAATCATTTCGGCTGAGTACCAAGAAACCGATATCACTGGAGCTGGCAGCACTGATGCAATCCTTATCTCTATGCAGTATCAGTTCTAAGTAACATCAAAATAGTCGCACCAATGATTTGATTTTCATTGGTGCGATTTTATTATGATGATTTTATGAATAGTTGATTTAAGCGCCACCCAGCATTTGATGCACTTGGCAGGTGAGTTGACCAATCGAAAGCTCATCAGACTGATCTGGGATTGATTGAAAGCCACCACTTATTTTAACCGTATCAACAAGTAACTTTTTTTCATTATATAACTTGATTGATCTAACTCTATAGATTGGTTCTTTACAGTTAAATTGGTATGTGGCAATACTCGTTCTATATGCTATTTTATGTTTTGGTAGTTTAAACTCTTGCGTTTCTTGGTAAGCCGTCTTTGCAATCAAGTAAGGCAAGTTTTCAGAGACATTGTAAGAATCAATATCGACAAAGACTTCATGATCTTTATCTTTAATAATTGATGTCCATTCTTCTGCTATTACATATCCCGTGTTTAACAATAATATGGTTAGTAAGCTAAATTTTATATTCACTTTATCATCTCTGCTTCTATCTATGTAGTGCTAAAAAAATAGCACAGTTCAATAACGAAATACGAATTATAAACTACGCAATTTGACGTATTTCATTCAACCAGTCAACACCCTAAACTTTGCTCATAGAAAGTCAACTGTGATGTTTGATTTCATATGACTTTTATTAATGCCATGTTGTTTTTTTTGTATTTAAACGAACTTAGAGTAGGAGGAAGCTGATGAAAACAATTGTTAAGTTAGACCTTGATAAGAAGCCTTGGGAGCAAGACGGTCAGATTCATAACCGTTGGCATCCTGATTTGCCAATGATTGCGATGGTTAAGCCAGGAGATGAATTCCGTGTGGAATGTATGGATTGGACTGGTGGACAAATTGGTAATAACGACAGTGCAAACGACGTAAGAGATGTAGATTTAACCCAAGTCCATTATTTAAGTGGCCCGATAGGTGTTGAAGGCGCAGAGCCAGGCGATTTGATGGTTGTTGACATATTAGATGTTGGGACATTTGAAGATAGTCAATGGGGTTTTAATGGTATTTTTGCAAGAGAAAACGGTGGCGGTTTTTTAGTTGATCATTACCCAGAAGCAAGAAAAGCAATTTGGGATTTTCACGGCATTTATACAACTTCACGTCATGTTCCAAACGTAAAGTTTGCGGGCATTATGCATCCAGGTTTAATTGGTTGCTTACCGTCTAAAGAGTTACTAGCTACATGGAATGAGCGTGAAGCTGAATTAATTGCGACTGATCCAGACCGTGTGCCAGCACTAGCGCTACCGCCAGAGCCAAAATCAGCTGTTATGGGCCGTTTAACAGGTGAAGCTGCTGAGAAGGCAAAAGCTGAAGGCGCACGTACAGTTCCACCGCGTGACCATGGTGGTAACTGCGATATCAAAAACTTAACAAAAGGTTCAAAGATTTACTTTCCTGTTTATGTTAAAGACGGTGGTTTATCAATGGGTGACCTTCATTTCTCACAAGGCGATGGTGAAATTACCTTCTGTGGTGCGATTGAAATGGCCGGTTATTTAGATCTTAAAGTAAGTTTAATTAAAGATGGTGTAAAGAAATATGGCGTTAAAAACCCAATTTTCCAACCAAGTGTACTAACACCAGGCTATAGAGATTACATGATTTTTGAAGGTATTTCTGTTGATGAGCAAGGTAAACAACATTACTTAGATGTCCACGTTGCTTATCGTCAAGCATGTCTGAATGCAATTGAATACATGAAGAAATTTGGTTACACCGGTGCACAAGCGTTATCAATTCTGGGCACTGCGCCAGTTGAAGGCCATATCAGTGGTGTGGTTGATATTCCGAATGCATGTGCAACTTTATGGTTACCAACTGAAATCTTTGATTTTGATATTAAGCCAAATGCAGATGGACCAAAAATAATGGTTAAACCTGGTATTGATACAGCTAAAGCGAGCTAAGGAGTTATTGATGCCTGTTTACGAATATGAATGTGATGAATGTGGTGTGTTTACAGCCTTACGTAAAATGAGTGAGTCAAGTGACCCCGCTTTTTGCCAAACTTGTGGTTGTGAAAGTCACCGGATTATGTCAGCGCCAAAGTTGGCTGTGCTAGGTAAAACACAGCGTATCGCTTACGAACGTAATGAAAAGTCAGCACATGAGCCCAATGTTCGTAGACGCTCTAGCTGTGGTTGCACAGGGACACATACATGTAAGACAAGCACAAAAGTAAATCCAGAAACGGGTAAGGCAGCTTTGCAAGTGCAAACTAAAAAAACTGCTAGACCATGGATGCTCGGACATTAATGCAACATTTTTTAGGTAAAGAAGTAAATGTAGTTTCATTTTGTTTTTAATAAAGGAGAGAAAGTAATGACTATTTTTAATAGACGTAATTTTATGAAAGCGAGTGGGGTCCTTGTTGGGGCGCTGCTTTCTGCAGGTGTTCTTTCAACAAATGCTTTAGCAGCTGATTATCCAACTTCTAAAGTAAATACAACTGGTTTGGCTGTGACTGATGATACCGTTACTGTTGGTATTTTGCATTCAGCAACAGGTACCATGGCAATTAGTGAAACAGGCTCTATCCAAGCTGAGAAGTTAGCGATTGAGCAAATCAATGCGATGGGTGGTATTTTGGGTCGCAAGATCTTAGTGATTCAAGAAGATGGCGCTTCTGATTGGCCTACATTTGCTGAAAAAGCAAAAAAACTACTCGTGAGCGATAAAGTTGCTGCAGTGATGGGTTGTTGGACATCTGCTTCACGTAAAGCGGCATTGCCAGTGTTTGAAAAAGAAAATGGTTTGCTTTTCTATCCAACTTTTTATGAGGGTTTAGAAGAGTCTAAAAACGTTTTCTATACAGGCCAGGAAGCAACACAACAAATTATTGCTGGTTTAGATTGGATCGCTAAAGAAAAAAGTGCGAAAAAATTCTATCTAATCGGTTCTGATTACATCTGGCCACGCACATCAATGAAAATTGCACGTAAGCATATTGAAAAAGTGCTTAAAGGTACTGTTGTTGGTGAAGAGTATATCGCCTTAGGTGACACACAATTTGGTTCTGTAATTAACAAAATTAAATTGAAAAAACCAGATGTAATTTATGCAGCTATTGTTGGTGGTTCTAACGTTGCTTGGTTTAAGCAATTAAACGCAGCAGGTTTGAACTCAAAAAAACAAACCATGTTAACGATTTCAGTAACAGAGGATGAAGTGCTTGGTATTGGCGGTGAAAACTTAGAAGGCTTCTACTCAGCTATGAAATATTTCCAATCTCAAACAAATCCTGAAAACGTGAAATTTGTTGCAGCGTTCAAAAAGCGTTGGGGTAAAGATTCTGTGATTGGTGATGTGACGCAAGCAGCTTATTTAGGTCCATGGTTGTATAAAGCAGCGGTTGAACGTGCAGGTAGCTTTGATGTGGATAAAGTACAAGCAGCTTTACCTGGCTATGTATTCAAAGATGCACCAGAAGGCCCTGTAACGGTTGAGAAAAACCATCACTTAACTACTAAATTACGTGTTGGTAAATGGAAAAAAGATGGTCAAGCAGAAGTGGTTTACACATCTGGTTACATTAAACCTGATCCATTCCCAAAAGGTTATCAATAAGTTGATATAAGTATGATGCGGTAGTTGATTTCTGCTACTGCATCAGTTGCAAACTAAATGTGCTCAGCTTTTACATTTAGTTTGCTTTTCTAAGGCTACTAAAGGAGGTAAAGTGGGTTTAGAAAAGCAGTGTTTATATATTTGAATTAATGTTTATAGGGAGTCAGTATGGGATATACAGCAGCAGAAATGACTAGCATATTTGTAATGCAAAGTTTTTCAGGACTTAGTATGTTTAGTGTGTTGTTGTTAATGGCATTAGGTCTTGCCATTATTTTTGGACAAATGGGTGTGATAAATATGGCGCATGGTGAGTTTATGACCATAGGGGCCTATACAACAGTCATGATGTCAAAGCTAGCGCTGACATATGGTCTTGTTGATTATTACTTTGTTTTCGCTATTATTTTGTCGTTCTTTATTGCCTTTGCAGTTGGCTATTTTATTGAACTGGTGATGATTCGACATCTCTATAAAAGACCTCTAGATACTTTGCTTGCTACTTGGGGTTTGAGTCTTGTCATGCAACAAATATTCCGCTCAAGCTTTGGTGCCAAAGAGGTTAGTGCTAATTTGCCAGAATGGCTATTAGGCTCTTTTGCTCCGACAGAAACAATTGATATTCCATTAAATGGTATTTTTGTGATGGTGCTTGCCGCATTGGTAACAGGTGGTGTGTATCTGATAATGTTTAAATCATCTTGGGGTTTGAATATGCGAGCCACTGTACAAAATAGAACAATGGCAGGTGCAGTTGGTATTAACACCAAAAAGGTTGATCGCATGACATATGCATTAGGTTGCGGGATTGCAGGTATTGCAGGTGCAGCCTTTACAACGATAGCTTCAACAGGCCCCACTAGTGGTTCACTCTATATTGTGGACAGCTTCATGGTTGTGGTTTTTGGCGGCGCTGCTAGCTTACTGGGTACGATTGCATCTGCATTTGGTATTGCACAAGCACAATCAATTCTTCAGTTCTTCTTAAGTAGTTCAATGGGCAAGATGGCAACACTGTTGTTTATCGTTGCGGTATTGATGGTTAAACCAGAAGGGCTGTTTGCTTCAAAACTACGTAAATAAAATCTAGATTGTGATGATTTGACACGTTGAAGTAAATAATGAGTTGTTTTAGATAACAGGTTAGTAATATTAAGGAGCAGTTTATGAACACAATGGCAAACAAATTGTTTGGAGGGAAAGAGGGAGCGCTAGGGCTAGTTGTTTTAGCAGCATTAATCTTAGTGATACTCCCTTTAGGGTTGGATATTTTCCGCCTTAATTTAGCTGGAAAATATTTGACTTATGCCTTTGTTGCAATTGGCTTGGTTTTGTTGTGGGGTCAAGGTGGTATCTTAAGCCTAGGTCAGGGTATTTTCTTTGGGCTTGGTGGGTATGCAATGGCAATGTTTATGAAGTTAGAAGCCTCAGACCCTGAGACTACTAAGATTCAAACAACGCCTGGCATACCTGATTTCATGGATTGGAATCAGTTGACGGAACTCCCCACGATGTGGTTACCGTTTCAGAGTTTAACCCTAACTATTATTGCAATCCTTGTTGTTCCAGCATTGTTTGCATACATTATCGGGTATGCGATGTTCAAGCGCCGCGTTGGAGGTGTTTACTTTGCGATTATTACACAAGCTATTGCTTTGATTTTAACCATTTTGATTGTTGGCCAGCAAGGCTATACTGGTGGTGTAAATGGTATTACAGACTTGAAAACGGTATTAGGTTGGGATACGCGAACTGACACTGCTAAATATATTCTTTACTATCTCAATGCATTCTTGCTGTTTGGCGTAATACTAGGTTGTCGTTGGATGTTATCTGGTCGATTCGGCATGATTCTGCTGGCGATGCGCGATAAAGAAGAGCGGGTTCGTTTTTCTGGTTACGATGTTTCAAATTACAAGATATTTGTGTTCTGTTTAGCAGCGTTAATATCTGCAATTGGTGGCGCCATGTTTACCTTACAAGTTGGCTTTATGTCAGCCTCATTTATCGGCATTGTACCTTCAATTGAAATGGTCATTTTCTGTGCTGTTGGTGGTCGTGCTTCTCTGATCGGTGCAGTCTACGGTACCTTGCTTGTTAATTACGGCAAAACTTTTTTCTCAGAAACATACCCAGAACTTTGGTTATTCCTGATGGGTGGTTTGTTTATTGCAGTGGTGATGTTTTTCCCAGATGGTATCGCAGGCTTGTACCAAAAATATAAACATAAATTTAAATTTCTACAGAAAATTTCAGATTCAGATACAGCTGAAGCGCTAGTTAAAGGAGTAAAAGCATGAGTAGTACAGACTTTGTATTAGCGATTGAAGATTTAACTGTCTCATTTGATGGATTTAAAGCAGTTGATTCACTCAATATGTATATCGATAAAAATGAATTACGTGTGGTGATTGGACCTAATGGTGCAGGTAAAACAACAGTACTTGATTTGATTTGCGGTAAAACCAAGTCAACATCTGGGACGATCAAGTTTATGAATAAAGAGTTAACTGACATGGCGGAGCATGAAATAGTGCGTGCTGGCGTAGGGCGTAAGTTTCAAACACCATCCATTTATGAAAATTTATCAGTGGATCAGAACTTAGAAATGTCTTACCCAAGAAACCGCAATGTTTTTAAGAGCTTAGTATTTAAGCGCACTGCAGAGGTAGACGCCCAAGTTAAAAAGATTGCAGCAGAAATTATGTTGACTGATTTCTTAGACATGGAAGCTGCGTTGTTAAGTCATGGGCAAAAGCAGTGGCTAGAGATTGGCATGTTGCTCATGCAAGAGCCACAATTGCTAATGCTTGATGAACCGGTTGCCGGTATGAGTGCAAAAGAGCGTGATGAAACTGCCGTCTTGCTAAAAAAGATTTCTAAGAATCGCTCTGTATTAGTGATTGAGCATGATATGGATTTTGTAGAAAAAATCGCCGATAAAGTCACGGTTTTACACCAAGGTAAAATTCTCGCTGAGGGAGCGATGGATAAAGTGCAAGCTGATGAAAATGTGATTGAAGTATATCTTGGCCATTAACTTAACTTTTATAGGAGAAAAACATGATTGAAATTGAAGATCTACATGTTAGTTATGGCCAAAGTGAAGTGATTCATGGCCTAAACTTTAAAGCAGAAAAGAATGAAACATTGGCCATTATGGGCCGTAATGGTATGGGTAAGACAACGCTATTTAAATCACTAATGGGTATTCTGCCAAGCAAAGCTAATAAGGCTATTATTGATGGTGTAAGCGTTCAGGGCGATGAAAGCTATATGCGCGTCAATAAAGGCATAGCTTATGTGCCGCAAGGCAGAATGATTTTTCCTGCGATGACCGTTCAAGAAAATATAGAGACTGGTTTAGGCCAATCTAAGACGCGGGAAATTCCAGAGGATATTTATGCTTTATTTCCTGTACTGTTTGAAATGCGTAAACGTAAAGGGGGTAATCTCTCGGGCGGTCAGCAACAGCAGTTAGCGATTGCACGTGCGTTAGTGACAAACCCAAAAGTGTTGCTATTGGATGAGCCAACAGAAGGTATTCAGCCATCGATTATAAAAGATATTGCAAGAATCCTGAATGAGATAAAAAAGATGCGTGAAATCACCATCATTGTTTCTGAGCAAGTATTGAGTTTTACCATGGAGGTTGCCGATCGCATTATTGTGATTGATAAAGGCAAATTTATTCATGAAGATCTTCGTAGTGATGTGGACGCAGAAAAAATTAAAGGATATTTATCTGTTTAGTGGCATTATATTGCCATGGATGATGACGGAATTGGATTGATTACGGCGGCGGGCGATCCAGCGCTTAACAACCCCTTGGTTAAGCGCTGGGAAGCACGTTTAGATTTAGATTTTAAACAATCTAATGGACGTAGCTATTTAGCTAAAAACTGGCATCAGGGCCCGTTGGTTTTGCAAAAATCATTGCATCCAGAGGGTGATGCAGTTTGTCATGGTGTCGTAATCCATCCGCCTGGGGGTGTGGCTGGTGGAGATGAGCTCAATATCAATATTCATGTTAACAATGATGCTAATGCATTGTTGACAACCCCTGGTGCAGGGAAGTGGTACAAGGCAAATGGTTATTTTGCAAGGCAACATTTGCTATTTAATGTGGATCAAAACGCTTGTTTAGAATGGTTTCCACAAGAAAATATCTTGTTTGATGGGTCACAAGTTAAATTTTTAGGAACAGTCAATTTAGGAAAAAATGCCAAATTTGCTGCTTGGGAGATTTTATGCTTTGGCAGACAAGCGCAAAATGAGAAGTGGCAGTATGGTCAGCTTCATCAATCATTAAGTATTCGACGAGAAAATAAATTGATATGGAATGAGCGTTCTGTGTTAACGCCTTCAAGTCTATGTATGACATCGATGGTAGGCATGAATAGTAACCTTGTTTCTGGTGGTTTTGTGGTTGCAGCTGGTAGCGTTCCTGCTAATATAATAGAGGCTTGCAGAGCGATAAAGCTAGACAGTATGCTTGATAGTTACGCACAATATGGTGTCACAGCATTGCCTGAAGTTTTTTCAGCACGTTATATTGGTTTATCATCACAGACTGCACGGGCGTATTTTGAGCAGCTTTGGCAGATATTAAGGCCATGGTACACAGGCTTTGACGCTAAAAGACCGAGAATTTGGAATACCTAGATTAAAGAGATTATCAATGGAATTAACGCCTAGAGAAAAAGATAAATTATTGATTTTTACAGCAGCTTTGTTAGCAGAAAGACGCAAGGCTCGCGGCTTAAAACTTAACTATCCTGAAGCAATTGCTTATATATCAGCCGCTATCATGGAAGGGGCGCGTGATGGTAAAACAGTTGCGGATTTGATGAGTTATGGCGCGACTTTATTAACTCGAGATGATGTCATGGAAGGCATCGCAGAAATGATTCCTGACATTCAAATTGAAGCAACATTTCCTGATGGAACGAAGTTAGTCACAGTCCATCATCCTATCCCTTAAAGGTGCACATATGATTCCAGGTGAAATGAAAATTGAACAAGGTGAAATCAGTTTGAATGTAGGTCGAGAAACTATCACGATAAATGTTTCTAATACAGGGGATAGACCAATTCAAATAGGGTCTCATTATCATTTTTTTGAAGTTAATGATGCTTTAAATTTTGATCGGCAGGCGGCTTACGGTTTTAGGTTAAATATTGCTTCTGGAACAGCTGTTCGGTTTGAGCCAGGTCAAACCAGAACGGTTGATTTGGTTGCACTAGCTGGAGATAGAAAAGTATATGGATTTGCAGCAAGAGTAATGGGGAGCTTGGAATGACACTTAAAATTGATAAAGAAGCTTATGCCGAGATGTTTGGCCCCACCGTTGGAGATCGTCTTAGGCTTGCTGATACAGAGTTATGGATAGAGGTTGAAAAAGACTTTACAACCTATGGGGAAGAGGTCAAATTTGGTGGAGGTAAAGTCATTCGTGATGGAATGGGTCAAAGTCAACGCGTATCAGCCGAAGTTGCCGATACTGTGATTACCAATGCTTTGATTATCGATCATTGGGGTATTGTTAAAGCGGATATTGGCATTAAGAATGGATATATTTCAGCAATTGGTAAAGCAGGTAACCCTGATATACAACCTAATGTAGAAATCGCCATTGGTGGCGGTACAGAAGTGATAGCTGGCGAAGGAATGATTGTGACAGCAGGTGGTATAGATGCACATATTCATTTTATTTGCCCACAACAAATCGAAGAAGCTTTGATGTCTGGCATTACAACCATGACTGGCGGTGGAACGGGTCCAGCAACTGGCACGTTTGCAACTACTTGTACTCCTGGTCCTTGGCATATTCATAAAATGTTGCAGTCTGCTGACGCATTTCCGATGAATTTAGGTTTTTTAGGTAAAGGCAATGTCAGTTTGCCAGACCCCTTGAGAGAGCAAATAGAGGCAGGGGCGATTGGTCTAAAATTGCATGAAGACTGGGGAACAACGCCAGCTGCCATTGATAATTGTTTGAGTGTGGCGGATGAAATGGATATCCAGGTGGCGATTCATACGGACACACTTAATGAATCAGGTTTTGTTGAAACGACGCTTGGTGCTTTTAAAAATCGTACCATTCATACCTTTCATACAGAAGGTGCTGGTGGTGGTCATGCCCCAGATATTATTAAAGCCGCTGGACACCCTAATGTATTACCTTCTTCAACAAATCCAACCAGACCATTTACGGTTAATACCATTGATGAACATTTAGATATGTTGATGGTTTGCCATCACTTAGACCCTGCGATTGCTGAAGACATTGCTTTTGCAGAAAGTCGTATCCGCCGTGAAACGATTGCCGCTGAAGATATTTTGCATGATTTAGGCGCTTTTTCAATGATGTCATCAGACTCACAAGCCATGGGCCGCGTGGGTGAGGTGATTATTCGCACTTGGCAAACGGCGCATAAAATGAAGGTCCAAAGAGGAGCATTAAAAGAAGATTCTGATCGAAATGATAATTTTAGAGTTAAGCGCTATATTGCAAAATATACGATTAATCCAGCTTTAACACATGGCATTGCCCATATTGTTGGATCTGTTGAAGTTGGTAAGTTAGCTGATTTAGTTTTATGGCGACCAGCTTTTTTTGGAGTTAAGCCATCAACGATTGTTAAAGGTGGAATGATTGCAGCTGCAGCAATGGGCGATCCAAATGCTTCCATACCAACACCACAGCCAGTGCATTATAGAAATATGTTTGGAGCTTATGGCGGGGCATTAAAAACTTCCGTTACATTTGTGTCACAAGCAGCTTTAAATAATCAAGCCGTTTTGGACTTAGGATTAATAAAAACTTTGGTAGCGGTAAAAGGAACTAGGGATGTCCAAAAAAAGGATATGGTGCACAATAACTGGATGCCAAATATTGATGTTGATCCAGAGACTTATGAAGTTTTAGCCGATGGGATGAGCCTGGTTTGTGAACCTGCTACAGAGCTACCAATGGCGCAACGTTATTTTTTGTTCTAATCGATTATGCTGAACATTACGCAACGTATTCGTCTTGCAGATAATATTGATGACTTTATCGAGCTGCCATTTGTTTTAAGGCAAAAAAGTCGTTTGCGCGTGACTACTGCCGCCGGCATTGATGCAGCGCTTTATTTAGATCGCGGTATTATTTTACGTGGTGGTGATTTAGTCAAAGCGGAAAATGGCGAAGTGTTAAGCATTATTGCCGCTAAAGAACCTGTCTATGATGTAACAGCCAATACACCACAAGCATTAATGTGTGCTGCTTATCATTTAGGCAATCGTCATGTGCCGCTTCAAGTTGGTGATGGTTGGCTGCGTTTAGAGCAAGATCATGTGCTCAAAGAAATGTTGTTAGGTCTTGGTATGCATATTACTGAACTGCATGCGCCATTTGAACCTGAAGCAGGTGCATATGGTGGTGGGCATCGACACGGTGGACATGAGGATGACAAAATTATCAATTTACGCCCACCTAAAAGACAACATCATGGATAAGTCTTTGGCTTTAAGTCGATTATTGCAGCTTGTTAGTCCAGTTTTGCCAGTGGGCGCTTATAGTTATTCGCAAGGGCTAGAATGGGCGATTGAATGTGGCAAGGTGACAAATTTAGAAAGTGCTAATCATTGGATTGGCGATTCATTGGCTATCTACCAAGCACAGTTTGAGTTACCTATTCTGTATCGGTTGTATGATGCGTGGGCAGAAAATGATCTTCAATCAATCATTGAGTGGGATGCGTTTTATCGAGCTGGTCGAGACACATCAGAAGCCTTAGCTGAAACACGTCAAATGGGTTATTCACTCTGTCGTTTAATCAATGATTTAGATGCCTTTCCGCCAGAGTTCATCAATACTATTAATGGCTTTGATCAACCTGCTTTCACCACAATCTATGCTGGCGTGGCGCAAAAATGGCAGATATCTGCTATGGATATGCTGCATGGCTATGCGTGGAGTTGGTTAGAAAATCAAGTAAGTGCAGCCATGAAAGCAATTCCATTAGGGCAAGTTGCAGGGCAAAAAATATTATTCAATTTAGGTGAAGAGTTGCCAGCTGTGGTCAAGCAAGCAATGCAATTAATGGATGATGATATTAGTAATTTCAACCCACTGCTCACCATTGCTGGTTGCAAGCATGAGTCGCAATACAGCAGGTTATTTCGTTCATAATATTTAGTTGAGATAAAGAAACGAGGTTTTCATGACATCAGTCACATTAGAAAAAACAGATTCAATGCCCTACAAAGAACCATTGCGGGTTGGCATTGGTGGACCTGTTGGATCAGGCAAAACGGCATTAACACTTGCTTTGTGCAAAGCATTGAGAGAGACCTATAATATTGCCGTTGTAACCAACGACATTTATACAAAAGAAGATGCTCAGTTTTTAACTCGGAATGAGGCACTCACGCCAGATCGTATTATTGGTGTTGAAACAGGGGGGTGCCCTCATACTGCAATTCGTGAGGATGCTTCAATGAATTTAGAAGCGGTTGCACAATTAAGCCAGCGATTTGAAAATTTAGACATTGTATTTATCGAAAGTGGAGGAGATAACTTGGCTGCTACATTTAGTCCAGAGCTCTCCGATTTAACTATTTATGTCATTGATGTGTCTGCAGGTGAGAAGATTCCTCGAAAAGGAGGCCCAGGGATTACTAAGTCAGATTTGTTGGTCATTAATAAAATTGATTTAGCACCGATGGTTGGTGCTTCACTTGAGGTGATGGATACAGACGCTAAGCGTATGCGTGGGGAAAGACCCTTTTTATTTTCTAATTTAAAAACAGAACAAGGTTTAGCAGAAATCATTCAGTTTATTGAAAAACAAGGTTTAATGCTCTAAGGAAACTAATCATGAAAAAACAAATTATATTAATGTTATTGCTCACTTTCTTTTCGACGCTCACGTTTGCACATCCAGGGCACATGCTAAGTAACTTTTATGCTGGATTTATGCATCCATTTTTTGGTTTCGATCATTTGTTGGTGATGATCTCTGTTGGACTATTGGGAAGTAAAGTTGGAGAGAAAGCTACTTGGCAATTGCCACTAACGTTTTTAATCGCAATGGGTGTGGGCGTTTTGCTTGGAGTAATTGGTCTCAATATGGGGTTGTTAGAAATGGCGATTTCCACTTCGCTAATCTTGATGGGCGCTCTTTTATGTTTTCATACAAGGCAACATATTTATTTTGTTATCGTGGCTATTGTTGCGATATTACATGGGATGGCACATGGGATAGAGCTCAATTTATATCAGAATCAAATAGGTGTTATTGGAATGCTTTTGGCAACAAGTTTGTTACTTGGTCTTGGGTTCTTAATCAACCAACAACATCAGTTAATCAAACACGTCATCACTAGCACTTTAGCGGTTATGATGATTGTGGCTGGGAGTTTGTTTTTATTCAATTAATCACCACACTAATGTAATGCTTTAGTGCACAAATGAGTCAATATACGCAATAATGCGTATATTGACTCATTGCGATTCTAGTTAAAATATAAAAATTTACTTTATGTTCGTAAAGGGAATGATTGTTGCTTGAAATCACAATCATAATAAATAAAACATAATGGGAAATTTAATTGAGCACACAAGATTTATCTATGCCAATCACGGATACTGCAAATGCAACGCAGCGTATTGTCAAAATTCGTCGTGATTATAATACTTGGGTAGCTAACGAATCCATTGAAGATTATGCTTTGCGCTTTACCCCCAGGTCATTTCGAAAATGGTCTATTTTTAGGGTTTCAAATACTGCATTAAGTGCAATTTCATTTCTTGTTCTAGAGGCTGTTGGCGGTACCATTGCTGTCAACTATGGCATTACAAATGCACTTTGGGCAATATTAGCAGTTGGTGCCATTATCTTCTTTACTGCATTGCCAATCAGTTTTTATGCCGCTAAATATGGTTTAGACATGGACTTGTTAACACGAGGGTCTAGTTTTGGCTATATTGGGTCGACTATTTCTTCCTTCGTTTATGCTTCTTTTACATTTATATTGTTTGCCCTTGAAGCAGCCATTATGGCTTATGCACTAGAGTTGTATTTTCATATGCCACTCTATATTGGATACCTTGTTAGTGCATTGGTTGTCATCCCTTTTGTTATTCACGGCATAACCCTTATCAATCGTATTCAAATGTTTACTCAGCCAATTTGGTTAGTGATGATGGCCCTTCCATTTATAGCGGTACTTTATCAAGATCCACATGTCATTACGCGAATGCTAGATTTTGCTGGTATCTCGGGTGGGCGTGATGAGTTTAATTTGCTTCACTTTGGTGCAGCAACAGCCGTTGGTGTTGCGCTGATTCCACAAATTGGGGAGCAGGTTGACTTCTTACGATTTATGCCTGAAAAAACGAATAAGAATCGCTGGCGCTGGAATTTAGGGGTGCTCATGGCTGGGCCTGGTTGGATATTCATGGGGATGCTTAAAATGGCAGCGGGTGTTTTGCTTGCATATTTAGTGATTCAAAATGACATGTCCTTTTTGGAAGCAGTTAACCCAACTCATATGTATTTGATTGGTTATGAACAGGTCTTTTCTTCAAATCAGCTTGCGCTTGCAGCGACTACTTTATTTGTTGTTATTTCTCAGGTAAAAATCAACATGACGAATGCTTATGCTGGTTCACTTGCTTGGTCAAACTTCTTTGCTCGCTTGACACATAGTCACCCGGGTCGTGTTGTCTGGGTTGTATTTAATGCCATTATTGCCATTATTTTAATGGAACTGAATGTGTTTGACGTGTTAGAAGAAGTCTTAGGTTTTTATTCTAATATTGCAATTGCATGGATTGCGGCGGTTGTTGCAGATTTAGTTATTAACAAACCGCTAGGATTAAGTCCTAAAGGATTGGAGTTTAGACGGGCTTATCTCTATGATATCAATCCAGTTGGTGTTGGCACCATGGCCCTAGCATCTATCTTGTCAATATCTGCCTTTGTTGGATTATTTGGTGCAGAGGCAAAAGCTTTTTCGGCATTTATTGCTTTAGGAAGTGCGCTTATTATTTCTCCATTAATCGCTTGGAAAACCAAAGGTCGATATTACATAGCACGTCAGCCATATGTATTTCCTGATAAGCAAAAAGTACAAAAATGCGTCTTATGTGAAAAAGAATATGAAACTGATGACATGGCAAATTGCCCTGCTTATAAAGGTTTTATCTGTTCATTATGTTGTTGTTTAGATGCACGTTGCAATGACGCATGTAAACCTGAAGCGCGCTTATCGAGTCAATGGTTAGCTGCAACTAAAACATTAATGCCGCAATGGGTATGGCCTTATTTAAAAGGGGGTGTAGCGCATTATTTACTTTTAATGTTCATTGCGCTTGCCTTTTTTGGAGTGATGTTAGGTTTAATCTACACTCATGAAACATCCACTTTGGAAAACCTCTCTCCAGATTTATTAATCTATTTAAGAACAGGGTATTTAAAGGTATTTGCATCACTTGTTTTTGCTAGCGGCATTATTGCTTGGTGGCTTGTGTTAACGACAGAAAGCAGGCGTGTGGCACAAGAGGAGTCAAATAGACAAACCGGATTGCTTATGCGCGAAATCGAACTACATAAACAAACAGATGCGGAATTACAGTTGGCACGACATCATGCAGAGCAAGCTAATCAAGCGAAGAGTCGATATATAACAGGCATTAGTCATGAGCTTAGAACACCACTGAATAGTATTTTAGGATATGCACAGTTGTTGGATAACGATACAAGTATTCCAGAAAATAGAAAGCAAGCAATTCGTGTTGTTCGTAGAAGTGGTGAACATCTATTGTCACTTATTGAAGGGACTTTAGATATTGCCCGTATTGAAAGCGGTAAGTTGACATTTGAAAACAAACCACTCAAATTCCAGGATTATATTAATCAAATTGTGAGTATGTTTGAATTGCAGGCTCGCAATAAAGGCTTGGATTTTAATTATCAAATTTCAGGTGAACTGCCTTTAGTCGTTAAAACAGACCAAAAAAGATTAACGCAGATTTTAGTCAATATTTTAGGTAATGCTTTGAAATTTACAAAACAGGGTAGTATTACCTTTAAAGTGCAGTATGCAATGGAGTTGGCGCATTTTGAGATTATTGATACTGGTCCTGGAATTACAAAATCTGAGCAAGAAAAAATATTCGAGCCTTTTACCCGTGGGAGCGCATCGAATCAAATTAATGTTGGTGGGACAGGTCTTGGCTTGACAATTAGCAAACTACTGACAGAGCTAATGGGTGGTGAACTAACTTACACAAGTAAAGTTGGTAAAGGGACACATTTTAAAATCAATTTATTCTTACCTCAAAGTAAACAAGGCGTTCAAAATATAGATAGCGTTAATATTTCTAGAATCGGTTATAAGGGTAAAAAGCGTAGAGTTCTCGTTGTTGACAATGAGGATGTTGACCGCGAATTGATTATTAATATTTTAGAGCCACTTGGTTTTGAAATGGCACAAGCTGCTAATGGGCAAGAGTGCTTGGATACCTATAAAGCATTCAATCCAGATATTATTCTAATGGATTTAGCCATGCCAGTAATGGATGGATGGGAAGCCTCATATATTATTAAAAAAGTCCATCAATCGGATGCTGTGATTGGTATTGTTTCTGCAAACGCGTTTGATAAAAACTTAGATAATGCTGCAAGTATTGATTCAAGTGATTTTATTGTAAAGCCCGTTAACGTTGAAGATTTGTTAATTTGGATTGGTCATAAGTTATCACTCGAGTGGATAACAAGTGAGATTGGTATTCAGGACAATCTAAATATAATGGATCTAACGAAAAGCAGTGATATGATCATTTCCACTTCCGTACCACCTCAAAATATGCTCAGCGATTTACTTATATCGGTGAATATGGGTCATGTCAAAGGGATTCAGCAAAAATTAGATGCTATTGCAAATGCAAAAGATGAGTATCTTGATTTTGTGGTTCGTATGCGAAACTTATCAAACCAGTTTCAGATTAGGCAAATGAAAACACTGTTAGAAGAGATGATGAAATGATTATGAAAGAAGCAAATCAAGAACAATCTCTTGTCGTGCTTATTGTGGACGATGTGCCAGAGAATTTAGCTGTATTACATGATGCCTTAGACGAATCTGGGTATACGGTTCTAGTCGCAAATAATGGAAATGCCGCTTTAGATATTGCTGCAGAGATTCAACCAGACGTGATTTTGTTAGATGCTGTGATGCCAGAGATAGATGGCTTTCAGGTTTGTAAAAAACTCAAAGCCAGCAATCAGACCCGTCATATTCCAGTCATTTTTATGACTGGTCTCACTGAGACTGAACATGTTGTTGCTGCATTTGAGGCTGGCGGTGCTGATTATGTAACAAAGCCCTTGCGAGTAAATGAGGTGCTTGTACGGATGATTTCTCATTTGCAAACCTCCAACGAAGTGCGACAAGCAAGGAGTGCGCTAGATGCCTTTGGTCAAGCAGCAATTGCTATTACGCCAGAGGATGGCAAGATTATCTGGCAAACACCGCTTGCGCGAGATTGGATGCAAGATTATTTTGCAGGTGAATATGGTTTGTCAGCATCAAGAGAATTAGTCACACCAGCCGCTATTCTGGACTGGATAAAAACCGCTACAAAAATAGATGAATTTACCGCTCGTTTAGAGCCGCTCACCATTATTAAAAACGCAAAACGATTAACGCTAAATCCTGCAGATCTAGCAAGTGATGAACAGTGGATGATCGTGTTGCGAGAAGAGTCAGATGAGGCACAAATAGAAGCATTAATCCATCTTTTTAAATTAACTAAACGTGAATCTGAAGTGCTGTATTGGACGATTAAAGGCAAAACGAGTCGTGATATTGGTGATATTTTAGGGTCAAGTCCTAGGACGGTAAATAAGCATCTTGAACATGTTTTTGTGAAACTAGGTGTTGAAACTAGAACCGCAGCAGCCTCATTGGCAGCATCAAAACTGCGCAACTTGATTTAAATTTCTATTTCTAAATCCACCATCTTGTAAAAATTTCAGTACTGAGTTGTGACAACTCAAATTTTCCTCTAAAGTGACATGCAAATAAAAAACATCTGTTGATCGCATCAACACCACATAAATACGTTAATAAACTATGAGCCTTGAAACACATACGCCAATGATGCGTCAATATTTGACGCTTAAAGCACAGCATCCAGATATGTTGTTGTTTTTTCGCATGGGGGATTTTTATGAATTGTTTTTTGAGGATGCCGATAAAGCTGCGAGATTACTTGGTATTACCTTAACGCAGCGTGGAAAAAGTAACGGACAGCCAATCAAAATGGCCGGCGTGCCATACCACGCAGCAGAACAATATTTAGCTAAATTAGCCAAGTTGGGTGAAGCGGTTGCCATTTGTGAACAAGTAGGGGATTTACCGCTTAAGGGTAGCGCAAATAAAGGTCCAGTTGAGCGTGCAGTCACGCGAATTTTAACGCCAGGTACATTAACAGATGCCGCATTGTTAGATGAAACACGCGATAATGTTCTCTTGAGTGTTTGTTTTGTTGAGGGTGTCGTTGGTTTGGCAAGACTTAACTTGGCTTCAGGCAGTTTTGTATTAAATGAAGTGGCGCTTGGGCATTTAGGCCAGGAGTTAGAGCGAATCAAACCAGCAGAAATTGTTTGTTCAGATCAATTAAGCAATGATGCGATAATTCGGTACAAAGCACCCAAAAAATATATTGCTGCTTGGCAATTTGATGTTGAAACCGCAATTAATGTACTAACTAAACAATTTAATACACGAGATTTAAAAGGCTTTGGATGTCAAGAGCTAACAGCAGCTGTTTCTGCAGCCGGCGCTTTGCTCGAATATGTTAAGCACACACAACGGACAGCGCTACCACATATTTCAGCTATAACAGTTGAGCAAACGAGCCAATATATTCAGTTGGATGCCGCAACAAGACGTAATTTAGAAATCGATATGACCCTGCGAGGAGACGCCTCGCCAACCTTGTATGCTTTACTTAATACAACAAAAACCGCTATGGGTGCACGTTTGTTGCGTTATTGGTTACATCACCCACTTCGAGATAGTGCTTTAGTAATAAAGCGACATGAAGCGATTGCAGAGTTAATTCAATCTGAAAAAGTGACGCGCTTACATGAAGCTTTAAGACACATTGCAGATATTGAAAGAATTACTGCTAGGATTGCGTTAAAAACAGCAAGGCCAAGAGATCTTAGTGCTTTACGGGATAGTTTAAATCAGTTGCCTATACTTCAAGCTGATTTGCAAACCGTGGCAAGTAGCCTGTTAGAAATGTTAAATGTGAATTTGCGTCCATCGACTGAAGTGACTCAATTATTACATCAGGCAATACAATCGGATCCCTCAGTTGTATTACGCGAAGGAGGTGTCATTGCAGATGGTTTTGATGCTGAGCTCGATGAACTGCGAGCCTTGCAATCTAATCATGGTGATTTTCTACTCCAGTATGAAACAGCAGAGAAGGAACGCACTGGGTTAATGAATTTAAAAGTTGAGTACAACAGCGTACATGGTTTTTATATTGAAATTAGTCGTGCGCAAGCTGAAAATGCACCGACAGAATATAGGCGGCGCCAAACATTAAAAAATGTTGAACGTTTTATAACCCCAGAGTTAAAAGCATTTGAAGATAAAGTGCTCAGCGCTAATGAACGTGCGCTTGCTAGAGAAAAAGCCTTGTATGAGCAAGTGTTAGAGCAACTTGCATCGCATGTCAGTATGTTACAAATGAACGCTGGAGCAGTTGCAAGTTTAGATGTGTTATGTTGCTTTGCAGAGCGTGCGGTGAGCCTCAACTATGTACAGCCTCAGTTTGTTCAAGAAAGTGGATTGCACATTGAAACAGGACGTCATCCAGTGGTTGAAGAGTTAACGCAGCCTTTTGTTTCAAATGATGTTGCATTAAACCCTTATAGACAACTTTTACTGATTACCGGTCCTAATATGGGTGGTAAATCCACGTTTATGCGGCAAACAGCATTGATTGTATTATTGGCTTATTGTGGTTCTTACGTGCCTGCAAATGTAGCTAAAATCGGTGAAATTGATTGTATATTTACCAGAATCGGCGCATCTGATGATTTGGCAGGTGGCCGTTCAACATTTATGGTTGAGATGACTGAAACGGCTAATATTTTACACAATGCTACCGATAAAAGTTTAGTGTTGCTCGATGAGATCGGGCGTGGCACCAGTACCTTTGATGGCTTGAGTTTGGCATGGGCTGTTGCTAAACAACTGCTTGAAAAAAACAAATCATTGACACTATTTGCTACCCATTATTTTGAACTCACTCGCATTGTAGATGATTTTAAACATGCCGCTAATGTGCATCTAGATGCTGCTGAACATGGTAATGGTATAGTCTTTTTGCATAAGGTAGAAGATGGTGCGGCCAACCAAAGTTATGGTATACAAGTAGCACAATTAGCGGGCATTCCAAAGGCTGTGGTGGCTTCTGCTAAAAGAAAACTATTGCAGTTAGAGAATGCTCAGGTGCTGCAAAATGATGGGCAGCCCGATATGTTTGCGACTAACATATTAGAAAAAGAAGAGCCCGTTAACCCAGTTATAAGCGAACTTGAGTCTATTCACCCTGATGATTTAACGCCAAAAGATGCATTGTCGTTACTATATAGATTGAAAGAAATCTCATCGCAAACTAATTAGAGCACAGCATATTGATTGTGAATCAATTGCTTTAGCAACTAATGGCAAGTAATTGCGTTCAGTAGAGTGCCACACTAGCAATGCTCAAGTTTTGTGTTCGCTGTTTTGATTTAGTGATGATGTCCGCCCGCACCATGAACATGCTTATGATCCACTTCTTCCGTCTTTGCTTTACGAACATCGGTAATGGTTGCTTTAAACAATAAACGCTCACCAGCCCATGGGTGATTGCCATCCACAACTACTTTTCCATCGGCAATGTTTGTGATGGTATATAGAATCACTTCACCTGTTTCATCTTCACCTTCAAATTGCATGCCTTCTTTAAGATTTTCCGCAGGGAAAGCGTTTTCTGGCTCAATTTGCACTAGACCTTCATCATAGTCGCCAAAAGCATCATCAGGTTCTAATGTTACTTCAACCACATCGCCAATATTCTTGCCGTGCATCATTTCTTCTACTTTTGGAAAGATGTTGTCATAGCCGCCATGAAGATATGCGACAGGTTCTTTGCTTTCTTCTAGCAAATCGCCTTTGCTATTTCTAAGTTCATATATCATGGTAACAACGGTATTCATTGCGATTTGCATATTAGTTTCCTAGCGTTTAAAAATGGATATTAGAATTTTAATCGGTTTTCTGAAGTTTTTGCGTCGTTGGGGATGATAAATTTTGAGTGCTTGCATTAAGTTTCCGCCAAATCCAAGGGGCCAATGGTTTTTTTGCTTGCCATAAGCCTAATTTATTTTCTCTAGCAGTTTGCTCAATGGCTGCAAAGTCACGCATATTTGAATATCTTGTATAAAACCAAGCATATCCATTTTTAAGCATATAAACACTAGCATTTTCTTGATCACAATATAATTCACCCAGTTGACGTTGATAGTGGTCAACACCTGTAATGATTACTTTAACCGATTTGTTTTGGCATAACTGCATTAGGGCGCGGCGAGATTTTTTACCGTAGCTTTGGTTCCGTTCAGGCGCATCAATATGATTAATGCGTAACTTGTAGGACATATTTTGGTCCAAAATTTTAACAGTATCGCCATCATAATAATAAGCAATCTCTGGCTTTGCATGTGCCTTATAGCTAAACACAATTAATACTAGCAAAAAAGCAAGCATCCAATAAATAAACCGCATTTAATGTCCGTAATCGTTATCTAATAAGCTGTAATTTTCTTCTGGCGTTAATACGGTGATGGAGGCTTTGTCTAGCACTTTAGGATAGTCTTTACTGAAATGCAATCCACGGCTTTCATGTCTTTGCATTGCACTTAAAACAATCAATTCTGCAACTTGTAATAAGTTACGCAATTCGATTAAATCATTTGACACTCTAAAGTTGCTATAAAATTCATGGACTTCATCTCTTAGCATATTAATACGATGTAAGGCTCGGCTTAGTCGCTTATTGGTTCTCACAATCCCAACATAATTCCACATAAATCGGCGAAGTTCATTCCAGGTGTGAGTGATTAAAACTTCTTCATCTGCATCTGTCACGCGGCTTTCATCCCAATAAGGAAGTTTCGGCATGGATTGTTTTTCTGAAGCCAAAATTTCATTTGCGGCAATACGACCAAACACTAAACATTCTAATAGTGAATTACTGGCAAGGCGGTTGGCGCCATGTAAACCAGTAAAGGTAGTCTCGCCAATTGCAAATAAGTTGTTAATATCAGTACGACCTTTATTATCAACCATTATTCCACCACAAGTATAATGAGCTGCTGGTACGACTGGAATAGGTGATATAGTGATGTCAATGCCTAGTTCTAGACAGCGCTGATAAATTGTTGGGAAATGCTCTTTTATAAACGCAGCGGATTGATGGGTAATATCTAAAAGAACATATTCAAGCCCACGCTTTTTCATTTCAAAGTCAATAGCACGAGCAACAATATCTCTTGGGGCTAACTCTGCACGTTCATCATGAGCCGGCATAAAGCGTGTTCCATCAGGTAATCTCAGAATGCCGCCTTCTCCGCGAACGGCTTCTGATATTAAAAAAGATTTAGCATGGGGATGGAATAAACAGGTGGGATGAAATTGGATAAATTCCATATTCGCCACACGGCAACCTGCACGCCATGCCATTGCAATACCGTCTCCAGTGCTGACGTCTGGATTTGTTGTGTATAGATAGACCTTGCCTGCACCACCAGTGGCGAGTGCTGTTTGTTGTGCGGCAATAGTAATCACTTTGCCTGTTGTGTTATTTAACACATAAGCACCTAAGCAACTGTTCTTAGCTTGGTTTTGAAGTTTTTTTGCAGTGATTAAATCAACAGCAATATGATTTTCTAGAATGGTAATATTGGCATGCTCACGAATTTTTTGAGTCAGTGTTTTTTGAACGGCATGTCCTGTTGCATCAGCAACATGGATAATGCGACGTCGGCTATGACCACCTTCACGTGTTAAATGGTAGCCACTTTCAGTGTTTTCTTCTCGAGTAAATTCTACTCCTAGGTTAATCAGCCAATCAATGGCTTCACGTCCATTTTCAGTCACCATCTTAGTGATTTCAGTATCACATAATCCTGCACCTGCATTCAGTGTATCTTGTATATGCTCTTGAATAGAGTCATCACTGTTCAGTACGGTTGCAATACCACCTTGTGCCCAACTACTTGCACTATCATTAATTGTGCGCTTACTAACGATACATATTTTTTTGCTGTCAGCTATTTGTAAAGCTAGTGTTAAACCGGCAAGACCACTACCAATAATGAGAGCATCGAAATATTGTGGCATAAGAAATAAAAAGTGAATGAACTTTTGTCAGTTTAACCTTGTCTCTAAAGTTAGGCTAGCAAAGAAAAGCTGCTTTTGATTTTGTTTCAATTGGGAGAACGCATGCTACAGACTAAAAATATTGAGAAATTAACACGAACAAGCTTCGTTGAACCTGCACTATCGTCGTATACTACTGAAATTACGATAGATAAAACAGGTACACAAGGGAGCCAGATGGCCAATAAGGCAAATGATTTGCCCATGAATGCGAATCGAGAAATTGATCAAGTATTGGTTGAGCGTGCACAAGCTGGCGATAAAAAAGCATTTGGTTTGTTGGTAGATAAATACCACCGCAAACTCGGACGATTGTTAAGTCGTATGATTCGCGATCAAACTGAGGTGGAAGATGTGGTTCAAGAGTCTTTTATAAAAGCCTATCGTGCTTTGCATAACTTTAGAGGTGATAGTGCATTTTACACTTGGTTGTATCGCATAGGGATTAATACAGCTAAAAATTATTTAGTATCGCTCGGACGTAAGCCTCAAGTTCTAAATGATGTAGAGGTCGAGGACGCTGAAAACTTTGAAGGCGGAACGGACATGCGCACAATGGAAACGCCTGAAACAGCCATGGCAACCAAGCAAATTGCGCAGACTGTAAATGATACTGTTGAAATGCTACCGGATGATTTGCGAACAGCAATTACTCTACGTGAGATCGAAGGGTTGAGTTACGAAGAAATCGCAGAAATCATGCAGTGTCCAATAGGGACAGTAAGGTCGCGTATTTTTCGTGCAAGAGAAACAATTGCAGAAAAGTTGCGTCCATTATTAGATACACCAGACCATAAGCGCTGGTAATTTAGTTATTTTTAAGTATTTAAATTTTGTAGATTTAGAGGTTAGGTATGAAAAATCAACTATCAGCATTTATAGATGGTGAAATCAATATTGAGGATTCAGAGCATCTTTTGACGGCTCTGAAGACTAAAGGAGAAGCAGTAGATGCTTGGAGAAATTATCATTTAATTGGTGATGCTATGCGTGGAGATGCAGTCATGCAACATGATTTTACGAGTAAAGTCATGCTGGCATTAGAGTCAGAACCAACTGTTTTAGCAGTTAACAAACAAACGATGAAGCCAGAAAAAGCTAATGTTGTAAAAAGAAAAACTCCAGTGTTTTGGTCAGTAGCTGCATCAGTGGCTGCAGTGATGTTTGTGGGTTTAATGGTGTTTGAATTACAATTAAGTGAATCAGAAGACATGACGCCTGTTGAAATTGCCCAAAGTCTTCCACTGGAATATCTGCAAGCACACCAATCAGTTGCATCTACCGGATCATCCTATTATATTCAAGCAGCAAGTTTTTCGGAGTCTAAGTAGTAATGGTGCGTTTGTTTCTGGCGTTTTTATTAGTATTTAAAAACATTACAGCATTAGCAGGTGGTTTAATTGAAACAGAAGAACCAAAAAATACAAGCGCTGAACCTATTGATGCATGGGCAGTTTTAGAAAAATCGGCCTATGCTGCAAGGGTATTAAATTATGAAGGCCAATTCATTTATGTAAATGGACAAAATACCCGTACTGTCGATATCAAGCATATGAACTATGGTGGTAAAGAAGTGGCAAGGAATATTGTCTTAGATGCAAATCAACGTGAAGTTTATAGTGAAGGTGAGAATATTGTCATCCTTCAACCAACGACCACAAATGTTGTGATTGAAAAAAGACATGGTAAGAATTTATTTCCGGCAATGTTACCTACAAATTTAGCGTTAATTAAAGAAAATTATTCCGCTAAAATAGTTGGTACTGATTTTATTGCTGAGCGCGAGGCTAACATCATTGAACTTATGCCTTCTGATGGCTATCGATATCGCTATAAAGTTTGGTCTGATGCCAAGTTTGGACTAATGCTTAAAATGGCATTGGTAAATGAAAAAAACAAGACGCTAGAGCAAATCTATTTTAATAAAATTAGTATGTTAAATTCACAGAATAACCCCAATTGGTTTCAGCCTAAGATTGACATGAGCAAAAGCTACGTGACTGAAGCTGAGCCAGTTATTACAAGAGTTGCAAATGACCAAATTGTGACGACAGATTTACCTTCAGGATATCAAAAAGTTGATCATATACAACGCATTGTCAACAGTGAGGGTGTTAAAGTTGATCAATTAATATTTTCAGATGGTATTGCTTCTGTTTCATTATTCATCGAGCCTGTAGTCAAAGGAAAAAGGCCTAAAAAAGGACATATGTTAATGGGCTCAACTAATGTGTGTGCAAACGTAGTTGATGGGCACCAAATTATTGTCGTTGGTGAAGTGCCTGAAAAAACAGTGAAAAGTATTGCCAAAGCAGTGAGCTTTAAAACGAACTAAATAGTTAAAGTGAATATTCACCAGTATGATTGAAGAGCAAGCCATTATATTAAGTACCGATAAAACAGATGTTGAGCTCCCATTTGCAACGATTGAAATTGTACGCAAAACGGCTTGTGGTCTCTGTGGTAAAACGCGGGGATGTGGTAATGCTATTTGGGGAAAAATCTTTTCTCATCAATCCACTAGTTTTAGAGCGGAAAATAAAATCGATGCGAAAGTTGGCCAAAATGTGATTGTTGGTATTGATGAAAAAGCATTAATGAAAGGTGCTTTGCTTTTATACCTAGTACCACTTGTATTCATGTTTACTGGCATCATATTACTTTCATATCTTTTTAATTCTGATTTTGCAGACATGTTAGGCGCCTTTATTGGTCTTTTGCTTGGATTTATATGGGTCAAAGGGCATGTCGAGGGTAAAAGTCATTACCAAAAAAATCAACCTAAGATTTTACGGTTAGCAGTTCCAGACTCAGAAATAAACATCATTAATGTAAATTAGTATTGAGGTAAATAAATGTTAAGTAGGTTATTTTCGACTATCTTTATAATTCTTTCAGTTAGTTTTATACCATTAGCTAACGCAGAGGGCACTGCACTACCTGACTTTACAGTTTTGGCAGAAAAGCAAGGCCCAGCAGTTGTTAATATAAGTATCACACAAGTTTCACGCCGAAGTGCAATGCAATTTCCAGGCATGCCAAATGATGAGCACTTACAAGAATTTTTCAAACGGTTTGGTATTCCTAGTATTCCAGGTGCCCCAAATGGAGGTGGTGAAAGAGAGTATAAATCTCAATCACTGGGCTCGGGCTTTATCATTAGTCAAGATGGCTATATTTTAACAAACGCGCATGTCGTGAATGCCGCTGACGAAGTGCTCGTTAAATTATCCGATAAGCGAGAGTTTAAAGCACAAATTATTGGTGCAGATAAACGAACGGATGTGGCTTTGATTAAAATTGACGCAAATAATCTGCCAAAGGTTGAGATAGGAGATCCTTCAAAACTAAAAGTTGGTGAATGGGTTGCTGCCATTGGGTCGCCATTTGGTCTGGAAAACACCATGACGCAGGGTATTGTGAGTGCGAAAGGGCGTGCCTTACCACAAGAAAATTATGTACCATTTATTCAAACAGATGTGGCAATTAACCCTGGTAATTCTGGAGGCCCATTGTTTAACTTGGCAGGTGAAGTTGTTGGCATCAATTCGCAAATATACAGTAGAAGTGGTGGTTCAATGGGATTGTCATTCAGTATTCCGATTGATGTTGCAATTGATGTGTCAAACCAATTAAAAGAGACCGGGAAAGTCACACGTGGATGGCTCGGTGTAGCAATTCAAGAGCTAACAAAAGAGTTAGCTGATTCTTTTGGAATGAAAAATACGAATGGTGCATTAATTGCAGGTGTTGAAAAAGGTAGCCCAGCAGAAAAAGGTGGTCTTGAGCCCGGTGATGTCATCATTAATTTCAATGGTGAAGTGATTGAGACATCCAGTGATCTGCCAAGAGTCGTTGCTGCAACTAAGCCAAATAAGGTAGTAAACGTAACTGTGTTGCGAAAAGGTAAACCAAAATCACTTAGTTTTCGTATTGGTGAATTGCCTGTTGAAAATATTGAGGTTGCACAAAATGCTAAACAATCAGCAAAAGAGGAGGTAAATAAAGCTGGCTTGACGTTACAAGAATTAACGCCTCAGCAAAAGAAAAAGTTGAATGGAAAAAATGGTTTGCTTGTTATTAATAGTGAGGGTGCTGCAGCTGAGGCGGGTATCCGGCGGGGTGATGTTATTTTAGGTTTAAATAACAGTGAAACCCAAAGCGTTGAAGCATTTAATAAACAAATTAATGCCATTGCTAAAGGTAAAACGATTGCAGTTTTGGTCCAACGAGAAGATAGTACGCTTTATGTACCGATTAAAATAACAAACTAGAATGTTTTTTAGATTTAAAAGCCTGCTCCATAAATACAAAGCAGGCTTTTTTATAAATATTAAACACAGATGCTACTGTTTAAATCATCAGTAATCGATATAAACTGATATAAAGTTACTAGCTAATCAAGCATTTGTAGTAAAATCACGGCAATTATCAAAGAGCGCTCAGTGCGCTTTATTTGTTTGTAAAGCTTGAAACCTAATGAAAAATATTCGTAACTTCTCCATTATCGCACATATAGATCACGGTAAATCAACACTGGCTGATCGTATTATTCACTTATGTGGTGGATTGGAAGATCGTGAAATGGCAGAACAAGTGCTTGATAGTATGGATATTGAGCGGGAACGTGGGATAACTATTAAAGCTCAAACAGCAACATTGCAATATAAAGCAGATGATGGTGAGACTTACTTGCTTAATCTAATCGATACGCCAGGCCATGTTGATTTTAGTTACGAAGTAAGTCGATCACTTTCAGCATGTGAAGGTGCAATATTGGTTGTTGATGCTAGTCAAGGGGTAGAGGCTCAAAGTGTGGCCAACTGTTATACCGCCATTGATTTAGGTTTGGAAGTAACAGCAGTGCTCAATAAAATTGATTTACCTTCTGCTGATCCGGAACGTGTGATTCAAGAAGTTGAAGATGTTATTGGCATTGATGCGAAGGACGCGGTGCTATGTTCTGCTAAAACAGGATTAGGTGTTCGTGATGTGATTGAGGCAGTAATTGCAAAAGTGCCAGCCCCAAAAGGTAATATTAATGCACCATTAAAAGCATTAGTCATTGATGCTTGGTTTGATAATTATGTTGGCGTTGTCATGTTAGTGCGTATTATTGATGGTGAACTGAAACGTAAAGATAAAATTAAAATGATGGCGACAGGCACACAACATTTATGTGAGCAAGTAGGTGTTTTTACCCCTAAGTCATTACCAATGCCTGTATTAAAAGCGGGTGAAGTTGGATTTATAATTGCAGGCATTAAAGAACTTGCGGCAGCAAAAGTTGGTGATACGGTTACTTTAGTTGATAATCCAGCTAAACTAGCCCTGGCTGGATTTAAAGAAGTAAAGCCACAAGTTTTTGCTGGATTATACCCAGTTGAATCGAACCAATTCGAGGCTTTAAGAACTTCTCTTGAAAAATTAAGTTTAAATGATGCGAGTTTGTTGTTTGAGCCAGAAAACTCGTCTGCTTTGGGTTTTGGTTTTAGATGCGGCTTCTTAGGTCTACTCCATATGGAAATCGTACAAGAACGCTTAGAGCGTGAGTACGACATGGATTTAATCACCACTGCACCAACAGTTGTGTACGAATTGTTATTAAAAAATGGCGATGAGATGCAAATAGAGAACCCATCAAAATTGCCTGAACTTTCATTTATTCAAGAGATTAGAGAGCCTGTTATAACGGTTAACCTATTAATGCCGCAGGATTATGTAGGACCTGTTATGACCTTGTGTAATAACAAAAGAGGTGTTCAGCGCAATATGCAGTATATGGGTCGCCAAGTTATGTTAAGTTATGAGATGCCATTGAACGAAGTCGTGCTAGACTTTTTTGACCGCTTGAAATCCGTTTCACGCGGTTATGCCTCTATGGATTATGAATTTTTAGAGTTCCGTGCGGCAGATTTAGTAAAACTTGATATTATGGTAAATGGTGAGCGCGTAGATTCGTTAAGTATGATTACCCATCGCAGTAATAGTATTTATCGTGGAAGAGAAGTGGCAGCAAAAATGCGTGAATTGATTCCTAGGCAAATGTTTGATATTGCTATTCAGGCCGCAATTGGTGCCAACATTATTGCACGCGAGACTGTTAAAGCAATGCGTAAAAACGTATTGGCTAAATGCTATGGTGGTGATGTTTCACGTAAACGAAAATTGTTAGAAAAACAAAAAGAAGGCAAAAAGCGGATGAAGCAAGTTGGTAATGTCGAAATTCCACAAGAGGCTTTTTTAGCGATATTAAAAGTAGAGGACAAATAATGGAGTGGTTGTTTTTTGGCTTGATATTACTAGGCTTAGCAGGCGTATACTTTAGCATTATTGGTTTCCCATTATTTATGCTTTTAATCCTGTTGTTAACAGGGATTATTTGGTTAGTTGACTATTTGTTTTTTCAGAAAAAACGAATAGCAGGTCAAAGTGAACCAACAACAGTTGAATATGCTAAAAGCTTTTTTCCCGTTATTTTGTTGGTTTTTATCATTCGATCCTTTGTTGCCGAGCCCTTTAAAATTCCTTCTGGATCTATGATGCCCACCTTGCTAGCTGGGGATTACATCTTGGTTAATAAGTTTACTTATGGCTTACGGTTGCCTGTATTAAATACTGTTTTTCTTGATATCAACCAACCTAAGACTGGAGATGTTGCTGTTTTTCATTTTCCCCCAAATCCAAAAATAGATTATATAAAGCGCATCGTTGGTTTGCCTGGAGATGAAATTCAATATCAAAATAAACGGTTAACTATTAATGGAAAGCCTTTAGAAGTAACATTTTTAGAAGATGAAGATTATCCGAATCAAGATCAAAGCATCATTAAAGCACATCGACTTCAGGAACAGTTGGGAGAAATTCAGCATAATATTCTAATTTATGATATTCCTAATAATAGATATCAAACGGATAGTTTAGGCGACAAGCTTGCTAATGGAGAGAAAATAGTGGTGCCAGAAGGTCAGTATTTTGCAATGGGTGATAATAGAGATAATAGTTCTGATAGCCGGGTATGGGGTTTTGTGCCTGATGCGAATCTTGTGGGTAAAGCATTCTTTATATGGTTTAATTTTGACGAATTTAGCAGAATTGGTAATTCAATACATTAGCTTTTGGAGAATAGTATGATGAAAAAACAATCAGGTATGACTTTTTTAGGTTTTATTATTGTTGCGGTTATAGCAATTTCAATCTTATTAGCTGGGGTTAAAGTTGTTCCAGCTTATATTGAGTTTTCTGGCGTTAAAAAAATTATTAACAACATTGGCAGCAATCCAAATTTCGACAGTATGAGCAAAAAAGAGATAATGGAGTCTTTTGATAAAAATGCAAATATAGGCTATGTAACGGTAGTCAATAGCAAAGATTTGATTTTCACTAAAAGTGCTAGCGGTAAGAACGTCGTTGCTATTGAGTATGAAGTAGTAACACCGCTGGCGTTTAATTTGAGTGCGCTAATGGACTTTAAAGCGTCAACAGAAAAATAAATGTCAATATTATGCAGTTAGATAGTCTACAAAAAAAACTGGGCTATCAGTTTAATCAACAGGATTTATTAAAGCAGGCTCTTACTCATCGAAGCTATGCTAGTAAGAATAATGAACGGTTAGAGTTCCTTGGTGATGGGGTGCTTAACTTTATAGTGGCTCATCAGTTATTTCAGCGTTTTCAACATCTGCCTGAGGGAGACTTAAGCAGGTTAAGGGCGCAACTCGTAAAAGAAGCCACATTGTTTGAAATTGCTCAAAGCCTACAAATAGGAGAGTTACTGAATCTGGGGGAAGGTGAGTTAAAAAGCGCAGGTTGGCGCCGTCCTTCGATTTTATCAGATGCTTTAGAGGCTATTTTTGGCGCTGCCTATTTAGATGGTGGCTTTTCTTCAGCAGAAGCAATAGTACTTAATTTATACCAAGACAAATTAGCCAATATCAACCCTGACATCATTGATAAAGATGCTAAATCTAAGTTACAAGAATATTTACAAAGTAAAAAAATAGAATTGCCAGAATATACTGTTAGTTCTATTGAAGGTGAAGCCCATGCTCAGACATTTAAAGTCAGTTGTAATATACAAACGCTAGATGTGAATACCATTGGTGAAGGAGCCAGTAGAAGAAACGCAGAGCAAATGGCTGCGAAACAAGCCTTAGAAATCATTTTAAAAAATTAAAGAGCCAAGATGACAACAAATTTTAGATGTGGGACAGTCGCTATTATAGGCAAGCCAAATGTTGGTAAGTCCACCTTGCTCAATCATATATTAGGTTTAAAGCTGGCAATTACCTCTCGTAAAGCGCAAACCACAAGGCATAGACTCTTAGGGATTCATACTACGAAGGATACACAGTTTATCTTTGTTGATACACCTGGTTTTCAACAAAAGCATTTAAATGCGCTGAATAAATCATTGAACAAAACTGTTACACAGGTACTCAATGAAGTAGATGTGGTGTTATTTGTAGTTGAACCAATGAAGTTAGGAGAGGCGGATGAAAAAGTACTTCATTTATTGCCTAACAATAAACCAGTTATTTTGGTGGTGAATAAAGCAGATTTGATGGGTGATAAAAATAACCTCTTGCCATTAATTCAAGACTTTGACTTGCTACATCCGTTTGTTGGCATTGTGCCAGTCAGTGCTAAAAAGAATTTGTATTTAGATGATTTATTAGAAGCAATAAGAGAACAGCTGCCTGAGCAAGAGGCAATCTATGAAGAAGATGAACTCACTGATAAAAATGAACGTTTTTTGGCGGCTGAAATGATACGTGAGAAAATTTTTCGACTATTAGGAGATGAAATTCCATACTCAATTGCAGTTGAAATCGAAAAGTTTGAAACAATCAATAATTTGCGTCGTATTTTTGCAGCTATCATTGTGGATAAAGACAGTCAAAAGCCCATGATAATTGGTAAGCGTGGCGACAAGCTGAAGCAAATATCGACAGAAGCCAGACAAGATATGGAAAAATTGTTTGGTGGAAAAGTGTACTTGGAAACTTGGGTGAAAGTAAAAGGTGGTTGGGCAGACAATGAAAGGGCACTTAAGAGTTTGGGCTATTAATTTAGAGTTTGTGAATAAAGACTATTGATGAATCAGATTGATGCAAAACAAATTAATCTAGACGACCAAGGTGTCTACTACGCCATCAATAAAAATACTGGAGGCATTAATAATGTCTTTCAATTAGTGTATGAAGATGCGCAATGGTATTTATACCAACTAAAGAATGTAGATAAAAATGGCAGTATGGGTTGGGTTATTTTGGCTGGTGATAATGACTATGCCCTAGCGTATGTGCCTGAAGATGAAGTTGTTCGTTATTTTGCAAAGCCTGAATTTTTAGAACCTAAAGGGACGTGGCAAATTTTGCGCAATGCAAGATTTGGATTTGGAAAGTTCATACCTGAAAGTATTGAAATGGGCATACGCTTTGGGTTGATTGTGTTTACAGAGGGGGGTGGTTTGGTGCCACTCTTAATTGAAAAAGCAAAAGACGAGGCCTTAAAAAGCTTGGCAACAATCAAATAATTACTATGGCAAGCTTAACAAACCAACACAGGCAAGATCATCAATCATCTTACGTGTTACACACTTACCCTTTTAAAGAAACCAGTTTGGTTGCTGAGCTTTTTACCAAGACGCATGGTCGAGTAGCAACATTGGCAAAAGGTGCACGAAGACCAAGGTCAGCCATGAGGGGTCAGTTACAATCATTTCAAATGTTATCAGCAACATGGTCTGGTAAGAATGAATTAAAGACGTTGCATAGTGTGGATTGGGCAGATGGATTAGTCATACTGCAAGGCGAGGCGCTGATGTGTGGTTTTTATCTTAATGAGTTGCTATTAAGGTTGCTGCCAAGAGAAGATGCGCATGAGCAATTGTTTGATTACTATAAAACGACTTTAAAATCTTTAGCTAAAGGTGTTAATCTAGCTTCACATTTAAGACGTTTTGAGCTCAAAATGTTACAAGAAATGGGTTATGCTGTTCCACTAAGTATGGATGAAAATAATGCACTAATTAAAGAAGAAAAGCTATATCGGTATGAAGCAGAATATGGTGCATGTGACCCATCTTCTACAAGAGGGGGTGTTGATATAAAAGGTAAAACACTCTTGGAAATGGCGCAAGATGACTACAATAATGAGCAGACACAACAACAAAGTAAGCAACTCATGCGCTATCTACTTGCACATTATCTAGGCGATAAGCCATTATATACAAGGCAACTACTCATTGATTTACAAGGACTATAACTTAGCCCTAATATAAGATAACAGAGAAATTAGATGAAAAAATTAGGTGTCAATATTGATCACGTCGCAACATTACGTCAAGCACGTGGAACAAAATACCCCAGCGTTATTCAGGCGGCATTACGTGCTGAGCAGTCTGGCGCTGATAGTATTACATTACATTTACGTGAAGATCGTCGACATATGCAAGATGCTGATATTTATGCTTTACGTCCATTATTACAGACAAAAATGAATCTCGAGTGTGCAGTAACTGATGAAATGATCGATATCGCGCTAAAAGTAGCACCACAAGATGTATGCCTAGTACCTGAGCGTCGTGAAGAAAGAACAACTGAAGGCGGTTTAGATGTCATCGCGCATTTTGAAAAGGTCGCAGCAGCTACAAAAAAACTAAATGACGCAGGGGTTCGGGTTTCTCTATTCATTGCGCCTGATATCGAACAAGTCAACGCTGCACATAAAGCTGGTGCTCCAGTTATAGAAATACACACAGGCGCTTTTGCAGATGCGACCACTGAACTTACTCAAATGGCAGAACTGCAAAAAATTAAACAAGCATTAGACCATGCTCTTGAGTTAGGTCTAGTCGTTAATGCGGGACATGGCTTAAATAATCATAATGTACATAAAATCGCAGCCTTAAATGGAATTGAAGAGCTCAACATTGGCCATGCGATTGTCGCTCATGCCTTATTTGTCGGTTGGGATAATGCTGTGCGGGAGATGAAAGCGCTGATTAGAGAAGCAACATCAAAATGATCTTTGGCATAGGCACGGATATCGTTGAAGTCGCTCGTATTGAGTCTTCAATAGATAAGTTTGGAGATGATTTCGCAAAGCGAATTCTTGCCGATTGTGAAATGCCAAGTTATTTAGATTCTAAGATTAAAGCTAGGTTTCTAGCGAAACGGTTTGCAGCAAAAGAAGCTTTTTCTAAAGCGCTAGGAACAGGTTTGCGTGACCCAGCCATATTTCATAATATTGCTATCTCTCATGATGATTTAGGCAAGCCAGTTTTAGTATTAGCGAATGTATTGCAAGACTTTTTAACAGATAAAAAAATCTGTCACATGCATGTTAGTATCAGCGATGAGAAAAACTTGGCGGCTGCATTTGTCGTTCTAGAAATATGAGTGATACCCCTGATTTAGTGCGGCGATTTGCTGGCGTATCGCGATTGCATGGAGAGTCTAGTTTAGACAGATTGAAATCTTCACATGTCGTTATTGTTGGGGTTGGCGGCGTTGGGTCCTGGGCCGCTGAGGCTTTAGCGCGTAATGCAGTTGGTACAATAACCTTAGTAGACTTAGATAACGTAGCAGAATCGAATGTCAATCGCCAGATTCATGCTTTGGATGGTAACTTTGGCCAAGCAAAAGTGACGGCGATGAGTAACCGTATTTTACAAATAAACCCTGTTTGTATTGTTAAAGAGATTGAAGACTTTATTACACCTGACAATATTGAGCAGCAATTGGATTTTCATTATGATGTCATATTAGATTGCACGGATGATGCCAAAGCAAAAGTCGCTTTAGCCGCTTATTGTAAACAAAATAATCAATCGTTAGTGATGTCAGGTAGTGCAGGTGGACGGTTAGATGCTACTAAAATGCAAGTGGCGGACTTATCAAAAGTCACAGGAGATAAGTTGCTTGCAAAGGTGCGCAATCAACTGCGTAGAGATCATCGATTTCCTAAAGCAAGGAATATTAAAAAATCTCCGAAAATTGGAGTTGCTTGTGTGTACTCTGACGAGCAAGTCATCAAGCCCACTGCTGTATGTGATGAAGCAGTAAATGAGAGTCTTACGGGTTTAAATTGTGCCGGCTATGGTTCAAGCGTAACCGTAACAGCACCTTTCGGTTTTATAATGGCACAATTAGCTATTAATCATTTGTTAGCCTAGTTTCATTTCGTTTCTATTTGCTCAATTAAATCTGTTTGGTAAGGCAGTTCTGCATTTTCTAGTAAGATGGGCTTATTATCATCGTTATGGTAAAAGATTTGCCAGCGCGTATTGTCATCTATATTCGTTAGAAGCGATTTCATTTGATTTGCAGCAAATCTAGGTAGTTCACTTTCTAATGCTTTTTGCCCTATACGGCTTTTTGCATCGTTCACCATTGCGCTGTAATCCTCTTTTCCCAAACGATTAAAAATACCGCTATCTGCATCATAGAATTTATATTCAGGATCAATGGCCAAGACTTCTGGGCTTGGAAAAGTAAGAATGGTAATACGTTGATTTTTTTCATCTATAGCCAGTTTGACTTTTGCGAAGTCGTAACCAACAAGGACTTTTGCTTCTGATATAAGTAAGGCTTTTTTCTTAGTCTTGAATAAGTTGAAGAATCGACTTTGTTCACTTTTGTAATCAAAAATATCACTGTATGTACCTTCAGCAAGGGCAACTTTAAACACTTTTTCGATGTTTTGCATCAAGGTTTTACTATCGGCGCTTACTGTATTCAGTTTCCTTCTTTGAAGCATAAAAATATACGCTAGCAAGCCACCAATCATTAAACCTGAAATAAGACCTATTAATGCATCCATATTAATTAACTCAAAGCTTTCATCATTTACTTGATTATTTCACGTTCATATTCTGGAAAGTATTGCTTTATCACCTGCAAATTAAACCGTCGTAAAATGCTATTATTTGATTCTCGTTGAAGTAAAAACTCAAACGATTTTTTTATAAGATCAGTTGTACTGATGGTGCTTCCACAGAGTTTTTCAGCATAACTAGGATCTACCGACACCTCATGTTCAGTAGTGCTAGCAGCCATAACTGTTACATGGTAATTTTGTTGGTTTATTTCTTTAACGATGATTGTTACCATTTTGTTCTCATGAATTATTAATTTAACGCTTGAAATTTGAATTTTTAACCCAAAATAAAGGCAGAGTTAGTTTAACGGATTAATTAATGAGACAAAAGGAAAACTATGGCAAAAGATAAATCAGAAAAGTTAGAATTCCGTGCTGAGGTAAAGCAACTATTACATTTAATGATTCACTCATTGTATTCAAATAAAGAAATTGTATTGCGTGAGTTAATTTCAAATGCCTCAGATGCTGCAGATAAATTGCGATTTGAAGCCTTAGCTGATGGTGCGCTCTATGAAGATGACAGTGAATTAAAAATCAGAATCTCATTTGATAAATCAGCGCGCACGGTGACTATTTCAGATAATGGTATCGGAATGAATAGAGATGAGGTCATTAACAACATCGGGACCATCGCTAAATCTGGAACGAAAGAATTTTTTAATGCGTTAAGTGGTGATCAAGTCAAAGATGCCAATTTAATTGGTCAATTTGGGGTTGGATTCTATTCAGCTTTTATCATTGCAGAAAAAGTGACTTTGCTCACAAGAAGAGCGGGTAGTAAAGAAGCCGTTAAGTGGGAATCTACTGGGGAAGGCGACTTTACATTAGATGCGATTGATAAAAAAGAGCGTGGAACAGACGTTATCTTGCACTTAAGAGCAGATGAAGATGAGTTTTTAAACGATTGGAAATTGAAAACAATCGTTCGTAAGTATTCTGATCACATCATGTTGCCAATTTTAATGAAAAAGTCAGAAATGAAAGATGGCGAACTATTGTTAACAGATGAAGATGAAACAGTTAATAAAGCATCTGCTTTATGGGC